>DASVQA010000090.1:0-58109 GCA_036389375.1 Pyrinomonadaceae bacterium | reverse complement strand
TCTGGTTGACCATCTCTTCGCGCGCCCCTTTGTTGCGACGGCGGCGGCGAGTTTTGTGCTACCCCGCGCGCCCTTCAAGTGGTTGATCTATTCGGTCTGAAACGTGTCGAGGAATGCTTCGATCACGCGCGGGTCAAACTGCTTGCCGACGTGCTGGCGCAGTTCCAACACGGCGTCGGCGTGGCGCACGGGCCGGCTGTAGGGGCGTTCGGCGACCATCGCGTCGTAAGCATCGGCGACCTGAACGATGCGGGCCATGAGCGGGATGTCCGTGCCGCCGAGGCGGTGCGGGTAGCCGCGCCCGTCCCAGCGTTCATGGTGGTGCTGGGTGCGGACGCGCAGTTCGGCCGGCAGATTGAAATAGGAGGCGAGCAGCGCACCGAAAGAGGGGTGCAGCGTCAGGATAAAACGCTCGTAGCGCGTCGGGCGGCGCGGGCGATTTAAGATCGCTTCGGGCACGAAGAGTTTGCCGATGTCGTGCATCATGGCCGCCTGCGCGAGTTGTTTGAGTCGGGCGGTGTCGAAGCCGAAGGCGTGCCCCATCGGGCGCGCATAGCGGGCGACACGCAGACAGTGTGCGTAGGTAGTGGGGCGCGTGAGTTTGAGGCGGCGCACGAGCGTGCGCGTGCCGTTGTTTTGATGCCGGCGGCCCGCAGCTTTGAAGCGGGCGCATAACTGTTGCAGGGGGCCTGCCCAACCGTTGTCGAGCAGGCGGATGGTCGCTGCGCCGTCAACGTCTAAACATAACTCTTCATGCATGCCGCGCAATTCTCCTTACCGAGTCTGGGGTTTGCTCGTTGCCCGCCGCGCTATTTGGCCGCACACATTTGCGCGCTCGCGCCGGGCTTTCGCGTTCGAGTGCATCGTCGGATTGCTTCGCGCTCGTGACCAATTGGGGGTGGTTACTTGCACCGGGGAGAAATGCATGCTGCGTGCCACGTTTCCTACGTGCAACAGGCAAGCAGGCACGATGCGCGCGGCGCGGGGCGACAAGGTGTGTGCGAAATTTTAACGTGAATGCTCAGCATGATTGCGCCCGTTGAGTTCAGGCCGTGCGTCATGGCCTGAGCCGCAGCCCGCGTTTGGCCACGTCTGTACAAAGGGAGCGCAGCGCCGCACGCAGGCATACTAAATCGTGTTACGGGGCAACCGTTTTTGTTGATGTGCGAGCGCGCGGCGTGCCGCTCGCCCGTGCTAAACTCGCCGACGCGGCGGGCGCGCTGACGGCGCTTCGGCCGATTAGATAAGATGGCGGAAGCGCAGGCAGACAAGGCTTACAACGAAGAGATCGAGACGGCGCTGCTCGACGCCGAACTGTTTCTCAAGTACGGCGCGCCGCAACGCGCGCTCGGCCGGCTGCAAAACGCGCTCAAGGGGCAGCCGCACTCAATCCGCCTGCGCGAGCGTCTGCGCGAAGTCGCGCACAGCGCAGGTCAGCCGGAAGAGGCGGCGCGGCAATGTCTGGCGCTTGCGCAACTCTACCTCACGCGCGAGGACTTCGACACGGCGCACGAGCGCCTGCTCGACGCCAAACAACTCGACCCGCGCATCAATATCGCTGCCGGCTTAGATGCCATCCGTCGTGCCCGCCGCCCCGACCTGCAAACGCCCGCGCCCGCCGCCGGTGTCGCAGCCCACGCCCCGCGCGCCGTCACCTTTGCCGGCGACCTCGCCGTCATCAGCATCTTCGACGCCGTGCAGGTGATCGAGAACGCGCGGCTGACCGGCGCGCTGGCCGTGAGCGGCGGACGCGAGACGAGCCGCGTCTTCTTCAACGAGGGGCGCATCGTCGGCGCGGAGAGCGGCGCGCAGAGCGCCAACGCGGCCCTGCGCGTCGTCTTGGCCCTGACCGACGGCGCGTTCGATTTCGAGCGCGCCGCACAGACGTTTCCCGTCACCATTCAGGCCCACAGCAATACGAACCTCCTGCTCGATACGCTGCGCGAACTGGACGAAGAAAAGATGTAGCGGTTGCGCGCCGAATAGCAGACAGTTAAAAAGCGGAGCGCCGGTTGAATCTGCATGCAGACGCCTCAGTGCAAATTCAACCGGCTGCTTGTTCTTTCACAGTCGAGCGCTGCCGACTTTAATCGAGCAGCACGCGGGCTTGTAGGGCTTCGGCGCGTTCGAGGGCGGCGAGCAGGCGGAGAAACTGTTGATAGTTGCGGCTGCGCCCGTGTATGCGTGCGCGTTCGGAGTCGTCTAAATCCTGGCGCAGGACGTGGTCGAGAAAATCGTAGTAATCGGCGGCGGCAAGTAGCGGCAGTTCGCGCGTGTAGCTCGTTTCGGCTGCGTCCTGTGCGGTGAAGCCGGTGAGCGCGTCGAAAAGATTGTCGGTCGTGAGGTGGGCGGCATCGCGCGCGAGCCGAATGGGCAGGCGCAGTTCAAAGAAGCGCAGTCGTTCGGGCGTCGTCACCTGCCGCAGCGATTTCGCGCCCTCGCCGTCAAAGGGCGTGTCCTTGTCGAGCAGCACGCGCAGCAGGCGCGGCTGGTCGTCGGCGGGCACGGTGTCGAGCGTCAGTTGCACGCGGTCGGCGAGAAACTTTTCAAACTGCGCTTCAATCGGATAGGTGATGCGCCCCAGACAGCCGACCGCTTCGCCCTCGCCGGCCATCGTGCGCGGCAGGCACGCAGGACAGGTCGTACACACGCCGGTCTCGAACTGCAAACGCTCCACTTCGTCGCTCGCACGCTCGACAAAGCGCACCTTCTCGTCCGACGGCGCGACCGCTTCGCCCGTCGTCAGGCGTGTGTGCAGACTGCTCAAGCGCCCCCACGCGCGCAGGTGCTCCTCGGTGTAGCGCGCCCGCAGCGCGCACGGATATTCAACCGCAAACTCTAAAGACAAACTGCCTCCGCGCCTGGAGAAAACTTCCCGTCGAGCTAGAGCCGGCGCGCAAGTTCCAGCCGGCGCGCGTATAATAACAGACGTGCCGCCGCCGCGTTAGTTGACAGGGCAAACCTGCGTTTTGCCGCGCGGTGACGTGCTAACTGCGCCCTTGCCGCGCGGCAGACAGCAGACATTGCTCGTGGCAGAAAACGGAGTTTCCCCCAATCATGGTCAGCGCCGCGTTGAAAGTTCCGCCGGGCCCGCCGCGTATGTTGTCGGGCAATCCGCTCTTTGGCTTCCTCGCCTTCCGCCGTGACCCGCTCAGTTTCCTGACAGAGATCGCGCGCCAGTATGGCGACATCGTCTTCTTCCGCATGGGGCCGCAGCGCGTCTATCTGCTCAACCATCCAGACTTGATCAAGGACGCACTCCTCACCCGGCACGATGCCTTTATGAAGGGGCGCGCGCTGCAACGCTCGAAGCGTCTGCTCGGCGAAGGACTGTTGACGAGCGAGGGCGCGCATCACAAGCGGCAGCGCCGCCTCGCGCAGCCCGCTTTTCATCGTCAACGCATAGAGAACTACGGCGCGGTCATGATCAACTACGCCGCGCGCACCGCCGCCGGCTGGCACGACGGGCAACGGCTCGACCTCTCGCACGAGATGATGCAGTTGACCCTTGCTATCGTCGCCAAGACGCTGTTTGACGCGGACGTTGAAGCCGAGGCGGATGACGTAGGCGCGGCCTTTACCGAGATCATGGAACTGTTCCAGTTGCTCATGCTGCCCTACTCCGAATATCTGGAAAAGCTGCCGCTCCCGGCCACGCGCCGTTTCGAGCGCGCCCGCGCACGCCTCGACGCCGTCATCTACCGCATCATCGAAGCGCGCCGACGCGACGGGCAGGATCACGGCGACCTGCTCTCGATGCTGATGGCCGCGCAGGACGTGGAAGGCGACGGCGGCGGGATGAGCGACGAGCAACTGCGCGACGAGTTGATGACGCTCTTTCTCGCCGGGCACGAGACGACCGCCAACGCCTTAACGTGGACATTCTATCTGCTCGCGCAGCACCCGGAAGTTGAAGCGAAGCTGCACGCGGAGGTTGATGAAGTCGTCGGTGACAGCGAGCAACCCTCGGTTGCCGACCACGCGCGGCTGCGTTACTGCGAGATGGTCGTCGCGGAAGCGATGCGGCTCTACCCGCCCGCGTGGGCCGTCGGGCGCATGACGATCACGGACTATCACGTGCGCGATTACGTCGTCCCGGCCGGCGCGCTCGTGCTGATGAGCCAGTACGTCATGCAGCGCGACCCGCGCTTCTTCCCTGACCCTGAACGCTTCGACCCGCAGCGTTGGACGCCCGCCGCACGCGAGGCGCGCCCCGCCTACGCCTATTTTCCTTTTGGCGGCGGCCCGCGCCGCTGCATCGGCGAAGCCTTCGCGTGGATGGAAGCCGTGCTGCTCGTCGCCACTATCGCGCGGCGCTGGCGACTTGCGCTCGTGCCCGGTCAGACCGTCACGCCGCTGCCGCGCATCACGCTGCGCCCCAAGATGGGCGTGCAGATGATTGCGACGCTGCGCGCCCACGCAGGGCGCGAAAATGTTTGACCACGCAAGCCGGGCGTGTTAGATGAATCAACCGACGCCAGTGGCCAACGCGCCCGGGGGCCGGCATGCAATCCGATAGACACCTCGCATGCACGCTCTGCCAAACTCACGGGATGCCAAGCGAGGATGCAAGCGATGAAGCTGAACGCCGCACAGAAGTATCTTGCCTGCCTGCTCAGCGTGGGCGCGCTGATCGCGCTTACGAGCGTGCGCGCCGCCGCGTGGGGTCAGGAAGGGCACGCCATCGTCGCGCGCATCGCCGCCGCGCATCTCAGCAAGAAGACGCAGACGGCAGTCGTCGGCCTCCTGCAAGTCGATCCTTTTTTCCAACAGAAGTGCGCGCAGGCCAAGACCGTCGCCGATAAGCTCGCCTGCATCGCCTCCTGGGCTGATACGGTGCGCAACGAGAACGGCACGGCCGCGCTGCACTTCGTCAACATTCCCGTCTATGCACCTGCGGCGGAGCGCCGTTATGAACCCGCGCGCGACTGCAAGAACGACCAGTGCGTGGTCGCCGCCATAGAGGCGAATCTCTCGGTGCTGCGCACTTCATCGGATGCGGCGGCGCGGGCCGAGGCGTTGAAGTACGTGGTGCATTTCCTCGGCGACATACATCAGCCCTTGCACAATGCGGTGGATCACGACGCGGACGCGGCCAATGCGGAGAACAAAGCGGCCGGGCACACGCCCGTCACGGATCGCGGCGACCGAGGCGGCAACGATAAGCTCGTCCAGTGGCTCGGCGAAGAGGCGAACGCGTTCGGCTGTTGGAATCTGCACGCCGTCTGGGACGAGGGCATCATCGAACAGAAGAACAAGAATCAAGCGACTTATGCCGCCGCGCTGAATAAGCCGCTGACCGCTAAGCGACTGGCCACGTACCAGACGGGCGACCCCGTCGCATGGGCCAACGACGCGCTCGCGCTCGCCATCACGCGCGCCTACAAGTTGCCTGCGCCCAACGCACAGGACAAGGTTTGTCAGGTCAAGAAGAAGGTCGGTGACAAGAGCGTGACGGAGTGCGACAACTTCACACCGCAGGTCTGTCAGCAGTTCGAGGTGCATTACCGCTACAATCTGGGCCAGAGCTACTACAAAGCGAACCTGCCCGTCGTCGAGGGTCAACTCCAACGCGCCGGGGCGCGGCTCGCCATGCTCTTAAACGGCGTCTTTGATTCGCCGACGCATTGAGTTTTCTGTTTTCCAGACCCGGTTCAGGCTTCGGCGGAGCGGCAAAAGAGCTTATGGAAATTACGCAAGAACTCGTCGCGTTGATGATCTGTCCAGCCTGTCAGGCACAGGTGCAACTGAGGCCCGATGGCAGCGCGCTTCAGTGCGTCGCCTGCCGGCGCGTCTATGCGATCAAAGACGGCATACCCGATATGCTCGTCGAGCACGCGACAATCGAAGACGAGCAACCCAAGCCGGCAAGCTGACGACGCACGCGCCGCAAGCGGTGTGTGCCCGGCCTATTTCTCGCGGCCGACTACGGCAGCAGGAGTCCCCACAACATGAACCTCCGCTTTTACGTAATCGCATTTTTAATGCTGCTCGGCGGCGGCGGCGCGCGTCTCACAGAGACTCATGCTCAGATGCCCACGCTCGCGCCGCTGCCGGGCACAGGTGCACCGAAGACGGCGAGTGCGCCTTTCACGTTCATTGTCGCGGGCGACAACCGCCCGGTCTCCGCCGCCACGCCGCAGCCGACAACGCCCGGCGCGATCTTCAACGACGTAAGCAGCAAGTATCCGAGCGCGGCCTTCATCTTCTGGACGGGCGACACAGTTTACGGTAAAGACAATCTGAAGACCGCTTCAGACCTGCAACAGATCACGGCCCAGTACAAGGAATTTCTCGCGCTCGCGCAGCAGGCCGGCGTGCCCGTCTATAATGCGCCGGGCAATCACGAGATGGACGACAAGAACAGTTGTCCGAGCGCGCAGATGCAGGCGCTCTATCAACAACAGATGAGCCTGCCTTACGGCGCGTTCACCTATCAGAACGCGCGCTTCATCGCGCTCAACACGGAGGAAGTGCCGCGCATCGGCACAAAGAGCGCGCCCGTGCCCGATAAAAAAGGTTCGTGCAAAACGAGCAACAACGGCTACGTCAGCCCGGCGCAGATAAGTCTTCTGGAACAAGACATCATTCAGAATCAAGCTCAGGTTGATCACATCTTCATCTTCATGCACCGGCCCATCCTGCCTGAAAAGGCTGCGGACGCGCTCGCGCAGGAGAGCGCCGCCGCGCTCATGGCGCTATTCAAGAAGTATCCCAAAGTTCATTACGTGTTGGCCGGGCACGAACACCTCTATTACAACGCGACGACAAAGGACATCAGCAATCCGCCGAACCTGCCCGCCGCCAAAGGCCAGACGCTGCCCTTCTATCTCGTCTCCGGCGGCGCGGGCGCACCCTTCAAAGGCAGTTGCCCGCCGGGCAGTTTCCATCACTATCTGGTGTTCACCGTTGACGGCGCTAACGTCACCACGAGTCTCGTCCAACTCGACAACACCACGCCACCCTGCACGCCCGCCAAGAACTGAAACGGCACAGGCGTGTGCGTCGCTCATGTCTCACAAGGCCATGGGCGTCTCCGTTCATGGTGCGTTGCGCTTCTACGTGCCCGCTGGCAGGCGGCTGAATCACGTCTGATCGTGTAGAATCGCCCCGGTTCGCTCGTGATTGAAATCGCATGAATTTGCTGACAGCCCAACGCGCGGCCGAGGTGGTTGCGCGCCTGCGCGACCGGCGCGTCGTCGTCTATGGCGACGTGATGCTGGACGAGTTCGTCTGGGGCGACGTGACGCGCATCTCGCCCGAAGCGCCCGTGCCCGTCGTCGAGATCAAGCGCGAGTCCGTGCGGTTGGGCGGCGCGGCGAACGTGCTGGCGAATCTCGTCGCGCTCGGCACACGTGCCACGCTCGTCGGCGTCGTCGGCAGCGACCGCGCGCGCGAACAGTTGGAGATGAAGTTGCGCGAGGTCGGCCCTGAACGCGCCGCCGCGCGGCTCATCGCCGACCCGGAACGCCCGACGACAATCAAGACGCGCATCATCGCGCACAATCAACTCGTCGTGCGCGCCGACCGCGAGCGGCGCACGCCCGTCCCGGCCCACATTGAAGATCAGTTAATCGCCACGCTCGATAGCGCACTCGCCGACGCAGACGCGCTCGTCGTCTCGGACTACGACAAGGGCGCGGTCACGCCGCGCGTACTCGCCGCCGTCCTGCCGCGCGCAACAGCGGCCGGGTTGCCTGTGCTCGTCGATCCCAAGCCGCGTAACTTCGACGCCTATCGCCCCGCCACGCTCGTCACGCCGAACCATCACGAGGCGCTCAGGCTCACCAATAGCGAGGACGACAGCGACGCCGGCATGGCGCAGGCGGCGCGCGCGCTCCGTGCGCGCGTCGGTTGTCAGGCGGTACTCATCACGCGCGGCGAGCGCGGGTTGATGCTGCTCGCCGGAGAGGAAGCGCCGGTCTACGTCGCCACCGTTGCGCGCGAGGTGTACGACGTGACGGGTGCGGGTGATACGGTCATCGCCACGCTCGCCGCCGCGCTGTCGGCCGGGGCGGCGCTCGTCGAAGCCGCCACGCTCGCCAACCATGCGGCGGGCATCGTCGTCGGCAAACTTGGCACGGCTACGGCCACCGCCGCCGAGGTCGTCCGTTCATTCAAAGCGGAGGCGTGAGGCTGATGCCGATCCGTGTACGTAAAGTCCGTCTGTTGCTGCTGCTGCTCGTGCCGGCGCTCCTGGCGCTCGTCGCCGTGCTGCTCGTCAAGACGTTTCGCTATCCGTCGAAGCAGCTACAGGTCGCCGCCGCGCCCGACGTGCAGTTAGACGTGAACGCTGCGGCTGAACATCTGGCGCAGGCGCTCCGTTTTCAGACCATCTCAAACGCCGACCCGGCGCAACTCAAACCGGACGAGTTTCTCAAGCTGCACGAATACCTCGCGCAAGTCTTCCCGCGCACCCATGCGGCGCTCACGCGCGAAGTGGTCGGCGGCTACAGCCTGCTCTACAAGTGGCCCGGTCAGGACGAGCACTTGAAACCGATCCTGCTGCTCGCACACATGGACGTTGTGCCGGTTGAACCGGGCACGGAAGCGCAGTGGACGCAGCCGCCGTTTGCGGGGCGCATCGCCGACGGCTACGTGTGGGGACGCGGCGCGATTGACGATAAGGCGGCCGTCGTCGGCATACTCGAAGCCGTCGAGAAACTGTTGAGCGAAGGCTATCGCCCGCGCCGCACGATCTACCTAGCCTTCGGGCACGACGAAGAGTTGGGCGGGCCGACGGGTGCGCCGAGTCTTGCTGCGCTCCTTGATGCGCGCGGCGTTACGCCCGAATACGTGCTCGATGAAGGCGGCGCGATCACGGAAGGAATTTTGCAGGGTGTGAGTCGCCCCGTCGCCGTGCTCTGCACGGGCGAGAAGGGTTTTGTCAGCGTCGAGTTGACCGTGGCCGGCACGGGCGGGCACTCGTCCGCGCCGCCGCCGCAGACGGCCATAGGCATCCTGAGCGCGGCGGTCGGGCGGTTGGAAACCGAGCAGATGCCGGCGGCGCTCAAGAGTGTGACGCAGCAGATGTTCGATTACATCGGCCCCGAAATGAACTTTCTACCGCGCGTCGCGCTCGCCAACCTGTGGCTGACGCGCCCGCTCGTCGTGCGCCAATTGGCGCGCAAGCCGGCCACCAACGCCTTCCTGCGCACGACCACGGCCGCCACCATCTTCGAGGGCGGCGTGAAAGACAACGTGCTGCCGACGAAGGCACGCGCCGTCGTCAACTTCCGCATCCTGCCCGGCGACACAGTGAGCGGCGTGCTCGAACATGTGCGCCGCACTGTCAACGATCCGCGCGTGCAGATCGAAGTGCTCAAGGGCACGGCGATGAGCGAGCCTTCGCCCATCTCCGGCCCGGATGCGACCGGTTATCGGCTTATCGAACGAACGATCCGCGAGCTATTCCCGACGACTGTCGTCGCGCCCTCGCTCGTCATCGGCGCAACCGACGCGCGCCACTACACAAAACTTTGCCCCGACATCTATCGTTTCTCGCCTATCCTCATCCATGCCGACGACCTCGAACGCATACACGGCACGAACGAACGCTTGAGCGTCGAGAACTTCGCGCAGGCCATCAAATTCTACCGGCAGTTGATCCGCAACTCGGACGGCTAAGACTTACGCGGCTAAGCCGTGCGGCAAAAGATCAGGCCCGCACGCCCCACGCACAGACGCGCAAGCAGATCGGCAAGTTGCCTGCTCTGCGCGCGTCCTTGTGTGGGGCCTGCGGCGTGCTTAGTTGTTTCGCCTAGCTTCAGACTTTTTGATTTTCGGGCGGCGGCGGGGTGACGCCGAGTTGCTGGTACATGGTGAGGAAGTCGAAGTTGTTCCACGCCTCGACGATCTGGCCGTTGCGCCAGCGCGCGATGCAGATGCCCGAGATGTCTATGGGTCGCCCGGTGGCGGCGAAGCCGAGCGTGTGCCCTTCATGGTGCGCGCGCACCTTGCAACGCGCGGCCACCATGTCGCCTTCGGCAATCGTGTCCTCGACGACGACCTCTATGTTCGGGAACGCGTCCTTGAACGCGCGGTGAAACTCTTTGAAGTTTGCCGGCCCGCGCACAGGCTCGCCGCCCGTCAGGCCGTGCCCTAAGCCGTCGGGCGCAAAGAGTTCGTCAATCGTCTCTGCGCGCCCCTGATTCCAGACTTCATCGAACCAACGGCGGACGAGCGCCTTAACGTCGGCATAATTATCGGTAGACATCTGGCGGCTTCTCCTTTCTAGCCCGGCGGCCAAGTCATCGTGCGCCCGCCGAGCACATGCAGGTGGAGGTGCATGACCGATTGCCCTACGCCCGCGCCCGTGTTGATGACGGTGCGAAACCCGCTCTCCGCTAAGCCTTGATCGTTGGCGATGCGCGCCGCGATACGCAGGATGTGGCCAAGCACGGCTTCGTCGCCGCGCCCCGCATCGTCGAGCGATTCGATGTGCTCGCGCGGGATAATCAGCACATGCACGGGCGCTTGCGGATTGATGTCGCGGAAGGCCAGGCAACGGTCGTCCTGAAAAACAATGTCGGCGCGCACGTCACCCGCGACGACGCGACAGAAGATGCAATCTTGGTCAGTCATAAGTGTTGGTCGTCAGTAGTCAGTAGTCAGTAGGTTTCTCGTGCAGCGTCAATGTTGCTCCGTCAGCAGCTTTCAAGGTCAGCCATGTTTTGCTACTGACTACTGGCTACTCTCCTTTCACGCTTCCGTTTGCAGCATGCCGAGTTCGGCCGGCGCGGGCAGACTGGCCGTGACCGAATCGCGCAGTCGTTCGATCTGTGCGCCGACCGCGCGCAGCTTTGCTTCGATCTTCTCGTAACCGCGATCAATGTGATAGACGCGCTCGATCAAGGTCTCGCCCTCGGCCACCAGACCAGCCAGCACGAGCGACGCGGAGGCGCGCAGATCGGACGCCTGCACGCGCGCGCCCGTCAGTCGCGTGGGGCCGTCAACGATGGCCGTGTTGCCTTCGATACGAATGCGCGCGCCCATGCGCTGCAACTCGGCGACGTGCATGTAGCGGTTCTCGAAGATCGTCTCGGTGATGCGCGCTTGCCCTCGGGCCTGCGTCATCAGGGTCATGTACTGCGCCTGCATGTCGGTGGGGAAGCGCGGATGCGGCTCGGTCACAACGTCGCTCGCGTTAACACCCGCCGCGCAGCAGCGCACGTGCAGCGTGCTCTGATTGACTTCCTCGATCTCTACGCCCGCGTCGCGCAGTTTGGCGATGACGATAGCGGAATGCTCCGGGCGACAGTCTTTGAGTTCAAGCTCGCCCTTCGTGATCGCGCCGGCCACTAAGAACGTGCCCGTCTCGATGCGGTCGGGAATGATCGTATGCTCGGCCGCGCCCAAGGCTTCGACGCCTTCAATCGTGATGGTCGGCGAGCCTGCGCCGCGCACGCGCGCGCCCATGCGATTGAGTAGTTCCGCGAGGTCTGTGATCTCCGGCTCGCGCGCCGCATTGTTGATGACCGTGCGCCCTTCGGCCAGCGTCGCCGCCATCATCAGATTCTCCGTGCCCGTCACGGTCACTTTATCGAAGGCCACTTCCGCGCCGCGCAAGCGCCCGCGCTGCGGCGCACGCGCCACGACGTAGCCCGCTTCGAGGCTGACCTGCGCGCCCAAGCCTTTCAGGGCTTCGAGGTGCAGATCAATCGGGCGCGTGCCGATGGCACAGCCGCCGGGCAAAGAAACTTTAGCCTTGCCGAAGCGCGCCAGCAGCGGCCCCAGCACGAGCACCGACGCGCGCATCGTCTTGACCAGATCATAGGGCGCTTCAAACAACTCGATGTGCGCCGCCATGATCTTGTGCGTGCGTAGCTCCGGCATCAGCGTCGTCGCGCCCAAGTCTTCGAGCAGCCGCCGCTGCGTGATAATGTCGCGCACGTAAGGCACGTTATGGAGCGTCACGCTCTCGCCTGTCAGGAGCGCCGCCGCCATGCATGGCAGCGCCGAATTCTTCGCCCCACTGATGGCGACGCGGCCTTCGAGCCGATGCCCGCCGCTGATGCGAAATTTATCCATAAGAGTGCGGAGGTCAGAGGTTAGAGGTTAGAGGTGAGTCAGAACATTTTGCACTGATCTCTGACCGCTAACCTCTGACCTCTGAATTTAGCGGATTCTAACACGAGCGCGCGGGCGCGACTAGCGGCTCGCATCCGGGCGCTTTGGCTCATGGCTGATTGGCGTCCGTTGGTTTCGCCGGGCCTGCGCCGCCCGCCTTTTGCAAGTCGCTGAGCGTCCGCTTCAGGGCTTCGAGTTTCTGCCCGGCTTCACCGAGTTTGCCTTCGGAGGTGAGCCGCTGGTAGTCGTTGAACTGCTGATTGGCGCGCTCGATGAGTTGCTGCGTGTCGCCGGGTGCGGGCGGCGCGGCCATTTCCGCCGGCTGGCCCGTCGTGTCCTGTCGGGCCGCTTGTTGGTCGGTCGGCTGCGCCGGCGGTTGACCGAACAGACCGGCGAGCGCGGCGGCGAAATTCGGCCCGAAGGCGAGCCGTTCGTGCGTGGCGACGACGACGAGGCGCAGTTCCGGCATCGGGCTACGCACTGCTTGCAGGTAGATCGGCTGGACGTAGAGCAGCCCGCGCCCGATGGGCAGCGCCATCAGGTTGCCGCGCTCGATGCGCGAGCCTTGTTGATTCCAGAGCGTGAACTGCCCCGACAGTTGCGGGTCTTGATCTATGCGCGCTTCGATCTGAAGCGGGCCGTCAATCAGGCGCGACTTGGGGAAGCCATAGACGACGAGCGAGCCGTAATTGTCGCCGTCGCTGCGGCCCGCCATCCAGCCGATCAGATTGTTGCGACTCGCAGGCGTAAACAGCACGACGCGGATAAACTCCGGCCCCGTCTGCTCGTAACCCGGCAGGCGCATCAGCGCGAAGTAGGGGCGTAGAGGTTGCGGCTGCGCGTCCTTGTTGTTCTCCTCCGGCGCGACTATGTTGGCGAGCGTCCACACGTCCTCGCGCTGGAAGAAGACCTTCGCATTTGTCGTGTGATAGAGACCGTAGCTTGCGCCCTGCGTCTGGATGAGCGCATCGGGGTAGCGCACGTGCGCGCGCAGATCGGCCGGCATCTGCGCGGCGGGCCGAAAGAGCGTGGGGAAGATGTTGCGGTAAGCCGCGAGGAGCGGGTCTTGCTCGTCGAAGACGTAGAACTGTACGTCGCCGTTGTAGGCATCAATGGTCACCTTCACGCTGTTGCGCAGGTAGTTGACGCGCTGCTGCTCGGCTTCGACGTGGCGCGCGTAAGGATAACGGTCGGTCGCGGTGTAAGCGTCGAGCATCCAGACGAGCCGCCCGTCTGCGCCGACGACGATGAAGGGATCGTTATCGTAGATGAGATAGGGCGCGAGCGCCTGCGTGCGCGCGAGCAGGTTGCGGCGCATGAGCACGCGGCTGTCCGCCGTCACGTCATCGGAGAAGGGCAGCTTCGACAGGTCGTCGAGCGCCCACCCGAGCGCGAGCCGGCGCAGACCGGAGCCGACGCGGATGCCGCCCGTGCCTTCGTAGATGGTGTAGCTATTCGTGTCGCCCTGCGGATAGTCGAACTCCTTCTGCCGCGTGTTGACGTACACGTCCGTGTCGGTTTTTGAACCGAAGTAGATTTGCGGGCGCGTGAGTTTGATCTCCGGGGCGGCGGATTCGACCGGCATGTTCGAGAGGATGAATTCGGGGCGACCCTCGGCGGTGAAACCGTTCGCCGTGTTCATCGTTACGCCGTAGCCGTGCGTGTAGATGAGGCGCTGGTTGATCCAGTTGCGCGATGATTCGGGCAAGGCGTTTACGTCCAACTCGCGCGCGCCGATCATGACCTGTCGCTGTTGCCCGCCGACCGTGTAACGATCCACGTCCACTTCGGCGAAGCTGTAATAGTTGCGTATCTCCTGAATCTGCGTGAGCGTGGCTTGCAGGGCGACGCGATCCCAGAGGCGTATGTTGTCGAGCGTCGTGCGGTTCGCGTCCAGCGCGTAGGCGGCGGGGGACGAGTCGGCCTCGAAATCGCGCACCGCGACGCGTTCAAGTTGAAAGGCGGCGCGCGTCCACGCGATGTTCTGTTCGATGTAAGGCGTCTCGCGCTCTAGCTCGTTGGGTTTGACGACGAAGCTCTGCACGTAAGTCGGGACAAGCAGCACGGCGACGATATATACGACCAGCGGCAGCGCCGCCGCCGCGATGAGCAAACGCCGCCCGCGCCGCGTAAACGCGTTGACGAGCGCGACGAGCGCCGCGACGACGAGCGCGCCCGCGACGATCAGCAGGCCCGGCAGAACGAAATGGTCTTCCGTGTAGGTCACGCCGGAGAACGTCTGATGCTCGTCCCACAGGTAAGGATAGCGCGCGAGCACCGTGGCCCACGCGAGCGCGAGCAGCAAGAGCGCGAACGCGATTGAGGCGGCCGCGTAGCGTGTTTGCTGCGCCGCGCGCGTGGCGGCTTGCGTGCCCTTGTCGGGCAGCGTGGCGAGCGCATAGACGCCCGCCGCGACGAGCACGATAAAGGCGACGGTCGTCAGCCACCCGCTCAGCAGTTCATAGACGGGCAGCGCGAACAGGTAGAAGCTGAGCGGCCGGTGAAAGACCGGGTCGGGCGTGCCAGTCGCGGGCGCGTGCAGCCAGAGCGCGAAGGTCTGCCACTCGCTGCTCAACGCGAACCCGTAAGCGAGCGCGAACCCGATTGACGCGAGCCAGCCCAACGGGCGCAGCACGCGCGCGGGCGCGACATCGACCGGCTGATTATTGATGACGATCTGGCGCTCGGCCGCGACGAGCGGCCCGAAGCGGCGCGCAAGCAGGTAGAAGGCCGCACGCAGCACAATGAACGTCGCGGCGGCCACCGCGACGAACAGAGTGATCTCAAACCGCAGCCCGTACCAGTAGACCGGCGCGTAACCGACCGAGCCGAACCACAGCGCATCAATGTAGACCGACAACAGGCGCGGCAGCACAAAGAGCGCCAGCAGCACGAGCGCAACTGCCGTCCAGATGCGCCAACGACGGGCACGGCGCGGCGGCCCCACGTCAATGATCAAGTCCTGCGGCGCTCCGTCGTTCGCTGTACTCATGGCACAGAGCATACGCCCGTTTGCCCTGCCGGCCCAATCGCGCCCCCGCCGTCTGCACGAGAGGGCCGGCGCGTGTGCGTGTTAAATTAAACGTGCAAACGCGCGCGCCGCCACGAGACACGATCACGACCGACATGCCTGCTACCTTTACCATCGTCGGATTGGGCGAGTTGATCTGGGACTTGCTGCCTACGGGTCAACAGTTGGGCGGCGCGCCCGCTAATTTCGCCTACGGCGCGCGCCTGCTCGGGAACGCGGCGGTCGTTGCCAGTCGCGTCGGCGCTGATGCGTGGGGGCAAGAGGCGCGGGCGCGGCTGACCGAGATGGGTCTCGACACATCTTGTCTGCAACAGGACGACGCACACCCGACGGGCACGGTCGGCGTCCGGCTGGACGCGCGGGGCGAACCGACCTTCACGGTGAATCAGGATTCGGCGTGGGACTATCTGGAATGGACGGAGAGTTGGCGCGCGTTGGCGGCGCGAGCCGACGCCGTCTGCTTCGGCACGCTCGGTCAGCGCAGCGCGCAGGCACGCGCCACTATCAGCAGTTTCCTCGAACACACGCGCCCCGGTGCGTTGCGTATCTTCGACGTGAACCTGCGCCACTCCTTCTTTACGCCCGACATGCTCGACGCCTCGCTCCGGCAGGCGACGGTCGTTAAGCTCAACAGCGACGAACTCGCACGCGTCGCCGCGATGGCCGGCCTGACAGCGCGCAGCGAACGCGACATCGCCCGCCACTTGCTGCGCTCGTTCGCGCTCGAACTCGTCGCCATCACACGCGGCGCGCACGGCAGTCTGCTCGTCACGGCCGACGAGACGAGTGAGCATCCGGGCCTGCGCGTCCGCGTGGCCGACACCATCGGCGCGGGCGACGCCTTCACCGCCGCGCTCGCGCACGGCCATCTGCACGGCGCGCGGCTCGACGACATCTCAGCGGCGGCCAACCGGCTCGGCGCATGGGTCGTCACGCAGACCGGCGCAACGCCGCCGCCCGACGCGCAGTTGCTCGCCGCCGTGCGCGACATGCTTCATTGCACCTAAGTTCAACAGAAAGGGACGCGAAAGAGACTCGTCGCCCAGCTTCATGCTCAAGCGCATCACAATCTTCTTCTCCGTCGTGCTCTTAATCTGCGCGCTCGGCTTCATCGTGTTACGCCTGCGCCGGCCCGCGCCGCCAACGCCGACCGTCGCGGGCTGGCACGCCAACGTCTCGACGCTCGCGGGCGACGGCACGCCGCTGTGGCAGGACGCCGCCACGTTCGCCCAAGCGCGCTTCGCCGATCCGTTCGGCCTCGCCCTTGCGCCCGACGGCACGCTGTATCTAACGGACGGCGGCGACAGCAACCGCATACGCAAGCTCGCGCCGACCGGCGCGGTCACGACGCTCGCCGGCAGCACGGAAGGCTACGCCGACGGCCCAGCCACCTCTGCCGCTTTCAACACGCCTTCTGGTCTTGCCATTGACGATGCCGGCAACCTCTACGTCGCCGACACGGGCAACAACCGTATCCGCAAAGTCGCGCCCAACGGCGCGGTCACAACCATTGCGGGCGACGGCACGGCCGGTTACGCCGACGGCGCAGGCGCGGCCGCACGCTTCAACGCGCCGGTCGGCGTCGCCGCCGGTCACGACGGGCGCATCTACGTTGCCGACACTTACAACGACCGCATCCGTCTCATCACGCCCGACGGACAGGTGACGACGCTCGCGGGCGGCGACCGCCCCGGCTACGCCGACGGGCAAGGCACGGCCGCGCTCTTTGACACACCTTGCGCCGTCGCCGTCAACGCGCAGGGCGAATTGATCGTGGCCGATACGGGCAACAATCGGCTGCGCAAAATCAGACCTGATGGCCAAGTCAGCACCATCTCAACGAACGCGCCCGCCGCAAACTCTGCGCCCGACGAACAGGCCCACTCCGGTCTCGCGCAACCGACGGGGCTGGCCCTCACGCACGACGGCTTCATCTACGTCACGGAAGTCGGGCGCGGACGCATCACGCAGGTCGCGCCGGACGGGACGGTGCGCGTCATTGCCGGACGCGGTTCGGGTTTCGCCGATGGCGACGGCTTGACGGCGGCGCGCTTCAACCAACCGGCCGGAATTACGGTTGACCGCGCGGGCGCACTCTACGTGGCCGACGGCGCAAACTATCTGGTGCGCAAGTTGACGCCGGTCGTGCCGGGTGCGCCGGTCAACACGTCAGACACGCAGCCTGCGCTGCCGCGTCTGACGCCTGAAACGCTCGGTCTGACTGAGTTGCTCTGGCCGCTCGACCCGCAGCGCCAGCCGCACGAGGTCTCGGCCACAATGGGCGAGGTGCGCGGCAGTTACGATTCGACCGACAGCCGCGACCATCTGCACAGCGGCATTGATGTCTTCGGCGTGTACGGTCAGACCGTGCGCGTCGTGCGCCCGGAGAAGGTCGCGGGTGCGCTCTGCAACTGGGGCTTTGGTGGTTTGAACGAGGGGCTGCGCGTGGGCGTCGTCTCTTACATACACCTGCGCGTCGGGCGCGACGAGCAAGACGCGGCCTTTGCTGATGCGCGCTTTATCGCTGTGCGCGACGACAAGGATAAACTCATGCGCGTGCGTGTGCGGCGCGGCACACGCTTTCACGTGGGCGATGCGCTCGGCACGATCAACCGCATGTACCACGTACACTTGAACACAGGCCCGCCGGGCGGTGAGATCAATCCGCTCGGCCTTGCGCCCATCGGCTTCGGCGACCACATCGCGCCGCAGATCGAGCGCGACGGCGTCCAACTCTTCGACGACAACGGGCAACGCTTCGCGGAGCGCCGCGCCGGCCGGCTCGTCGTCGCGCGCACGCGCGTCCGCATCGTGGTTGACGCGTACGACCGCACGGACGGTAATCAGGCGCGCCGGCGGCTCGGTCTCTACCGGCTCGGTTATCAACTACTCAACGCGGACGGCTCGCCCGCCGAAGGCTTCGCCGCGCCGCGCCTCAACATCGAGTTCGCCCGTCTGCCGCCCGACGACGACGCGCCGAAAATCGCCTACGCCGATGCGAGCGGCATCACCGTCTATGGCAGTAAGGAGACGAAATTCTTCTACGAGGTGACGAACATCGTGCGCGACGGGCGTGCCGCCGAAGGACGCTGGGATGCGAGCGCAATGCCGCCCGGCGACTATACCTTGCGCATCATCGCCGCCGACCTTGCCGGCAACGAGGCGACCAACGGGCGCGACCTGCTCATCCACATCGAGTAGCCTCGCCCAATCAGCGCGCCCCGACTTACTCGCCGAGCGCGGCGTACTTGAAGAGGCGGAAGCGTGCGCCCTGTTGCGCGCGTATGTTCTGCGCGATTGCGCCTTGCAAGCCCTCGTCCCACTTCGCATACTGCTCGATGAAGCGGTCGGCCGCCGCTTTGTCGCCCTCGTACTGCACCGCCAAGACTTTAGCGAGCAGTTTGCCGACGACCTCGTGATACTTGCCGTAGTTGATGCGCAGGCGCTGCGTCTCGCGGTCGAAACTGAGCAGCCCGTTCTCTAAGAAGAAATTCCACTGCATGAGTTGCATCGTCTGGTAAGGCTGATCGCGGCGCGGCTTGTTGTTCTGTAGGACGCGCAGCACGCCGCCGGCATAGACGGAGCGCAGTTGCGCGTCGGTGTAGTAGCCCTGTTTGTGCAAGGCTTCGGCGACGTAGAGCGAGACGAGATCGGCCTTCATCTCTTCGAGCAGGTCGGCGTCGTCTTGCAAGGCGGCGTCGAGGTCTTGCCCCGTCTTGGTCGCATCCACGCCGAGATAGTGCCCGACCTCGTGCCAGAGCGTGCGGTAGAAATTGCCGTCGGCGGTGAGATCATCTTTTTGGGCGGGCGTGATGGCGGCCGTCCAAGTGCGATCCGTGCCCTCAAAGATTTCGGGGCTGCGCATGATGTTGGCGCGCAGCAGGATGGTGCGCCCGTAGCGGCGCGCGAGATAGGTTTCGTTCGGCAGGATGGTGGCGGTGTTGCCGCCACGCGCTTGGCCGAAGTCTGCGACCACGTCATAGACGCCGACGGGGATGTCTTCGCGGATGCGCTTGTGCTCGGCGTAAGGGAGCGAGTCTTCAAGGGCTTGCAGGCCACGCATGGCGCGGCGCAGTTCGTCCGTCTCCTGTCGGCGCGTGCGTAGCAGACTGAAGGCGTAGAAGGTCTTCACGCCGTAGAGCGAGTCGTCGTAAGTTTCGTAAGCGCCGATCTGTGCGTTCAGGTTTTTGAAATGACCTGTGACCCACGCGGCGTCGCCCGACTCGTAATCATCAGAGAGCAGATCGCGCGCGCGGTTGCGCAGGTAACGCGCAAACTCCCAATCGTCGCGCTCCACTGCGTCGGCCGCTTCATGCAAGAGCGCGTGCGCGTGGATCATCTCGTCGGCGAAGGCAACGGAGTAAGGGACGGCGTACAGGTTTTTCGCGTTCGCGCGCACGGCGGCGAGGCGGGCGCTCAAGAGCGACTCAAGACCGGGGTGCAGCGTGGCGAGCGCGGGATACTGCCGTAGTTTGCTGAGGTCGCGGCGCAGGTTCTCGGCCGTGGCGCGGCGGACAACTGTGCGCTGGTCGAGAATCCGGTCGCGCTCCTCAGGGTGCGCGGCGAGGAACGCATCAACCTCTTGTTTGGTCGCGCCGCCGTACATGGCTTGCCCGGGCGGCGTTAGCTCAACGGGCAGAAAGGGCGCGCGCTGATTCTCAAGCGTGCTGGCGATGGGGCCCTGATTGAGCCGGTAGAGCGTGAGCAGGTTCTGCGTGGCTTCGGGTGCGCCGAGCCGGCGGTCGAGTTGCGCGAGTTCGCGCGCGGCTGTGAGCGCCTGCGCGTGGCGCTGCTGCTCATAGACGGACTGAAAAATCTTGCCGACCTCTAAGAGTTTTTCGACCGCCCTGCGCTCGCCCGCGCTCAACTGTGCAAGGTCGGGCGCAAGCCGCACGGTCTGCGTCTTCTCGATGATGGCCCGGCTTTGCTCCGGCGGCCAATAGCCGGGTGGCAAACTCGCGTTGCCGTTGCGGCGCGTGGCGATCTGCGCGAACAAATAGACCGGGACGGAGATAATCAATATTAAGGTCAGCAAGGTCTTCATGTTTCCCCCTCGCGCATCAGTTTATAGAACGGCGGTTGATTGGCAAAGCGGCGCGGGCGCAGGGCTGAGCTTTACAACTGCGCCGGGCAAGCTTGCACCGTCTGCTCCGTGGCCGCTGACCGCTGACCTTGCGCGCACGCGCAACTCGTCCTTACAATCTATTCGTCTCCCCACAAAGCAAACCAACGACCGGGTCGCAAAATCAATGTTTACAGCTAAGCACACTCGCATCAAGCGCCGCGTCCTGCTGTCGCTCGCGGTCACTTGTCTGACGCTCGGCGGCGTACACGCGGCCCGCGCACAGCAATGGACGGCGCGGTTAGACGGGCGCGTCCGTTTTTATCAGGCGACGGAATTGGGCGTGCTCGTCGTCGGCACGGAGCGGTCGCTCTACGGCGTGGACGCGGAAGCGGGCGACGTGCTCTGGCGGCGCAAGGGCGTGCGCTTCGACGAAACGGACGTTGCGCCCGTGCCCGGCACAGACCTGCTGCTGCTGAGCGTCGAGGGCGGCGATAAGACGCGTCTTGAGGCCGTCGATCTGATGACGGGCGATGCGCTCTGGCGCACAGACAAGGCGCGCGGCGCGGTCATGCAGATGGCCTACGAGCCGCGCACAAACCTGCTCGCCGCCGTCTTCGCGCGCGACGCGCACGGCAAACCGCGCGCCGGGTTTAAGAAGAAACCTATCGTCCACGTCTTTGATCTGGCGGCGGGGCGCGAGTTGTGGCAGCGCGAACTTGAGAGCGAAGTGGAGTTGATGCCCACGCGCGCCGACGCGGACACGGACGTGCCTTACACGCTCGACAACTATCGCCCGCCCGTCTTCTTAGATGGTCGCCTTTATCTCTTCTACGAGGGCGTGACCTCGCTCGACGCGCAGACGGGGCATGAGCGGCGGCGCGAGAAGTTTCGCGTCAACGAAGAGGGGCTTGCACTGACGGAAGCCGACCCGGCCGTGGACGAAGGCTACATCTATATTTCCGGGCGCGGGCACGTGCGCGCTATCTCACGCGCCGACGGCGAAACAGCTTGGGAGACGAAAGACCTCGGCCTGACGCCTGAGATGACGCTTGTGCGCGGCACGCTCTACGTCCGCACGGGCGGACAGTTTGCGCGCCTCGACGAAGCAGAACCGGCCGCGCGCGGCCCTTACGGCGTAAGCGCCGTCGAGACGGCGACCGGCAAAGTTCTCTGGCGCTTCAAAGGCGCGGATAAAGGGATCACCAACCTTGCGCTCGCGGATCAAAACACCATCGCCGTCGCCGACCGCGACGATCTGATCTTCCTCGACGCCGCCACTGGCAAGCGTCGTCTGAAGGTGGCGCACAAGGTTGAGCGCGCCGCTTTCGTCCTGATCAACGAGCGCGGCGAGTTGGTGGTCGGCGGGCAGAACGAGGTGGCAGCGTTTGATCAGACGGACGGGCGCAATCTCTGGCGCGCGCGCCACACACCGCCCGGTCGCGGCGTGCTGCGCACCGTCGCCGCCATCGCCGCGCGCGCCGCCTCGCTCTACTTCCGCTACGGCGGCGCAGCCACGACCGTCTTTCGCGGCGCACAACTGCTCAACACCATCGGCAGCCTGCGTTGGTCAGGGCTGGCGGCGCACGCGACGCTGCCCGACCTGACCAGTCTCGCCACCACTTACGGACGCGAATACGTGCAGGAACGTTTTGCCACCTTCGGCGTCCTCGCACGCGCGCGCCAACTCAACGCGGCGCGCAACGTGAGCGTGCCGCGCCCGTCCATAGATGTCGAGGAGCGGCTGCTTGACCGTCTCGATCCGAGCCAGCAGTTAGACCGGCTCTCGCGCTTCTTGCTCCGGCGGCGGCGGCTCGCGGCGCTGCGCGGGCAATGGATGTACTACTACACGGATTTACGCGGCGGGCACGGTCTTGCGGGCGTCAACCTCGATACGGGTGCGACCGAACGCGCGATCAGGCTCGGCGATCCCGACGAGCGTTTCATCAGCGACGAGGCGACCGGCTTGCTCTACACCGCGAAGGACAATCGCCTGCTCGCCTACAGGCTCGGCGGGCGCGAGTAAATTGCGCGCCCGCCAAAAGGCGAGCCAACTGCGCATCTTCTTCGACATCAACGAGCCGCTCGCGCAAGGTCGCACGTCGGTCACGCTCCAATTGCTCGTGCTGACCGCTTACAACACGAAGGCTCATCCAAGCAAGCGGCAAAGCATAAGCGGCAAGCCGGCCCCGACAGCCCACTTGCCGCTTATGCTTTATCCGGCCAAGCAGACAACGCGCGCCGGTTGCTTCGCCCGCCGCCGCACGACCCGCGCCAACCCCTCGCAGCATTTGCCCGCCCGTCATATCTAAGTGAACGATTGCTTCACTTCAATCTGACCAATTCTCTCAGCCAAACTGACCGTGTAGTTGTCGCAGCAGTTTCCGCCAACCCGCGATTTCCCTGTTATTCCAACATTTGCGCTAGGTCAGCCCGGAGGCATGAGGCTTGCGAAAGGGAGACGTGGCGACGAAGTGTAATTGACGAGTGATTGATGTCGCCACCCGACAACCTTCGATTTATTGAACGAGCAAGCGGCCCCTTCTCAGAGGATATAGACGATGCGAACAAACAAACGCTCCCGCGCCTTCACGTGGCTGACAATATCGTCCCTGTTAGCCTCTTTGTGCGTTAGCAGCCCGGCACACAGCAGCGCCCGCCCGCAGACGGCGACCCAGCGCACGCCTGTTGTGCGGCAGGCTAAGAACAGTTTCCCCGTTCTTTCACGTTACGCCACAGACCTGACGGAGTTGGCCCGGCAGGGCCGACTTGAGCCGGTCATCGGTCATAAGGCCGAACTCAAGCGCCTGATCGCGCTCGTGGCCGACGACGCGCAACGCCAACCCGTGCTGACCGACGCAGCGGGCGACACCGGTCGCAGCGCCGCGATTGCCAACGCCTTGGCCGCGCGGATCATCGCCGGTCAAGTGCCGGCAGCTTTGCGCGCAATGCGCGTCTTCCGCCTCGACCTCAATACGCTGACGCGGGACGCGCAAAACAATCAAGAGTTTGTCGCGCGCTTGAACGCGGTGCTGACGGAAGCGGCGGGCGCACACGGGCAAGTGATCCTCTTCGTCGAGCAGTTGCATCAGTTCGTCGGCGCGAATGCCGCGAGCGCTGAAGCGGCCAACGCCGTCCGCGCCGCGCTTGAGCGCAGCAAGCTGCACCTCGTCGGGGCTGCGCCGGCTGACCTCTACGCCAACGACATCGCCAGCGATCCGGCGCTCAATGCTCTCTTCCAGCCCATCAGCCTCAGCGCAGAGCAGGCGGACGCGGACAACGACGCCGAGCGTACTGATGACAATAACGGTTTCACAGGCGAGAAAATCTCCACCGACCTGCGCGCCTTGGTCGAGAGCGCCAAGTCGCCGAACGACCGCGTCGGCGTCATTCTGCAAACCGACGATGTCCGGAACGAAGAGTTGCACGCGTTGCTCGCGCGTAACGGCGTGACGGTGAGCGAGCGTTTAGGGCAACTGGGCGCAATGAAGGTTGAAGTGCCGGCCAAGGCGATTGAAGAGTTGGCCGCGAGCGGTCTAACCCGCCATCTCTCGCCCGACCGCAGCATCAGCATGCTCGGTCACGTCACGGCGACGACCGGTGCAGACATTGTGCGCACGCCGCCCGCCGGCTCGCTGCTCAGCATGCTGCTCGGCTCGACCGCCATCAACGGCACGGGCGTCGGCATCGCCGTGCTCGACTCCGGCATTGACGCCGGGCATCGCTCTTTCGCGGGCGGGCGCATTACTTACAAGCGAGATTTCACGACCGAAGGCATCACGGACAAAGACCCTTACGGGCACGGTTCACACGTCGCGTCGGCAGCGGCCGGCATCAGCACAACTTCGGGCAACTCCTATCAGGGCGTCGCGCCCGGTGCGACGATCATCAACCTGCGCGTCCTGAATTCGCAGGGCATGGGTTCAACCACTGCGCTCCTGAATGCGCTCAACTGGATTCTCAGCCCGGTCGATCCCACCAAGCCAGTCAGCAGCGCGAATCTGCTCAACAAAGATAAGTACAACATCAAGGTCGTCAACATGAGTCTCGGCGCACCCGCCATTGATTCTTACAAGAACGACCCGCTCTGCCGCGCCGCGCGCAAGCTAGTGGACGCAGGTATCGTCGTCGTCGCCGCCGCCGGCAACAACGGCAAGGACGCGACGGGTCAGAAACTCTACGGTCAGATTCACTCGCCCGGCAACGAGCCTTCGGTCATCACCGTCGGCGCGACCAACACCTTCGGCACGGACGCGCGCAGGGACGACGTGATCGCCACCTATAGCTCACGCGGGCCGACCCGCAGCTATTCGACCGACGCAGACGGCGTTAAGCACTACGACAATCTGGTCAAGCCTGATCTCGTCGCGCCGGGCAACAAGCTGATCTACGCGGAATCCGATGAGGGTGCGGATAAACCCAATCTGCTCGTCAAGCAGCATCCTGAGTTGGATTCAGGCATCACCGACGATGACAACAAGAAGATGATGTACCTGAGCGGCACTTCGATGGCCACGCCCATCGTCGCCGGCACGGCCGCGCTCATGCTGCAAGCCAATCCGAAGCTCACGCCGAACATGGTTAAAGCGGCGCTGATGTACACGGCTCAGACGCTCGCAGGCTGCAACATGTTCGAGCAGGGCGCGGGCGAGGTGAACATTGAAGGCGCGGTGCGGCTGGCGAAACTCGTCCGCACAGACCTGCCGGCGAGTCCCGCAGTGGGCACGCAACTGCTGACCACAATCACGCCGCCCGATCCGCGCTCGACCATCGCCGGGCAGACCTTCAACTGGTCGCAGGGGCTTATCCTCAACTACAGCTACGCCACCGGCACGAATCTGATCATGCAGTATCAGAAGATCTACGGGCTGGGCGTCGTGATGGGTGATGCCGTGATCATGGGCAGCACCTCTGTGTCGCTCGACTCAACCATGATGTCGAACGGCGTCGTGATGGGCGATACGATCATGACGGGCAGCGGCGTCGTCATGGGTGACGGCCTACCCTTCCTCAGCATCAGCCAACTGCTCGGCGACGGCGTCGTGATGGGCGATGGTGTCGTCATGGGCGACGGCGTGGTGATGGGCGACGGCGTCGTGATGGGTGATGGCGTGGTCATGGGCGATTCTGCTGTGCAGGCCATGTCCTCAAGGGCGCTCATCGGCGGCGATGACACGCCCAGCATGCAGCAGTAACGCCAAACGGGTGGGCGGGCGGCGAAATGTTGCCGCCCGCCCGCCAACCAACGCGCCCGTCAACGTCCGACTGATTCTTCTGCGAGTAAGCAAATGTCATCCTCTTTCAGCACTGAACTAGGAACGCTCGCCCCGCCCCTCGTTAACCTTGAACAAGATCGCTTGCTACAGCTGCCCGTTGATGCACTCGCCGGTCAAGACCAATCGGAAGTGCTCGCCTTCTTAGCCCGGCGCGCCATCCACACAGTCTTCATGGCCGGGCTGATCCGCGATAACGGCGTGGTCAGCCTACATAATCGCGGCACTTTCTACGGCTATCGCAACAAGGCGGGCATACTCGAAGGCGTCGCCCTCATCGGGCTGAAAACCGTCATCGAAGCACGCAGCGAGATGGCTTTCCGCGCGTTTGCGCGCCTGACGCTGGCGAACAGCGGCGAGCATCTGATGCGCGGCGAGCACGGGCAGATCGAACGTCTCGTCAGCTACCTGTCAGGTCATGGTCGCCCGCCGCGTCTCATCAACCACGAAGTGCTGCTTGAACAGACAACCCCGGCGCGGGACGTAGAAGCTGTCCCCGCGCTCCGGCAGGCCACGCGCGCAGACCTTGAACAGGTGATCGCCATTAACGCGGCCATGGCTTTCGAGGAGCACGGCGTCAATCCGCTGACGCGGGACGCGCAAGGCGTCTGCCGCCGCGTCTTGCAGCGCCTCGAACAAGGGCGCGAGTGGGTGCTCACCGAAGACGGGCGCATCATCTTCAAAGCCGACATCATCTCGGCGACGCCTGAAGTGATCTTTATCGAGGGCGTCTTCGTGCATCCGGAGAAGCGCGGGCGCGGCTATGGGCTACGCTGCATGACGCAACTGGCGCGCAACCTCCTGACCCGCACAAGCTCGCTCTGTCTCGTCGTCAAAGAAGAGAACCGGGCCGCGCAGCGACTCTACTACAAGGCTGGCTACCAACTGCACAGCCACTACCGCACCGTCTATTTCTAATTCAGCAAGGCGGGTTAGCACGCTTGACTCCTACCATCGCACTGACAGGCAGGCAGCGACTCATGCAGCCATATCAATGGCTCGTGGTCGCCTTGGGCGCGCTCGTCTGCGTGCTGGCCATCGCACAACAACCGGTGGAGCGCATTGATATTCGCTTCCTGCTGCTCGCTTCGCTGACGGTCATCAGTTCCCGCTTCGCCATTAAAATCCCGCGCTTCGACACCAACGTCACCATCGCCGACACGTTCATCTTCCTCGCCATCTATCTACATGGCGGCCCGGCCGGCATCCTGCTTGCGGCCGCCGAAGGACTAAGTTCCGGCGCGCGCGTCGGCAAAAAGCTGCGCACCATTCTCTTCAACTCGGCCGCCATGGCCTGCGCCACGTTCGTCACCGTGCAACTGCTCGAAGCCATCTTCGGCGCGACGACCAACATCCCGCGGCAGGACTGGTCGCTGCTGCTCATCGCGGTCTGCGTGTCGGCGCTCGTCCAGTTCTTCACCAACACGTGGCTTGTCGCCGTCGGCATGGCATGCAAACACGGTCTGCCGCTCTGGCAGATGTGGACGAGAAACTACGTCTGGTCGTCGGTCACTTACATTGCGGGCGCGGTGGCGGCGAGCATGATCGCCTACAGCGTCGGGACGATGGGCTTCTACGCCCTGCTCGTCGCCATCCCACTCATCTGGGTGCTCTACTACACCTATCACAAGTATCTCGATGACATACGCACGACCGCCGCACAGGCTGAGCAGGCCGAACATGATCGCGCGGAAGCCGAGCGCGCCCGCGCCGAAGCCGAGCGTGCGCGCGCCGAACAGGCCGAGCGCCATATCGAAGAACTGAATCGCCACTTGGCCGAGCAGGAGCGCATCGGCCGTGAACTGGAAGAGAGCCGCGAACACTTCCGGCACGTCGCCTTCCACGACACCTTGACGAACCTGCCCAACCGCGCGCTCTTGATCAATCATCTCAAACTTGCGATTGAACGCGCCAAGCTCCATCCTGATCACATCTACGCGTTACTGTTCCTCGATCTCGACCGCTTCAAATACATCAACGACAGTCTGGGGCACGTCGCCGGCGATCAGTTACTCATCTCCATCGCGCGCCGCCTTGAGAAATGCCTGCGCCCGACCGACATGGTGGCCCGGCTCGGCGGTGACGAGTTCGCCATCCTGCTCGACGGCGTCACAGGTCACGCCGAGGCGAGTCTCGTCGCCGAACGCGCGCAGCGCGAGTTGATGCGCCCCGTGAACCTGTACGGGCACGAGGTCTACACCACGGCCAGCATCGGCATCACGCTCAGCAGCATCGGCTACGACCATCCGGAAAACATCCTGCGCGATGCCGATACCGCCATGTATCACGCGAAGGAAAAGGGCAAAGCGTGCTTTGAACTATTCGACGCCACGATGCACGCGCACGCCGTCGCGCGCCTGCAACTGGAAAGCGATATGCGGCGCGCGCTCGAACGCGAAGAGTTCCGCGTCCATTATCAACCTATCGTGGCATTGGAGATTAACCGCGTGGTCGGCTTCGAGGCGCTCGTGCGCTGGGAGCACCCGCAACGCGGCTGCATCTCGCCCGTCGAATTTATCTCCATCGCCGAAGAGACGGGTCTCATCGTTGACCTCGGCAGTTGGGTGCTCCGGCAGGCGTGCCGGCAGACACACGCATGGCAGTTGCAATATCCGGAGCAGAAGGCCCTCTCGATCAGCGTCAACCTCTCGGCCCGGCAGTTTGCGCAACCCGATCTGCTCGAACAGATCAAACAGATATTGAAAGAGACGGAGCTTGACCCGCGCTTCCTGAAATTGGAGATCACCGAATCAGTCGTCATGGACAACGCCGAGATCGCCAGCACCATGCTCATGCAACTGCGCGCGCTCGGCGTGCAACTCTCGATTGACGATTTCGGCACGGGCTATTCGTCTTTGAGCTATCTGCACCGCTTCCCCGTCAACATACTGAAGATCGACCGCTCGTTCGTCACCCGCATCGGTGGCGACGACGAGAACACAGAGATCATTCGCACGATCCTGACGCTCGCCGGTAATTTAGGTATGGATGTGATCGCCGAAGGCGTGGAAACCGAGCAGCAGTTAGAAAAGCTGAAAGCGATGCGCTGCGAATACGGGCAGGGCTACCTGTTCTCGCGCCCGCTCGACGCGGAAGCCGCGAGCAGCCTCTTGCTCGAATATCAACAACGCGCCGGGCTACTCGACCTCGAACAGATCAAGCATCACGGCGACGCCGAACTGCTCGACAGCACGCTGATCATGTAGCCACCGCCTCCTTCTTAACCCACGAAAGCCCACACACTAACCCGACGCTCGCACACTTCTCCCTTCGGCTTGTTCCGTGTGCTTCCCTGCTTCAAGCTTTTTCTGTGCCAGCACGCGCGGCGTACCCGGCTTTAGTCTTAAGCCGCTTGAATGAGTTGTTAGGCGGTGCTCGTGTTTAAAATCCAGTGGGCGTCTTTGACCTTGGCGCTTAAGTGCCATTGACTTCGGGAATCAAAGACGCCCCGAACTTTTCGGTCTTAACAGGAAACTGGGATGGCAGTCCCGTATGCAGCGTTGACGTAGGCTAAGAAGCCCTGTGCCGCGGCCGTATCAAGCCGGTAATCAACATTCGTTGACCGGCACACAGAATCGCCTGTGATGGTAATCGCCGCTAGAATCTGTTGACCGTTGACGGTGAGGAAGTTGGGGCCACCCGAATCCCCGAAGCAAGTCCCACCGTTGCCGGTCGCCGGATTTTGCGATAAACGGATGTACCCTCCATTGAGGGAGTTGAAACTGGAGAAGGAATACATCCTCGGTATCGGATTTACATCTTGAAAGTAGGGAACTCCGCCACCCACGACACGATTCTGCAAGCCATAGCCGGCGGCAGTGAAGACGGCATCCTTCAATCCATTTTGAGCGACAAGCTGATCCAGCAGCCCACAGGTCGGGAGGGTCGCCGGCGTGATGCCTTTGACGTTAGACTGGAGTATCAACACGCCGATGTCGCCCGAATCACTCTGGCTTTGATTATAATTCGGATTGGTGACAACCGACTGGACTGCAAACAGCTTAGTCTTGGTGCTGGTCAAGTTGCCAAAGGGTATTGACTTATCGAAGCTCACGTAAGCGGTGTAGCCCTCCGGGGCAAGAGTACTGGTGAAATACTGTATGCAGTGGCTCGCGGTCAGAAACACATTTGGAGCAATCAGTGTGCCCGAACAGATGGGATAAATCTCCCCTGTGGGTGCCTTGATGATGAACGCTCCGACGTTGCTATAAGTGTTGTTCGAGTCAACGAAGCCATACGTGATGGCCTTCACCCGGGGGGGCACGATCAGTAGGGCGAGAGCAAAGGTGGCAAACACAAGAGCTAAGAAGCAGAATGTGCGGCGCATTGTGGACTTCTCCTTTGATGGGTGCTGAAAAGTGTTAAGAGCGAAAATTAGTGAGCTGCAGGAGCCGCGATTATATATCTACATTTCCCAATATCACAAACAACCTCCCTGCCGCCTGCCAATAGACGCCTAACGCTCGAGTGAACCGGGCGCGGACACAATATGATAAGCGCCAAGTCTCGCGCATGAAAGCCGCGCTATTCGCGCTCCGGTTCAATGAGTTGTTAGACCTCGCCCGTCGAAGACAGAGATTTTTCCACTGCCTCAAATTCAACTTGGATGGAGAAGAGAAACTTCTTTTACTTCCAGCATTTTCAATTTGAGACGAACAGGTCGCCCAAATTTGTCTGTCACGCTACACGCAACATCCAGATCAGAATCAAAATCTTCTAAATCTTGCTCAAGCCTTTCGATACTGTCAAATTGCTCAACCGAACCATCTTCAAAGAGCACTGTCAGCGGAAATTCTACTTCTGTTTTCATGATTCAACCATCCATAGTTGTCAATGTCAGAATTCGCCGCCTACGGTTTACCCAATAGAAAGAGGTCTAACGCCCGGCATCACCCGCGCCCTGTTGCTATGATTGATAAGAGATTCGCTGATAGGGCGTCGGGTGCATGCCGTTGTTATGCTCGCCGTCAGAATTACGAGCTTCTATCGGATGGTGATTTCTAGGGTGAAGGTGGTGTTGGTCGCCTCGTCCTCAGGCCAGACGCTGATCTCGTACGCGCCGGTCTTTGGCAGCGTGCCGCTCCAGTCGGTCGGGTTCGAGCCTATATCCACTGGGTTCATGCCAGGCGCCCAGACGCCGAAGATGGCGTTCTTCTTCGCGGAGGTGAGATGGAGCGTGATCTTCTGCCCTGCGCGTGCGCGGAGGCGGTAGGTGATGGGATCCATCCCGCCACTCTCGCTTGGCCCGCCTGTGGTCTTGCCTTTCAGGATGACGGTTGTGCGCCCGGGCGGAAACTTCACAGGGATTGTCTTGGCAGATACAGCGATAGATATAAAGAATATCAGCGACAGCTGTAGTGCGACAGCTAATCTTTTCATTTCGGCTCCTTTCGACGAGCAGCTAGAGTTACGAATTGTGCGGGCACCAAACTCCCGCAGATGCTTTAGGCAGGCGTAAAGATACGGCTGGCCTTACATGTCGTCAAGCGCAATCATCTAGCAGAAGAGCATAACGCCCGAATTAACCGGGCGGGCAGTATCTGCGAATAGCATCCAACTTCTCGATGAGAGGCAAGCTGATTCCACTCTGGTTGAATGAGTTGTTAGACGACGCTGTCACTGGATGACTCCGACAATTGGGCCCAAGTCCGCCCGGGAGTCCTTTCGTTGCAGGTCGGTCGAGTACAGGCTGGAGACAACCCCATCCAGATACAAAGCGTTCGGGCAATGCAACTCGTCGCGAAAGTATATAGCGAGTTCGTAGAAATTGACCGGCTGCTCACTGATTACGAACATGATCGTGTCGCCTGAGATGCCGATGCCATTGCGCAGCAGTCTTGAAGTTGACGCAGCGTTGATGGCTGGATGCAGGGCACCATTCCTGACCAGCAAAGGGCCCGATTGGGTTGCAAGACGCACGCCTTGAGCGAGCGCCGGATACTCAGTGGATTCGACGATTCTCGGCCCGGCCTCGGAAATTAAGAAGACGCCGTTCGGCTTCAGGAAGAAATTGCCGGTGCCATCAGAGAGGTTGAGCGGAGAGATCTGTTGACCGTCCTGCACCAACAAGCCGACGGGCGAAAGGTCTGGCTCGAACATTCCGGCGTTCATGGCGAAGCGCAGTTCCTTGTTTCTGCTCGCGAGCCAAGACTTCAGCCGGTCGAAGCTCTTGAATGGGTGTCCCGCATCGTCCCGTAGGAAAAGTTCCAGGCGCTCTGTTCGAGCATCAACCCGAATTGTCGTAAAGCGCGGCTCTGTAACACCCGCTGGTACTAGCGTACTATTAATCTCACGCGAACATCCGCTCCACGCCAACAATGTGAATATCACCAAGATTAGTAAAGAGAATATCTTCATCATTTCAGAGTCGTCGAACGCCGGAATTGAGCGGCCGCCCGCCCGCTACAAACTGCCTCAAAGAAACCACACGACTTTGGTGACCGACACGCTGGCGGGCAGCCGCTCGAATGATTCGTTAGATATCGCCGCACGAAATAGGCGAATACCTAGATAATTCATCGCCCCTTCTCTTCGCCCGGATGATAAGCGTGTTCCAGATGCGCTTTGATTTCCGCGAGCGTGAACCAAGCAGGTTTGAATTCACCGCGAGCATAGAGTGGCGATTGATCCATATAATGACGGCTCTCAGGATGCCCGCTTGAGCCGAAAACGTGAACCGACAGCGCACGCACTTCGGGAGCAAATTCGACGACGCTGATGTATGTCCCGCCCGCTACTCCGTAGCGTTTTTTCTGTCCTTGCTCCGGCGTTGCGTAGAAAGTGAAGACCGCGCCGTCATTGCCGCTCACGCCAGGAATTGCAATGCTTGGGCGCGTGTCCTGAAAACTTTCCCTTTTGCTTTCGTCCTTACGCTGCAAACGATTGATTTCTCCCCACGCAACTCGCCACGTTCCGAAATCGCGCTCCAAAGTTTTCAATACATCTTCGAGTGCCGCGACCTGCGCTTGGGCTTCGTGGAGCTTTGCGCTCTGAATCTTCTCTCTCCAGAAATCGAAAAGCGTCATCGCAACCGAATCGGTCGTACTGCGATGATTCCACTTCGACAACTCTTCGTATGCGGCGCGAAGATTCTGAACTTCTTTATCGTTCCTCGTTCCCGATTCATCAAGCTGTTTTTTCAAGGCGGCTAACATCGAAGGCAGAAACTTGTCTGCACCAATCACGGTCGTATCGAATGCCGCCTGCTGCCAATCGTCGAAAGTGAATTTCTTATTCCGGGAAAGAATTCGGCGTGAGATTTCGCCGCGCAGATTGTCTCCTTCCCGCACCATATACGGCGGAAATTTTTTCGGGTCGGGATTCGAGCCTTCGCTCGTCAACAAGAAAGGCGTCGTGTTGCAGTTCTGCATCCAGCCCGTCTTCGGGTTCGCCAGTTGCGGCAGTTCGTCCATCGTGTGATAGCCCTGCCATTCGGTCGCCGGATCGCTCCCGTCCACAGGTTTTGTCCAATCAAAGCGGGGATTGCGGCGCGGGACAGCCCCGTTATAAAGATAAAAAGTGTTGCCCTGACGGTCGGCATACATGACGTTGCCGAAAAGCATGTTGAGCGGCGTCATTGCCCGCTTCAACTTGTCCAGCGAATTTGCTCTGGTCATTTCATACCACTCGCGCAACCAGCCGTCGTCCTCAAACTTTGCCATCCGAATCGCCAAAGGCTTTCCGTCATGAATGCTTATAATCGGCCCGTGATGAGTTCGACGCATTGTGAAGCGGCGCGTCTCCATTCCCGTCGGAGTCTTGACGCCGATTTCTTCGATATGCTCGGTAGCCATCCAGTAGCCATTGCCGTAGCGATAGGCGAGCGGGCGCTTCGGGTCGTCAAAAGTTTCGACATAGACATCCGTTAAATCAGCCGCGTTATCCGTGCTGACCCAGCCGCCGTTTTCGTTGTGACCGACGTATGGAAAGGGAAATCCGAATCGCGTGTAGCCCGTAAAATCCCACCCCTGTTCGCTGTGAACGTGACCTTCGTAAACTTGTCCCGAGCCGAAGAAAGGCAGGTGCGGATTGATAAAAAGCATCGCGTGTCCGGCGGCGCTTTTCGACGGAGCGATGACCCAACCGTTTGAGCCTTGATTATCTTTCATCCGCTGCTCGTTTTCGGCGGTTTGTATGTTGCGGAAATCAATCGCCGGGTCATGGGCGAAACCGTTTTGGTAGTAGTTATAACGAATAAAGGCGAGCGGATACCAAGGCTCTATTTTGGCAAGAAGGCGCGGCTTTGTTTCGGAATGACGCTTCAAATAATAATTCAAACCGGCAGCGAATGCGTCGCAGATGGCGCGGGTATGAGAATCAAGACGGCTGTACTCTTCACGCGCCAATCTCGGAATCTCAAGCGCATGATTCAGGCGGTCGTTGTTGAGAGTCGCTTCGCCGTAAATTTCCGACGCGCGACCAAGAGCGCGGATGTAATTATCCTCAATCTGCCAGAAGTTATCTTCTGCTTGCGCGTAGGCAAAACCAAAGACCGTGCTGGCGTCAGTCCGCCCGAAAACGTGCGGCACGCCGTAAACATCCCTGTAAATCATCACTTCATGGGCGATGGCTTCCAAACTGACTTGTTGAACTGACGCCGCATCAGTTCTCTGTATGTGGCTAAAGCTAAACAACATCGCCACAACCAACAGGTATCTCAAAGATATTCTCCTCAGCATTATCATTGTGCCTACGCTTTCAAGAAAGGTACCTAACGCCCGGCATCATCCGCGCCCCAACGCGACGTACATGAGAGGCACCGTGATGGGGCGTCGGGTGCAGGCCGTTGTTGGGCGGCGCGACGTGTGGGACTAGCCCGGCGGCGAAACCGCCCCGAGCTGCGTAAGCAGGCCGAGGAAATCGGCTTGGCTCCATCGTTCGATGCACCGCCTGCCCCGGAAGCGGAGGATGGTTAGCCCCGGCAGGGAGATGGGCCGACTCGTAGGCTCCAGCCCCAGGAAGTGCCCGGCGTGGACGCCCTCGACTAAGAACCGGCATGCCACCCGATCGCCGGAGGCGAACACGTCCTCGAAGGTGAGGCGCGAGCCGGGAAAGGCTAGCCAGAAGCCTTCGTAGAACCGGCGGACGCTCGCGAGCCCCGGCTCCACGCCAGCGTAGCCATGCAGTATCACGCCCTCGTCGTAGAGTTGCAGATAGCCCGAGAGGTCGCCGGCGTTCCACCGCTGTCCGGCTTGCTCCAGCGCATCTACTGCTTCATTCATACGTCCCTTCCCCTTCACAAGCTGACGCGTCAATTGAGGCCGCCCAACGCTCCAGATAACCGGCGAGCATAAGCCCTGACCTTTAGCAGGTGTACTGGGAGCGAGTCTGGTTCATCTGGTTGTTATGCGCGCCTTGCCACCGAGATCATCTGAAGTCTTGCTCCGCCCTTCCGAGGCTTCGGCAAGTTCTAAATGCACCGTCGTATTTTCAGTCACACTGCCAACCGAGCCGACCCGCCATCCCCCTGCTTCCGGCAACCCCCGCTTGGATGATTCAATCGCCCCACCGACAGCAGGCACGCCACTTCGCTTTCGCTCACTCCGCTCCTGCAACAAACCCAGAGGCGTATACAACAGCAGCATCAGTAGCCTGACGGGAAGAAAGAAAAACATCACCGGGAGCAAGGCGAGGTCGATAAAGAAAGTGAGTATCCCTTTACCCACGAGCCGCCATGAACTGCCGACCTGCCCCTCACGAGTTGTCGTAGTAGCACTCTCGAAGAAGTGGTCGGCGTAGCGTGCGACGGAGCGGTCGAGATGCTTATTGACTCTGGTGAATAAACTGTCTTCGCCTGTTGACAGAGCAATAGTGACCACTTCAAGGTTGGTGCCACAGGCGGGGCAGAACTTGTACCCTTGAGAATCATCTCTCCCGCATTTCGGACAGAACATGCGTTGGCTCCTTTGGCAGAATCAATCTACATGGGCAAGTACGATGCTGATACAGTTTGGTTCAAAGAGAATCAACCACACAGCGCATAACGCCGGAATTCAGCGGGTGGGAAACAACTGCATCGTGCGACAAGTTGACGATCACAGGCAAGCTGATTCCGCTCCGGTTGAATGAGTTGTTAGACATCGGTGTCACTATAACCACGCGCTATTTTTTCTAATTCTTGGGCCCTGAAAGTCAGTGACGCCCCAATCTCATCGACTAATGCTTTCATGCTTGAAAGAAACCAAATATACGCAACCATCATGATTGCAGCTTCCTCATCTGAGACAATTAAGTCCTGAGTATTCTTAGGATGTGTTAGGCGATTTCTGACTTTCAACGTTTTCTTGAAAGCGTCCCATCGCACATCACCAAAGTTTAATTGGTAGGTGATATTATAAGCTCTAGCGACCGACGCAAACGCGAATTTTATGTTCTTTTCTATTTGAGGATAATTGGGCCTAGTTATAGCCACCCCCTTATCATTAAGCTCGTAAGACTCTTCTAACAACAACGACGCGACATCAGCACTTGGAAGTAACGTCCCTTCATATGCATGAACCTCATAGGCAAGTTGTTTCATGCGATAAACGACCCCTTCAATTAAAGCAAATATTGCGCGCACCGCTGTTCTACGCCAGAACTGGTTGTGTCCTGAAAAACTTGACCATCTCACCTCATCAATGAGCCTGTAACGCGCTAAGCGTTCCGCCCCAAGATGAGGACGGCTTTTTTTAGAATGTCGCGCTCCATCTCCAGTTAGCGGACGCGCTTGCGTAAAGTCAGCACCTCGCGCTCTGAGTCGGAACTCAGCTCCAGCGTATCGCGCTTCCAGCGATGGAGCAGACTCTCGGCGCAACCTAACTCGCGGGCGACAGATGCCACTGACTGTCCGTCGTGAATCTTGCGAACGGCCTCACGCTTGAACTCATCATCGTATTTTTTTCATTCGCTTATTCTAGCGACAGGATCGTGTCCGGTTAAATTAGACCACGTCAATTCAAGCTGACGATAAGTTTTGTGCGCGAGCATCTGCCAGCGCCACGCCTCAGAGTCTTCCAGTGGCTGACCGCTCCGCAAAAGTGATAAGCGGTCAGATTCCTATCTATTGACAGAGCCTTCCAACCAAGCGTACAGTCTGCGTGCGCACTAATACGAACACGCCACGCTTTCGGCTCACACATTATACCTTACAGACATAAGCCTCCTATTTCATCTCGTTTACTTATCCTGAGTATGCTGTAATTGGGCGAGCATGTCTCATAGGTTCGCTGCCCGACGCATCGGCAACGGCTTTGCTCAAACCCTTCACATAATGAGAAATTATGAATCGCTCCTCGATCCTTCGCCCAATCGCCCTTCTCTGCGCCTTGCTCATCATGCACCCGTTGCTCCGGCCCGCGCGCACACGTGCGCAGGACACCGTGACCGGAGCTTTTGAAGGTACGGTCACAGACACGCAGACGGGCGCGGCTATCGCGGGCGCAACGGCCGAGGTCATCAACCAGCAGACCGAACTGACCTTTACACTGCGGACGGATGCAAGAGGGCGCTTCTATCAAGGACTGCTAGCGCCCGGCATCTACTTGATCCGTGTTTCGCACGCGGGCTACAGCACCGCAGAAGGACGTTTTTAATTTCATCAACCGTGCGAACTACGGCATCCCTGTCCGTTATCTCGAAGCGCCCGGCTTCGGGCAAGCGACCAACACGGTCACGCCCGCGCGGCGTGTCCAGTTGGCGTTGAAGTACTCGTTCTAACTGCAACCTCGCGGCAATTGAAAGGAGCAGATCATGGCAGGTTCAATCAGTGGTAAGGTAACTAATTCAGGCGTCGGAGTGTCTAGCGTCACAGTGCAGGCCAGCGGCCCGGTACCCGGCACCGGCACGACTAACAGCAGTGGCAATTACCAGATAACGAACCTCCTAGCCGGTACCTACACGGTGATGGTTGTACGGCCCACGGGGAGGTTTACGCCGCCCCATCACTCTGTCACATTGACGCAGAATCAGAATGTGACGGGCAAGAACTTTCAAGAGACCGGGCCTTCTAAAACCTCTAAAGCCTCTAAAGCCTCTAAAGGGTCTAAAAAGACTAAAAAGTGAGCCATAAAGCGCAATCGCGGCGGCGCGTTTCTCCGCTAGTTTGCGTTGAAGTACTCGTTCTAAACGCAGCCTTGCGTCAACAGAGAGGAGCAGATCATGGCAGGTTTAATCAGTGGTAAGGTGAGTCATTCAACTGGCGGTGGACTGTCTGACGTCACGGTGGAATGTGTATCTGGCGGCGGAAAGCGCGTCGGCACCAAGACCAACAACAGTGGCAATTACACGATAACGAACCTCAGCGCCGGCACATACAATGTGTATCCTCCGGGCGTGGGGACGTTTACGCCGAACCATCACTCTGTCACATTGTCACAGAATCAGAATGTGACGGGCAAGGACTTTCGGAGAATATAGTGAGCCATGAAGCGCAGTCGCGGCGGCTTTGTCGTTCGCTGATCCGCCGCCGGCCAGCAGCGCAAGACTCATAAGCGCAACCGCACCAAGCAACCGCAAAATATCCGTTCTAAGCGGCGGAACTTCCGGCGCAAGAGGAGAGTTGTGTCTGGCCGAGGGCCGCCTTGGCCGATACTCTCTTTTGGGTGATTATCTACTTGACGCATCTATTTGGCAGGCGACTGAAATTTCCAGCTATTTTCAGTTGCTGACTGAGAAAAACCACCGAACCTGCGTCAAGTAGATAATCACCCAATTTATCTGCCTAGAAAAAGGATAGCTTTAAGTTTGGCAGACCATTGGCAGACTAAACGACAGCGGGCAGCCGATCGGCTGCCCATAACTTATTGATTTTATTAAGGCGGCGGTCGGAATCGAACCGACGAATAAAGGTTTTGCAGACCTCTGCCTTACCACTTGGCTACGCCGCCGGGCGAAGGGAGTGTAGCAGAAAGGCGAAGGGCGAAAGTGTTGTGGGTCTTGCTGCTTTCGCCCTTCGCCTGTTGACTTGAACTTTGGAGCGGGAGACGAGATTTGAACTCGCGACTTCGACCTTGGCAAGGTCGCACTCTACCACTGAGTTACTCCCGCTCAACGAGAAACAATTCTATTGATTGGCGGCTCATTGTCAAGCGGCCGGCATAGCCGCCGCCCGGCGCGCAGCCAACCGACGCCGCGCAGTTTGACAATGCCGCCCCGGCTGCTTAATTTGCTGGCCACAAGCTTAAAGCCCAATCCGCACCCTACGCTCCGAGGAGTCGAACGCCTATGCTTAGGAAACGCTCTCTGTTGGCGGCCGTCGCCGGCATCCTGCTTTGCATTTCGGCGGTACGAGCACAGTCTTATCGCAAGCCACCGCAAGCTGTCCTCGATGTGCTCGGCGCGCCGGTGGCTCCGATTGCGTCTGTCAGTCCGGCGCGCGACCGTGTGCTGCTCGCAACCGGCGTGCGCTATCCACCCATCAGCGATCTGGCGCAACCCATGCTGCGTCTGGCGGGCTTGCGCATCAACCCCAACTCGAACGGGCCGCACCGCGCCACCTATTATGTCGCGCTCTCGTTGAAGCGCATTGCGGACGGGGCGGAGACGAGCGTGGACTTGCCGGCGGGCGCGCACGTGACCTTTCCGCAGTGGAGTCCCGACGGGCAACATTTCGCGTTCACGAACATGACGCCCAACGGCATAGAACTGTGGACGGGCGACAGTGCGTCGGGGCAGATCAGGCAACTGAAGGGCGTGCGCGTCAATGCCGTCTATGGCGCGCCTTATCGTTGGCTGCCGGACAATCGCACGCTAGTGGTGCAACTTGTGCCCGCGAGCCGCACACAACTCAAGCCTGCGCCGGCCGTGCCACGCGAGCCGACGATACAGGAGAGCGTGGGGCGCGCAGGTCCCGTCCCCACGTATCAGGACTTGCTGAAGAATCCTTACGATGAGGAGCAATTCGAGTATTACGCGACCGCGCAGCTTGCGCTCGTGGACGCGGCGAGCGGCAAGGCGACGAGCATCGGGCAACCGGCCATTTATGAAACGGTCGATCCTGCGCCCAACGGTCAACTGTTGCTCGTGGCGCGTGTGCATCGCCCGTTCTCTTATCTCTACCCGGTTGATGCGTTCCCGAAAGAGGTCGAGGTGTGGGACATGAAGGGGCAGACTGTGTACAAGCTGGCGAGTCTGCCGCTGGCGGATCAAGTGCCGATTGGCGGCGTCCCTGCGGGGCCGCGCGATTATGAATGGCGGCCGAGCGCGCCCGCCACGCTCGTCTGGGCCGAGGCGTTGGATAAAGGCGACCCGAAACAGAAGGTAGCGCACCGCGATAAGGTGTTGCTGCTCGCCGCGCCGTTCAAGGAGCAGCCGGTCGAACTCATCCAGACCGAGCAGCGCTTCACCAACATTCAATGGGGCGAGCGCGACGACATGGCGCTCGTCACCGATTACGACCGCGACACGCGCAAGGCGCGCACAGTCCTGCTCCACGCCGACGACCGCAACGAACAGCCGCGCACCATCTGGCTGCGCAACGTGCAGGATCGCTACAACGATCCGGGCACGCCTTTAACGCGCCTGCTCGCAAACGGTCATCGCGCAGTTATACAGAACGGCGACAGCATCTATCTGACCGGCGCGGGCGCATCGGCCGCAGGCGACCGGCCGTTCCTCGACGCCGTCAACCTCAAGTCGCTTCAGACCGTGCGCCTGTTCCGCAGCGACACTAAGAGCTACGAGACTTTCGTCGCGCTGTTGAAAGATAACGGCACGCAGTTCATCACGCAGCGCGAGACGCCGACCGACCCACCAAACCTGTTCATTCGCACGACGCTCGCGGAAGTGCAGGACATCACGCCGCCCGTCGGCGCTGCTAAAGAGGCGTTATACGCTTCCGTCGCCAAACCGCTCACGAACTTCCCCGACCCGACGCCGCAGTTGCGCGGCATCACCAAACGGCTCGTGACCTACAAGCGACAGGACGGCGTGCAATGTTCGTTCACTTTGTATCTGCCGCCCGGCTACAAAGAGGGCACGCGGCTCCCGACGGTCGTGTGGGCGTACCCGCTTGAGTTCAACGACGCGGACACGGCCGGGCAAGTCACCGGCTCGACCCAGCGTTACACGAGCATCACGGGGCCGTCGCACCTCTTCTTCCTGCTCGAAGGCTACGCGGTTCTGGATAACGCCACGATGCCCGTCGTCGGCACGCCGGAGAAGGTCAACGATACTTACGTCGATCAGATCGTGATGAGCGCGCAAGCGGCGATTGACAAGGCGGTGGAGTTGGGCGTGACGGATCGTGAACGCGTGGGCGTCGGCGGCCACAGCTATGGCGCGTTCATGACGGCGAACCTGCTGGCGCATTCCGATCTCTTCCGCGCGGGCATTGCGCGCAGCGGCGCTTACAATCGCACCTTGACGCCCTTCGGTTTCCAGAGCGAGCGGCGCATTCTGTGGGAAGCGCCGGAGCTTTATCTGAAAGTTTCGCCCTTCATGTACGCGAACAAGATCAACGAGCCGATCCTGTTGATTCATGGCGAGGCGGACAATAATCAGGGCACGTTTCCGATCCAGTCCGAGCGCATGTACGCGGCGCTGCGCGGCACGGGCGGCACGGTGCGCCTCGTCCTGCTCCCGCTCGAAGCGCACGGCTACGCCGGCCGCGAATCAATCGAACACGTGCTCTACGAGATGATCAACTGGTTCGACAAGTACGTGAAGAATGCGCCGCCACGCGCGCAGGAGCAGAAGGCGGCCATGCAGTAGCGAGTTAAGACAGGTGTGCGAGCCGGTTGCGCGCTTTGGTGATCTGCCGGCTGATGCGCGCAGCTTCGGCGGCGAGTGCGTCGCGCCCGTGCGTCGCAGCTTCGTCCGCCGCAAGTTTGAGTTGATAGAGTCTGTCCTGTCTGATTCGTTTCAGACCAAACTCGACGGTGCGCAACTCTTCTTTGAGCGCAAAGATGCGCGCGGCCGAATCCGCCGGCTCGTCGGCCCCTTCGCGCATCGCACAGTATGATTGCAACTGCTCGTCGCCGAGCAGCGTGTGCAGGCTGTCCACGTCGCCCTCGTGGTAGGCGCGGCTCGCTTCGGCCATGATTGCGTGGCGGCGACGTGCTTCCAGTTCGCCCGCCGCGTGGTCTGGATGAAACAGCCGCGCGACCGACCAGAACAGCTTACGCAAGGTTGTTTTGCCCGGCGGCGGCGCTGTCGCTTGCGCGGCGCTTAACTCGTCCGCCTCTACGTCCGCTGCGACGCCGAGCGCGTGGTGTTCGGCCGCCTTGATCTCGCGTTCCAGTTCGGCCAACTCCGCGAGCCTACTGCCGACCACATCTGTGTAGCGCGTCTTGAAGGCGCGAAACTCTTCCTGTAGCGCGGCCAATTCGGCGCGGCGCTCGGCAAGCAGAGTTTCAAGCTGCGCGATCTCTTGGGCCGGGTCGAGCGGCTCAGACTTGGGCGCGGACGTTTGCAGACTAAGATTCGACATAACAATTGCGTGTTGACCATCAGTGTAGCAGGAAGGAGCGCGCAAGGTTCACCCGCGCAGGCGCAGCGCGACGGTGCGGGGGATGCCTTGCAGGTCTTTGTGTATATCGAGCAACGTCCACACGTGCGGCTCGATCAACTGCGTGACGGCCTCGTGCTGTTGGAAGCCGATCTCGAACAGCAGATGGCCGCCGGGCAAGAGGAAGCGCGGCGCGTCCGCGATAAGCCGGCGAATGACGCTGAGACCGTCGCCGCCGGGCGTGAGCGCGACGCGTGGCTCAAAGTCGCGCACCTCGCGTTGCAGGCCCGCGAGGTCGGCCGCGGCGATGTAAGGCGGGTTGGAGAGAATCATCGTGAAGCGTGCGCGCGCCCGTTCGAGCGCCCCGAAGCAATCGGAGGCGACGAGCCGCAACCGCTCCGCAACGCCGTGCCGTGCGGCGTTGCGCGCGGCGACGGCAAGCGCGGCCGGCGAGATGTCTAAGCCGCAGGCGTGCGCGTCCGCGCGTTCATGCAGAAGCGCGACCGGGATGCAGCCCGAACCCGTGCCCACGTCACAGAGTTGCGGCGCGCGCGTCTCGCGCAACAGTGCGAGCGCTACTTCGACGAGCAGTTCCGTTTCGGGGCGCGGGATTAGCACGTCGGGCGTAACCTCAAAGACGAGGCCGTAGAATTCCTGCTCGCCCGTGATGTACTGCAACGGCTCGCCGCCCGCGCGGCGCTCGACGGCGCGGTGAAACTGCGCGAGCGCGGCCGGCGCAACCAACTCCGCATCATGCGTCAAGAGGAACGCGCGGTCGCACGCCAGCGTGTGCATCAGCAGTGCCACCGCGTCGCGCCGCGCGTCCGCCACCTGACGCGCACGCAGAGCGGCAGTGGCGGCGGCGAGCGCCTGCGCGATAGTCGGGCCGGGCTGTTGTTGGCTCGTCATCGTACTCACAGTTATAATACGCGCACCCTTAGACGGACGAGCACGAGCGAGCGCCGGGTGCGCCCAGAAGCAAGCGCCGGCAGTTTACTGGCCTTCGTGCCGCGCGGTGGCGCGCAAAGGAGGAGACGCGATGAAGTCTGAGTTTCACATCAAGGGGATGCATTGCGAGTCGTGCGCGTTGGACATCAAGGAGACGCTGGAATTGACGGCGGGCGTACAGCACGCCGACGTAACGTTCAACGGTAAGACCGCCAACATTGATTTCGATGAGCAGGTTGTCCAGCCGCAGACGCTCATCAAGAAAATTCAAGACCTCGGTTATCAGGTCACAGTCGCCGCCGAGCCGCAAACCGGCGCGAGCGCATAACAGACAAAGGGAGAATCCGCATGGCAGATCAGACCGGACAGGCGTTAGACGATCAAGGCATGACCATGGAGCAGGGACGCGCACTCTTAAGCCGCCTGCGCGACAACGGCTTCGATGGCGACGACGCGCGTCTGGCGCAGGCGCTCGGCCGCCCCGTCGAAGAGGTGCAGGCATGGCTGACGGGCGACGCGCCCGTTGACGACGACCTCATCATGAAAGCGCGCGGCATTGCCAAAGAACGTGGCATCACGATTGAGTAGTCATTAGTCAGTAGAACAGCGCGAAGCACGCGTCCTGATCTACTGACTACCGGCTACTGACTACTTCCCCATGAACGACGAGATTATCGCGGCCACGAGCGCGCTGCTTGATTCCTACACGAGCGGCAGCGTGAAGATTCATCATCTGGATCGCCGGCCGCTGCCGGCGCACGCCGAGATTATCCACGTGCTCACGTCGCTGCACGAGATACTGTTTCCCGGCTACGTCGGCGCACAGGGTTTGACGGGCACGGCGCTCAGGCTGCACGTCGAAGCGCGCATGGCGTGGCTCTACGAGACGCTGACCGAACAGATCAATCGCGCCATCAATCACGGCAAAAAGATCGCTGACGCCTGCGACGTAACTGACCGAGCGGCGGCCGATTGCGCCGCCGCCTTCCTCACGCGCCTGCCCGCCGTCCGCTCAACGCTCGCGACGGACGTGCAGGCGGCTTACGACGGCGACCCGGCCGCCGGCTGCTTCGACGAGATCATCTTCAGCTATCCCGGTCTCTACGCCATCATGACCTACCGGCTCGCGCACGAACTCCATGCCCTGCGCGTGCCGCTCATCCCGCGCATCATGACCGAGTACGCGCACCATCGCACCGGCATAGACATACATCCCGGCACACAGATCGGCGCGCGCTTCTTCATCGATCACGGCACGGGCGTCGTCATCGGCGGCACGGCCATCATTGGCGACAACGTCAAGCTCTATCAGGGCGTCACGCTCGGCGCGTTCTCGTTTGACAAGGACAGCACGGGCGAGCTTATCCGCAACACCAAGCGCCACCCGACCATCGAGGACGACGTGGTCATCTACGCGGGCGCAACCATCCTCGGCGGCGACACCAACATCGGGCGCGGCTCCATCATCGGCGGCAACGTCTGGCTCACCCACTCCGTCCCGCCCGGCACACACGTCCGGCAGGAATCGCCCAACCTACGCATCATCACACCGGATCAAGCTGTCTCCTAAGAAAAACCGCGCCCGACGACAAAGCGCAACCTTTGCCTCACTCACTTGGCTTTTGCGTCTTTCGGAAACCCGCGCATATTCGCAGTTTCTATCGGGTACAAACGAACGCGAGTTTCGTTTCTCCCCTGTAGAAGGCGAACCCCCAGCTTTGCGCAAGCTGGGGGTTCAGTCATTAAGGGAGAAGGTTTAACAGAGTTTGCCAGCGAAGGAGACTGCGCCGACCATGAGCGCCTGGATGAAAAGCCTGCTGCTGTTCCTGTTGAACTGGCTCGACGCACAGTTGACGATTGTGTGGGTGCGGGCAGGGCTGGCCACCGAGGGCAACGGGCTGATGGGGCGGCTGCTCGAAGCGGGCAACATGCCTTTCCTCGCCACCAAACTGCTCGTCGGCGCAGGCGTCGCCTACGTGCTCTATCGCTGGTCGCATCTGCCGGTCGCGCGGGGCGGCATGCGCCTCGTACTCGGTCTCTACGTCGCCTTGATGTTCGTACATGCGGCGACGGGGCTGGCGGCCTGCGATTGGCCCTCGCCGACGACGCTCGCCCAACTCGCGCACCTGTCGCAGAACGTGTCGCTCATTCTCTTCTAAAGCTTAACTCCGGCCCGCGCGCGTAGAGACTTTGCGCCGCAAGGCCACCCCAGCACTCTTGCCCTCAAAGGGCTTTCCGCGCAAAACCCGCGCGGGCCGGAGTTAAACACCGCCCGACCAAACGCCAAACATCTCCGCCCCCGCCCACGTATTCACTTTCGACCTGACACGCGCCCCGCCGAGGCCATAAAATCGGCTGCGGGCCGTCGCCGTCCTGCGGCGCAACTTCGCCCACGGGCACAACCGCCGCACGGCGCGCGCGCATCTTAACTGACGCATGAATCCGTTTATCTTTTCCTTTGAGGTCAAGCCATGTATCGAATTTCCGCCCGTCAGCTACTCCTGATCGCACTCACCTCCGCGCTCGTCGCGGCGGGCACGGTGCTTTTCTTCGACCGTTACGGCACGCGCCTGTTGCAACCAAGCGGCGGTGCGGCCTTCACAGAGACGCCCCCGCCCGGCATCACCAGCCCATCGGTCGCATCCGACGAACAGAACAACATCGAGGTCTATAAGACGATCTCGCCCGGCGTCGCCTTCATCACCTCCACCGCCATCGCGCAGGACTTCTTCTTCGGCGACGAGGAGCGCACCGGCTCCGGCTCAGGCTCCGTGATCGACAATCAGGGGCACATCCTGACCAACTTTCACGTGATCGAAGGCGCGCAAAAACTGTCCGTCTCCTTCGGCGGCGAAAAGGCTTACCCGGCGCGCGTCGTCGGTTCAGACCCGGATACGGACTTGGCCGTTATTCAAGTGAACGCGCCGCCCGATCAATTGACGGTCGTGCCCTTTGGCGATTCCGACCGGCTCGTGGTCGGGCAGAAGGTCTTGGCCATCGGCAACCCGTTCGGTCTGGCGCGCACGCTCTCGACCGGCGTCATCTCCGGCCTACAGCGCCCCATTCGCGCGCGCAACGGCCGGCAGATCGAAGGCGCGATTCAGACCGACGCCTCGATTAATCCCGGCAACTCGGGCGGCCCGCTGCTCGATTCTTCGGGCCGCATGATCGGCATCAACTCGCAGATACTCGCGCCCTCCGGCGGCTCGGTCGGCGTCGGTTTCGCCGTCCCCGTCAGCATCGCCAAGCGCGTCGTGCCGCAACTCATCAAGAACGGCGCGGTCGTCCGGCCCAAACTCGGCATCTCTTCGTTCGACGTGCGCAGCCTGCAAGTCCGCCTGCCCGTCGCCGACGGCGTGATGGTTTACCAACTCGACCCGGCGGGCCCGGCCGCTGCCGCCGGTCTGCACGGCGTCCAACAGGGCTACGACGGCGACGTGGTGCTCGGCGACATCATCACCGGGATCGACGGCGAGAAGGTCGCAGATAAAGACGACCTCTTCCGCATCCTCGACAAGCATCAGGTCAACGACACGATCTCTGTCGAGATACTGCGCGACGGTCGCCGCTCGAACGTGCCCGTGCGCCTGACGCCCGACCGCCGCGCCGGGCTGCGCCGTTAACGAGGCAGAGGTTAGAAGTCAGAGGTCAGAGGTCAGTTTTTGTCTCGCACTAACCTCTGACCTCTTCTTTCATGGAGCATTTTCGCAACGACGGTTATGGCTGGACGTGTGCGCGTTGCAGCAGCGGACGGACGGAGCGCGCGGCCGGCTACGGCGAGCGCGCCCGTTTTTTTAGCGAGGGCGAGGCGGAGGAGCGCGAGCCGCGTTTGGCAGACCCGGCCCGTGCGCGCTGGCGCGACGAGACGCAGCGTGTGCTCTACTGCCCGCGCTGCGGCGCGACCGAGCGTGTGCCGGATTAAGGTCGGCTGGTTTTATCTCAACAGGCGGCGCAGTTCGCTGATGCGCGCTGCGGGCAGGCCGTAGCGGGCGCGATAGTCGTTGATGCTGCGGCGGATGACTTCGTAGGCTTCGGCGCGGTCGTACACGTCGGCGATCTCGACGCGGCGGGGCGCTTCCTGCGGCAGTTGTTTGTAGCTGAGGAAGTAGTGGCGCAGGCGGTCGATCATGCCGGCAGGCACGTCTTTGAGGTCTGTGATGTGACCGAAGACAACGTCGTCGGCGAGCACGGCAATGATCTTGTCATCGGCTTCGTTGCCGTCAATCATGCGCAAGCCGCCGATGGGGCGTGCGCGCACGAGCAGGAAGGCGTGCGTAATTGACTTCTCGGTCAGCACGCAGATGTCCATCGGGTCACCGTCGCCGCGTATGCCTGTCTGGCCCGTGCGCGCCTCGCAAAGCTCGGCCACTTCCGCGCCGCAGAAGGTTTGCGGGATGAAACCGTAGGGCGTCGGGCAGAGCGAAGAGAAACGCTGTGGGCGGTCGAGCCGCAGGTGGCCGGAAGGTTTGTCCAACTCATACTTGACCGTGTCGGTCGGGACGAGTTCGATGTAGGCGTTGACTACCTCTGGCGCTTCACGACCGGGTTCGATGCCGTGCCAGGGATGTGCCTGAAAGATCGAGGCCAGCAGATCATGTAGTCTCTGATCGTCGGCCGCCTGCGCCTCTGTATCGTCGGTCATATCGCTTCACCTCGTCCGCGTCGGCGCGTGCCGCTCAATCACACGCGGCTGTGCTAAGATTCGTGCCTGTTCATGTGCCGAGTTTGATGCACGTTTTTAACAGCGAACACGCACGACAGGCAAGCGTTTTCATGTCAACCGTAAGCACTACGCAGAGCGTCGCCGCCGCGCCCGCACGCGCCGTCTCGCTGCGCTGGATCATCGGCGCACGCGATGATCTTGTGTGGTTCATCGGGTCGGTCGCGGCGAGCTACCTGCTGCTCGCGCTCTACGTGACGAAGGTTGTGCCGCTCGTGCCGCTCGTGCTCGCGTGGGCGGTGTTGATTGATGCGCCGCACGTCTTCGGCACGTTCTCGCGTACCTATTTCGACCGCGCCGAGCGGCAAGCGCGCCCGCGCCTGTTGTGGGGGTCGCTCGCGTTCTTCATGGTCGGCCCCTTGCTGGTCATCGCAGGGTTTGGTCTGCTCTTTTTCTTCCTCGCCGCGCTGTGGGCTTATTACCACCTCGTCAAACAGCACTACGGTTTCATGGTGCTCTACAAGAAGAAGAACCAAGACCTCGCGCCCGTAGATAACACGCTCGACCGCCTGTTCATCCTGTGCGCGCTCGCTTATCCCTTTGTCGCCTTCATCCCGCGCGATGCGGAGGCGATGACGAAAGTGCCGCCCGTTTTGCACGGCAGTCTGGATTATCTGGCGCGCGCGCTGCTCGTCGGCACGCTGGTGATCGCGCTCGTGTGGCTCGCGCGTCAGGCGCAGCGCGCGTGGCAAGGACTACCGTTAGACATCCCGAAGTACCTGCTGCTGGCGGCGGCCGTGCCGATGCACTGGCTCGTGCTGCTGACGCCGATGCCGAACAAGCCCATCGCCATCGTGGCGATCCTCACGGTCTACCACAACCTGCAATATCACCGGCTCATCTGGTTTCACAATCAGAAGTATCGAAGCGCCGAGAGCAGGCAGCAGCACGGCCCGGCGGCAGAGCTAATCAGCCGCCGCTTGCTCTACTACATCGCCTGCGGCGTCGTGTTCGGATTGTGGTATCGCCTGCCGCGCTTCCTCGCCGAGTCGCACGGTGCGCAAAGCTTCACCGTGCAACTCATCGCCTCGTTCTTCTGGGGCTACGCCTTCATTCATTATCACCTCGACGCGCACATCTGGCGCGTCCGCCGCGACCCGTCGGTCGGCCGGGCGCTACGCATCGAGTGAGCCGCGCTGAAGTTAACGCGCACGAGGCTTGACAGGTTTATCGCTGACGTAAGGAGACGGGCGCGTGCTCTACATGGTCATCGAGCGTTTCAGGCATGGCAATGCCGCGCCCGTCTATCAACGCTTTCATGCGCGCGGCCGGATGCTGCCCGAAGGCTTGCGCTACGTGGACAGTTGGCCGGCGGCCGATCTGACGCGCTGCTTTCAATTGATGGAGTGTGCCGATCCGCGCCTGTTCGGCGAGTGGATCGCGCAATGGGCAGACCTGGTGGAGTTCGAGATAATTCCCGTCGTCACGTCGCAGACGGCGGCCGGGCAGAACGAACCGCCGCTTTGATCAATCACGCCGCCTGACCTTCACACCAGGCGCGCGTGACCGCGTGCCGGTAATCGAACAGCTTGCGTAGCCGTCGCTCGACGAGCAGCGGCGCGGCCACTCGGCCCAACGCCCCAAGCGGTGGCTCATACTCGATCTCGTCGCGCAGGATCGCGCCCTCGGCGTGCGGTGTGATGAGATGGCGGTGTCGCCAGAAACGGAACGGCCCCGCGACCTGCACGTCCTCGAACATGCGCGGCGGATCGTAAGCGGTGTGGCGCGCGACCCAGCGCACGGGGACGAGACCGGCGATGCGCGTCTCGACGATGGCTTCAGAGCCGACCGCTGCGATCTGCGCCGCCTGCACGACGCGCACGCGCTCCCAAGGCGGCGTCAGCCGCACCAGTGCATCCGGCAGTTCGTGGAACGCAAAGACGCGCTCCGGCGTCGCCCTGATCAAACTCTCTCGGCTGAAGGTGGCCCGGCGCAAGTTCTCTTAATCTTCGCTGTGCTCTGCGCCGTCGTAGTGTAAGACGGTGCGCTCGCCGTCAATGATTGTTTCGAGGTGGACGTTGCGCCCCCAGAGCGTGTGGACGTATTCGAGCACCTTGCGGGCGTAAGGCTGGTCGAGTTCCGCGCCCTCGAACTGGTGCTTGAGGTAGAGTTCGCGGTTGCCGTTATAGTCGCCGTCGGCGACGACGATGTAGGGGAAGCCGAAGTTGGTCATGTTGGCGACGAGTTGGTCGCGCACGCGCGCCCAACGCTTCTCCGTCACCGTCCATTCCTCTTCTTCGACCAACTCGTAGACGAACAAGTCCAACTCTTCACATAAATCTTCGGTCAGGTAGTTGCGTAGAAACGACACGTCGTTATCGAGTTCGCGCACCTCGAAAATCTTCGCGCGCCCCTCGCCGCCCGGCCGGTTGAAGCGCTCGCGCTCCTCTTTCGTCGGCTTGTCCCAACGGCGCTCGATGTCCTCGAAAATCTTGTAGCCGAGATAGTAAGGGTTCAACTGCCCTTTCTGCGGCGAGACGACACCGGCGTGCAATTCCGCGAACTCGACCAACTCTTTATCCGGCAGATCAAGCTCGCGCATGATGCGCGCATGATGAAAGGAGGCCCAGCCTTCATTCATGATCTTCGTCTGCATCTGCGGGACGAAGTATTCCATCTCCTCGTGTACCATCGCCATCACGTCGCGCTGCCAGTCGGTCAGCGTGGGCGAGTGGCGCAGGATGTAATAGACGAGGTCTTTTTCCGGCAGCGGCTCGCGCGGCGGCTGGGCAGGTTCGGGCGCGGGCGGCGCCGGCTGCTCACCCAAGCGCCAGAGGTCGTCGTAGCGCCCTTCCTTTGGCGTGGCGGCGAGGCGGCGGCGCGCGTCTTCGGCGGGCGTGCGCGTGCGGTCGGATTTGATGAAGAAGTTCGGGTCTATGTGTTCTTCGACCGAGAGGACGGCATCGAGAAACTGCTCGACGGTCTTGCGTCCGTACCTGAACTCGTACTCGCCCATGCGCTGCGCGTGCGTGGAGACGGATTCGACCATGCGGCGATTGGTCTTCGAGAAATAGACGTTGTGTTTGAAGAAGTCCACGTGGCCGAGCACGTGCGCCATGACGAGTTTGTTCTGCACGGGGCTGTTGGTTTCCATCAGGAAGCCGTAAGCCGGGTTGGTGTTGATGACGACTTCATAGATTTTCGATAACCCGAAGTCGTACATCGTCTTCATGCGGTGGTAAGCCTTGCCAAACGTCCAGTGCGAATAGCGACCAGGCAGGGCGTAGGAGCCGATCTCGTACATGACGGTGGCGGGCACAAGCTCGAAGCGCGTCGGGAACGGGTCAAGCCCGAAGCCGCGCGCGATCTCCCAAATCTGCTCCAACGCCTGTTCCAGTGCTTTGATCTCGCGGTCTTCCATAGCTACGCGCCCGTTGCGGCTGACTGTTAAGCGCCAGTTGTCTATCGCGACCAGCGCCACGAACAGCGCCACGCACACTCATTATAGCCCATCGCGCCGCCGAAGCTTGCGCCGGCCAGACAGATCACAGACGAGGGCCTTGTCCTAGCTGGCGGCCTGACAAATTATCTTTTTCGCGTGCTACTAAACTTTTCTCTGCTATAATCCGCCCCGATTTCCTGTTGGAGCTCGCGGCTTAAACACTTCACCTGCCCACATCTTGAGGAGGTATCAGACATGATTGGGGATTTGCACAGGCTTTTCTGCCTGCTCACCGCTCTGCTCGCGCTCTGCCTGCTGCCGTCGGGCGTCGCCTACGCGCAGCAGACGACCGGCGACATCACGGGCGTCGTCCGCGATCAGCAAGGCAACCTCGTGCCCAACGCGACCGTGACGGCGCGCAACAAGGGCACGGGCGAAGCGCGCACCGCGCAGGCCAACGACAACGGCGAGTACACGCTCGCGCAACTCCCGCCGGGAGTCTATGAAGTGACGGCCGAGGCCAGAGGCTTCAGCAAGGCGCTCGTCAAGGATTTCGAGGTCAACATCGGGACGAAGGCGACCTATAACTTCGACCTCAAACCCGGCGAGATCACCGAGACGGTGGAAATATCGGGCGCGGGCGCGCTCGTCGAAACCACCCGCTCGGAGTTGGGCGGCGTCGTGACGCCGAACGAGGTGGAGAACCTGCCGCTCATCAACCGCACCTTCGCCAACCTCTCCATCATCATGCCGGAAGCACGCCCCACCGGCAGCTTCGACCCGACCAAGACGCGCGTCGGTACGGTCGCCATGAACGGCGGCGACGGTCGCCAGTTGGACGTGAACGTGGACGGCGGCGACAACAAAGACAACGTCGTCGGCTCGCTCTTGCAGAACTTCGCTTACGAGTCGGTGCAGGAGTTTCAGGTCTTGCAGCATCGCTGGACGGCCGAATCGGGTCGCGCCGTGGGCGGCGTCGTCAACGTCATCTCGAAATCGGGCACGAACGATCTGCACGGCTCCGGCTTCATCAACTATCGCAGCGACAAGCTGCGGGCCAAAGATTTCTTCGAGCGCGAGTTCAATCAGGAGAAGCCAAAGTATAACCGCGAGGAGTTTGGCGGCTCGCTGGGCGGGCGCATCATTCGGGACAAGCTTTTCTTCTTCGGCGCTTACGAGCGTTTCCGCGAGCGGCAGGGCTTGCTCATCTCGTCCGACCAGTTCGCGCAAATCTCCGCGATCCCCAGCGTGACGCCCGCCGCGATTATCCCGACGCCCTACAACGACAACCTCCTGACCGCCAAGATTGATCACAAGATCAGCGAGCGCCAGTCAATGTTCTACCGCTACTCGTTCCAGAAGAACGACTCGCCCAACGATCAGGTCGATCCCGGTCAGCCCTCCGACCTTGCGGGCGGCAACACGAACGGCAACAAGCTGCATAGCCTCGTCGTGAATCACAATTACACGTTCAGCCCGTCCACGCTCAATCAGTTCACCTTCCAGTTTCAGGATTTCCAGAACAACATTCTGGGCGTGACCTCGAACCCGAACATCATCTTCCCCTCGGTGCAATCGGGCGCAAACGTGAACGTGCCGCAGCAGACCAAAGAGCGCAAGCTCCAATTCCGCGACGACCTCTCATTCGTCACGGGCCGGCACAACCTGAAGACCGGCATCAACTACATTCACACCAAGCTTGACGGCTTCTTCTTCTTCGGCGCGAACGGCTACCAGATCACGTTCTTCGACGACCCGTTGACGATCCGCAACAACCTGCCGTCGCGCAACTGTGCCGGCTCGACCGCGACCACGCTTGTCACCTGTTATCCGAACGGCTTCGCCACGCCGGGCGCAGTCTCCGAGATCACTTTCAGCACCGGCGCGGGCGACACCAGCCAGCCGCCCTTCCATCAACTCGCGCTCTACGTGCAGGACGATTTCAAGGTCACGCGCAAACTCACGCTCAATCTGGGCCTGCGCTGGGACGCCAACATTCACCTGCTCGTGGATCAGACGAACAACCGCACGATGCAGATTCTCGGCCAACTCAACGAGCCGCGTGCGCGCGCCATCGCGGGCGACGCCAGCGCGCTGCAACGCCTGACGCCGAGCTACAAAGAGTTTCAACCGCGCGTCGGCTTCGCCTACGACCCGATGGGCGACGGCAAGACCGTCATACGCGGTGGCTACGGCATCTTCTACGATCAGTTGTTCCAGAACCTGTTGCTCTTTGCCAAGCAGCAGGCGAACCCGACCATCTATCAGACGGTGCTCGATCAGGTGAACAGCCGCGTCGGCACGGGCCAACTCGCCACGTTCCGCTTCGGCGTTGACCCACTGCCCACGCCGCCCGCCAGCTTCAACACCAGCAATCTGGAGTTTGGCGGCTTCGGGCGCATCAACGACCCGACGCTCCAAGACCCCTACGTGCAGAAGTTCTCGCTCGGTTTCGAGCACTCCTTCGGCGATGGCTACGTCCTCTCGAGCGACTTCGTGCATACCATCGGCATTCACGAAAACCGCGTGCAGAACATCAATCCGCAGATTCGCTCGATCTGCGATCCGAACTATCCCGGCTCGACGCCGACCGCTGCGCGTTGCGTCCGGGGCGCAAGCACGCGCTACTTCGATCAAGCCTTCGTGCAGGCCGGTCTCGGCGCGGGCCGGCTCGAACAGATCAACATGTTCACCTCGACCAACCGCTCGCTCTTCGACAGTTGGACGACGCAACTCCGTCGCCGCATGCGCCACATGCAGTTCTCCGCGAGCTACGTCCTGTCCAACTCACGCTCGTGGGGCGGGCAGCCCGTCGCTTCCTACACGGGCAACGGCATCGCCGTCACGCCCGAGCAGCAGTTCCGGCCCGAAGAGTTCGGCCCAACGCGCATAGACGAGCGCCACCGCATCGTGATGAGCGGCGTCTTTGATCTGCCTTACGGCTTTCAGGTTGCGCCCATCGCGCAATACTCGACGGCGCGACCTTACTCGGCCACCGCCGGCCAAGACATAGACGGCGACGGGCGCAGCACCATTGATCGCGTCTGCGCCGGCACAGACATCCGCGCCATCCTGAGCGGCGGCGCGGCCGGCGCGACGACGCGCGGCTGCACACAGGAACAGGTGAACAGCCACCGCGAAGGCTTTATCGTCCGTAACGGGCAGATCGTGGACACGATCAGCGGCCGGTTCTTCAACGTGGACTTGCGCCTCTCGAAGGGCTTCTCAATCGGCGAGAAGGCGAGGATCAAAGGCTACGGGAACTTCTTCAATCTCTTCAACACGAAGAATCTCTCGATTGCTGACCGCTTCGGCTTTAGCGGCATCAACACGGGTCGCTTTGCCCAGCCGCGCACCCTCTTCGGCCCCGGCTTCGGGCAGCCGGTCGGCATTCCCTTCACGCTCCAACTCGGCGCGCGTGTTGACTTCTAGGCGGCGCAAATTAACAACGCAACCAGCAAAGGGCGGCGGACTTGAGTCAAGTCCGCCGCCCTTTTTCCTGTCCCGCTCTAACGCAACCGGCGCGGTTGCTTAGCGCCAGCCGCTACTTATGCCTCTAGCCCGCGCGAGCCGAAGAACTGCTTGAGCGCAGGGTACACATCCTCTTTGTCATCTATCCGCACGCCGATGAAGCGCTCTTTACGCTTCAGCCGGTCTTTGAAGATCGAGAGCAGCGCCCCCGACGAGCGCCGATAACCCGACGTACCCTCTTCGCCGATCTCGCCATAGCCGAACAGATTGCAGGTTGCGATCAGATCGTCGGCCAGACGGACGGCCTCTTCGTTGTCCGAATAGTAGTTGTCGCCGTCGGAGAAGTGGAACGGATAGATGTTCCAATCGGCCGGCCGGTAGCGCGCCTTGATTATGTCGAGCGCGAGTTGATACGCCGACGAGACGACCGTGCCGCCCGATTCCCCCTGCGTGAAGAACTGTTCCTCCGTCACTTCGCGCGCCTCCGTGTGATGCGAGATAAAGACGATCTCGACATTGTCATACTTCGTGCGCAGGAAGCGCACCATCCAGAAGTAGAACGAGCGCGCGATATATTTTTTGAACTCGCCCATCGAACCCGACACGTCCATCAAGGCCAGCACCACCGCATTCGATTCGTAGCGATGCGATTCCTCCCACGTCTTAAAACGCAGGTCTTCCTTCTTGACGCCGCCGAAGCGCGCCCGGCCCTGCTCGCGCGCGTTGCGGCGTATGTTCTCCATGATCATGCGGCGCTTGTCGAGATTGGCGAGCACGCCCGTGCGCCGGATTTCATCGAAGCGCGTCGTCTTGGCGGGCACGGCCTTTTTGGCCTTCTCTTCAAGAAACGGCAGATGCAAGTCCTCGAAGATGAGCGCCGCCAATTCGTCAATATTGATCTCGGCCTCGTAGTATTCCGCGCCGCCTTCCTGTCCGGCGGGGCCGCCCCCCTGCCCCTTGCCCTGCTGACTATCACGCGCGATCACGTCGCCGACGCGCGTCTTCCCGTCGCCCTGCCCGACGTGTTTGCGCTTGCGATAATCGAACCGAAACTTGTACTCGTCGAGCGAGCGGATCGGCACTTTCACGCTCCGCTTGCCGTCCGACAAGATGATCGCCTCGTTCGAGACAATCGAACCGAGGTTCTTGCGGATCGCCTCCTTGACACGCTCCTTGTGCCGCTCCTGATCAATGATGCCTTTGCGCTGCAAAGACCAATCGTTGCGCTGAATAGACATCGGAAAACCTCAAAAGCAGTGCGGAGTGACGAGTGACAAGTTAAAAACCACCTTGCTCGTCACTCGTCACTCGGCACTGGTCACCGGCTTTAAGAACTCTGCGACAACTTCCGTGAACGCCTGCGGGATCTCCTCTTGCGGCAGATGACCGACACCGGGGAAGACGAGCAGGCGCGAATTGGGGATCAACTTGTGCAGCGTCTCGCCGTCGCGCAAGGGTGTGTCGAGATCGTTCTCGCCCCAGACGAGCAGCGTTGGCGGTTGCAGCAGATGCGCGTCGCGCTCAACGCGCGTGGCGCTCCAACGCCGCAGCGTGCTGAGCATCGCGCGCTGCGTATCCGCCGCGCGCAGGGGCAGATGCCGCCCCGCGATCCTCTGCATAGCCCGCACGCGGTCGCCGTGCGCGGCGCGGTCAAAGCGGCTGAGTTTGCGTCGCAAAAAGTAGCGCAGGTCTAAGAGCGGCGGCGAGAGCACGTCGCCGACCGCCGGTGTGGCGACGAGGCGCAGCAGCGGATGGCGCTTCAGATTGTCGTTGCAAACTGCGCCCACGAGCACGAGGCGCGTCACCCGCGCCGGATGTTCAAGCGCGACGATGGTTGAGATCGCGCCGCCGTAAGAACTGCCGACGAACGCCGCGCGCGCGATCTGCAACTCGTCCAATAGCCCCACGAGCATGCGCGCCTGTGCTTCGACGGTGTACTCGGCCGCCGCCGGCTTCTCCGAGAAGCCGAACCCAACCAGATCAGGCGCGATCACGCGAAAGCCCTGCTCCGCCAAAGGCACGAGCACATCGCGCCAGACGAAATTCGACACGAGAAAACCATGCACCAGAATGAGTGCGGGCGCAGCCACGTCGCCCGCCTCCTGATAATGTATGCGCACACCATCAACTGTGACGAAACGTGAACGGTCGGCATGATGCACCCGCTCGGCATGCACCTGCCAATCGAGCGCCTGCGGGCGCACGAGCCTGTGCGCCGCGACCGCCGCCGCACCTGTCAACGCAAAACCACCAGCCAGCCAGTAACGTTTCTTCATGCGTCTGCCGCTTCAGCCTCCACGTTTACTTTAAGCTCGCCAAGCCCTTGCCGGTAAAAGAGCGCGCCCGCGCCTTCCGTGTGAGCGAAAGACGCGGGCGTTTATCAACCCTCTGGCCTTTTGCTCCGGTCAGCGCGAGAGCAGTGTGCCGACGTAGGTCAGCAGTTCGTTAGCGCAGACCGGGCAATAGCCGCCATCCTTGACGAGGCGATCAACGACCTCGTTGATGCGGCGCAGTTGATCGGGATCGGGCGTCTTGGCGGAGGTGGTGATCTTCACCACGTCTTTCAGATCGGCGAAAATCTTCTTCTCAATCGCCTCCTTCAGCCGTTCGTGCGAGGTGTACTCGAAGGGGCGACCCTTGCGGCTGTAGGAGGAGATGCGGATGAGTATTTCCTGCCGGAAGGTGTTCTTGGCGTTCTCGCTGACGCCGATCTGCTCCTCAATCGAGCGCATCAGTTGCTCGTCCGGCTCGACCTCTTCTTCGGTGATCGGGTCTTTGATGCGCTCCTTGTTGCAGTAGGCTTCGACGTTGTCGAGGTAGTTGTTGCAAATGGTCTTGGCCATCTCCTCGAACGAATAGACGAAGGCGCGCTGGACTTCGATCTTGGCGAGCTCGTCGTACTCCCTGCGAGCCGCCGAGATGAGGTTCAAGTAGCGGTCGCGCTGGTCGGGACTGATCCCTGTGTGCTGCTCGAACCCGTCCTTGATCGCGCGAAGCGCGTCGATCGGGTTGATGCAGGTGACGCCGTCGCGCACGAGAGCGGACGACAGCCGGTTGATGATGTAACGCGGAGAGATGCCGTCCATGCCTTCGCGGACGGTCTCGTCTTTCAGCTCGCGCACGTCCTTGGACTTGTAGCCTTCCACGTCCTCGCCGTCGTAAAGCTTCATCTTCTTGACGATGTCCACGTTCTGCCGCTTGGGCTCTTCGAGCCTGGTCATGACGGCGAACATCGCAGCGACCTTCAAAGTGTTAGGCGCGATGTGGACGTTGCGCAGCACCTCGGACTGGTGCAGCAGCTTATGGTATATGCGCTCCTCCTGCGAGACGCGCAGGTTGTAGGGCACGCGCACCAGGATGATGCGGTCTTGCAGGGCCTCGCTCTTGCGATTGCCGGCGAAGGAGATGTACTCGTTCTCGTTCGTGTGCGAGAGTATAACCTCGTCTGCGTAGATCATGGCGAAGCGGCCCGTCTTGATGTTCTGTTCCTGCGAGAGCGTCAAAAGCGAGTAGAGAAACTTCTCGTCCACCTTCAACATCTCGACGAACTCCATCAGGCCGCGATTGGCGATGTTCAGTTCGCCGTCGAAGCGGTAGGCGCGCGGGTCGCTCTCCGTGCCGATCTCTCCGACGGTGGAGAGATCAATGGAGCCGACGAGCTCGCTGATGTCCTGGCTGTTGTGATTGATGAAGCCGCCGGCGCAGAAGGAGTGCGTGCCCGGCACAG
>DASVQA010000089.1:0-19157 GCA_036389375.1 Pyrinomonadaceae bacterium | reverse complement strand
GAGCAGTACGAGGAGCGCGGCGAGGACGGCTTGCAGCAGGATGGCGCGCGCGGGTGTGTGGAAGCGCGGGTGCAGACGCGCCGCCGCCGGGAAGAAAAGCCCGTCGCGCGCCATCGCAAAATAGACGCGCGGCGCGGACATGACGACGACCGCGAGCGAGCCGAGCACGGCCACGACGACGACCAGAGAGAAGGCCTGCCCGCCCACGCGCCCGAACAGCGCCGCGCCCGCCTGCGCCGCGAACGTCTCGCCCGACGTGACGCGCTCCAACGGCACAAGGTAGATGAAGACGGCGCTCGTCAGCACGTAGACCAGCGTGACGATCACGACGCCGTAGGCGAGCGCGCGCGGCAGAGTGCGCGCCGGGTCGCGCACTTCACCCGCGAGTTTGCTCAAGTCCCACCAACCGCCGAACGAGAAGAAAGCAGCCACGATTGCGCCCGCCAGTGCGCCTAAGAACGGCTGAGACCCGGCGCGGCGCGCAACGAACGGCGCGAAGTTCGCCCAACTGCCAAACCGGCCGCCGAAGCCCCACAGCAGTATGAGTGCGAGCAGTCCGAGTTTGAGCGCGGTCAACGAGCGCACCACGCGTGCGCCGGGACGTGCGCCGCGCATGTTGACGCCTGCAAGCACGGCTATCGTGCCGATGGCGACGCCCCTCTGCGCCAACGGCGAGAGCGGCACGATATAACCGACGTAGCTCGCCATGCCGGTGGCGAGCGCCGCCGTCAGCCCGGGATCCATCACGAGAAAGGCCATCCAGCCGTAGAGGAAAGCGACCGCGGGGCCGTAAGCCGCGCGCAGGTAAACGTAGCCGCCGCCGGCTTCCGGCAGACGCGCCGCGAGTTCGCCGTAGCAGAGCGCGCCGCACAAGGCCATTGCGCCGAGCGCGAACCAGACCGCGAACAACCAACCGGGCGACGCGAGCGACTTGGCCATCGAGGCGGGCGTCAGAAAGATGCCGACGGCGATAGTCTCGCCGACGACGAGCGCGGTGGCCGTCTTAAGTCCGAGTTGGCGTGTGAGCGCGCCGCTCATCCGGGAGAACCGCTTCGCTCCTTTCAGCCGAGCGTGGGCTTTGCGCTGCCCCGCAGCGCCTCAGAACTTCACGCGCGTGGCAAACTGGAAGGCGCGCGGGCCGCCAGAGCCGAAGACGCCGCCCGCCGTTGTGACGGGCCGGCCGAAACCGGACGAGCGCAGGAAGCCAGCACTCGCCGGGTCGTTGCTGTCGCGCACAAGGACGTTGTTGAAGCCTGAGTAGTTGACGTTCGAGACGCCGAGCACGTTCGTCACGTTGAAGAGATTGAAGACTTCGACGATGGGTTCGACGCTGACGCGCTCGCTGAGTTTGAAGGGCCGCGCCAGCCGCAGGTCGAACGAGTTGAAGGTGTCGTTAAAACGCGCGTCGTCGCTGACGAACGGAAGCGGTTGACCTGAGACGCCGCCCGCGCTGTTGAGTTGTTGGATGAAGGCGTTCAACTGCGCGCCGGTGTGAAAGAGTCGGCCGCCCGCGTTGCGCTGCAAAGTGGGGATGCGCGAACTCGCGTCGGGCAGCAGTATGTCCATCGGCACGCCGGACGCGATTGTCCAGAGCGGCGCGAGTTGCAGGCCGAGCGGCGCGGCGAAGATGCCCGCGAAGGTAAAGCGGTGCCGCTGGTCGTTGGGCGTCGGGCCGTATTCGAGTTGCAGGTTGTTCGGATTCAGGGGGCCGTTCGAGAAGGGAATCTGATCGTCGTTCGCATAGTTGAACGCTTTCGAGAGCGTGTAAGAGGCGCGCAACTGGAAACCGTCGGCGTAACGCCGCTCGACGCTTAAGAGCAGCCCGTCGTATTTCGTCTTGACGCTTGATTCAAGTTGCTTGACGAGGTCGGGCCCGCCGACCACCGGATTGAAGACCTGTCCGATAGTGCGCCCGATGATGAAGTGCGTGCCGAAGTTGTGCAGGTAGTCGGCGCGCACGACGTAGTGGCGCGCGAACTCGTGCTGGAGACCGATGTTCGTCTGCTGCACGGACGGGTTTTGCAGCGCATTGTCAATGATGTTGATGCCGCCCGCGCCTGCGCCCGGCAGGAGAAAGCCGGTGAACGGACTGGCGAGCGTCGGCGCGGGCGGCGGGAACGTGCCGCACGCCGGATTGAACAGGCATTGCGGCGGGATGAAGAAGACGTTACCGGCGCGCACCTCAATCGGCAGCGCGCGGCCGTCGAGTCCGCGTTCGAGCGACTGAAGCTCAAGCGTCACGCGGTCGTAATAGATGCCGTAGCCGCCATGCAGGCTCGTTTCGCCGTCCTTCGTCGCCCAGTTGAAACCGACACGCGGCGCGAAGTTGTTGTTGTCGCGCTTGCGCTCGCCGCGCAGGAACGAACTGACGAGCGGGTTGATCTCGCCGGTGCGGCTGACGTTCTTCACGTCCGTGTCGAACTCGTAGCGCAAACCCACGTTTAGCGTCAGGCGCGGCGTCACGCGCCAGTCGTCCTGCACGTAGCTGGCGACGTAGTTGTTGTTCGCATCGGGGATAAGGAGCAGGCGCGTGGGGAAGGCGCTGCGCAGCGTGACGGCGAACAGCAGATCGTTATCGTCCACGCGCCCGTCGCCGTTGCGGTCGAAGTCGGGGAAGTCTTCGATGAGTTCGATGCGCCCCTGTTGAAAGACGCCGAGGTCAAAGCCGGAGCGGACGTGCTGAACTTCGCCGCCGACGCTCAGGGTATGCGCGCCGCGCAGCATCGTCAGATAGTCGGTGAATTGAAACCGCTGCTGCCGGGTGGCCTGCGGCACGCGGAAGGACGCGCCGGCCTGTATGCTCGGAAAAGTTAGCTGCGGCCCTTGCGTGACGGGCGCGGTCACGTTCGAGAAGGTGCTATAGCTGAAATTGAAATTGTTCAGATCGCGCGCCGTGATGATGCGCGTGTAGTTGGCGAGGAGCGCGTGCGTGTGGTTGCGGCTCGACTGGCGCTGCGCGGCCGTGCCGATTGAACGGATGAGCGTGCTGGCCGCCACGTCGTCTTCGCGTTGCAGCGAATAGCGGAAGCCGAAGCGATCATGATCGGTCGCCTGCCAGTCAAAGCGGTTGGTGCTCAGCAGATCATTCAAGGGCGCGTCGGCAAACTCGCGCCGGATGGTGCGCGCCGCCGGGTCGCGCGTGCCGACAAGCACCGCGCCGTCCTGATTGCGAAACTCAAAGGAGGTGAAGAACCAAGCGTGATCCTTTTTGATGGGGCCGCCGAACGTGCCGACGTATTGCTCGCGGTCGAAGGGCGGCGTCTGGCCCGCGGTGCGGTCGAAGGTGGCGGGCAGCGCCTGAAGTTTATTGTCGCGGAAGTAGGCGGCGGCCGAGCCGTGAAACTCGTTTGTGCCCTGCTTGGTGACGACGTTGATGATGCCTGAGCCGGAGCGCCCGATGCGCGCGTCAAAGCGGTTCGTGGCGACTTGAAACTCCTGCACCGCATCCTGCGAGATGTTCTGCACCGCGCCGCCCACCACGTCGTCGTTCGTGTCCGCGCCGTCCACCGTCACGCTCGCGCCGCGCCCGAGTTGGCCGGCGGACGAGATGACGACCGTGTTGGTTTTCGTCGGGTCGAAGTTGGGCGCGGGCGCGTTGCCGGGCGTCAAGAGCGCGAGTTCGAGAAAGTTGCGCCCGTTCAAGGGCAGGTTGGCGATCTCGCGCTCGTCAATCACGCGATCAACCGTCGAGGTGTTGGTCTCGACCAGCGGGGTGTATTCGAGCAGCTCGACCGTCACGCTCTCATTCACGTTAAGCTCCAACGGCGCATCGAGCGTAACGGTCTGCCCGACTTGCAGCACGACCGGCAGCTTGGAGACTTTCGGCGTGAACCCGGACGCCTCGACGCGGAGTTCATAGCTGCCCGGCGCAAGGTTCGCCAGCACGTAAATGCCTTCGTCGTTCGTCGTCGTCGTCCGCACCGTGCCGGTCGCCAGTTGGGTCACTTTGACGGTTGCGCCCGCGATGCGCGCGCCGTTCGGGTCGGTGACCGCGCCTCTGAGCGTGGCGGTCGCGGGCTGTTGGGCAGCGAGGTGCGTGGCAAGCGTGCAGACGAGCACGAGCGCAGAGATAGATGCAGTTAAAGAGCGCACTCTTTTTTTGCTCCCGTTTAGATTCAGAGATTCAAGTATGAAAAGCCGGTAGGCTAGAACAAGGCGGCCATGCTCTTTTGCGCTTTGCCGGCCCCCGAACGTTGCAGGCAATAAAAGGGCGCGTGTTCCCGGCTGTTTGACTGAGCCGCCAATATAGCACAGGCGCGCCCGGTTGCTGTAACCTGCGCCCATGCGCCCGCCTGCACCTCGTCCGGCCAAGAATTACTTTGCGGCGCGCGCGTGTGAATGTATTCTGGCCGCCTGCAAACTATTCAACGTCCAGAGGTCGAATGTCGCATGAGACGAATACTGCCGGCCCTCTTGTTACTCATCATCGCGCTCATACCTTTGCGCGGGCAGACGCCTGCGCCGCAGCGCAGACCTGCGCCCGGCGTGGCCGAGCTATCAAGGCTTGATACGCTGCCCGCCTTCAAACAGTCGGTCAAGGTCGCATCGCTCTCTAGTTACGACCGGACGGGCGGTAATGACGATGGGTTCGGCGGCAAGTATTCGGTCATCAGGCGCGAGGCGGGCGGTCTCGTCATCGCTGATTTGAAAGGGCCGGGCGTCATCTACCGGATTTGGACGCCGACGCCGACCGACGACCTGATGGAGTTCTACTTCGACGGCGAAACGACCCCGCGCATTCGCGTTAAATTCATAGACCTCTTTAGCGGCCGGCAGCCGCCTTTTCTTGCGCCCGTCTCAGGCTTCGGCGCGGGCGGCTTCTATTCCTATCTGCCGCTCGCTTACAGAGAGTCCTGCAAGGTGCTCATCAAAGCCGACAACATACAGTTCTACCAGATCAATTACGCCACTTACCCGGCGGGGACGCAGATCACGTCCTACACGGCCACGCCGACCAAAGATTTTACCGGGCAACTTGAGCGGGCCAGAAAACTCTTCGCCGCCGCCGGCACAGACATCACCTCGTACACCGTGCCCGAGGGCGCGCGGCTGCAAACCGAGAAAACCAGCCACACGCTCGCGCCCGGTCAAGCCGTCACGATCTTTCAGACAAACAAGCCCGGCCGCATCGCCGGCCTGCGGCTCGGCCCGGCGCAAGCCTTCGCAGGCAAGGGGCGCGACCTCGTCATCAAGTTTTATTGGGACGGCGAACGCACACCGGCCATCGCGTGCCCGGTCAGCGACTTTTTCGGCTACGCGTGGGGGCAGCCCGCCGCCCGCTCGCTCCTCCTCGGCACGGCCGACGACGTGAACTACATCTACCTGCCCATGCCGTTTGATAAGTCGGCGCGCATCGAACTCGTCTCGGAACAACAGGCGGGGCCGCCGATTGACGTGCAGACGGAAGTTAAATTCACCGCTGTCGGACGCACGACGGACGAGGGCAAACTCTACGCCGTCTGGCGGCGCGAAGACCCGACCACAGAGGGGCAACCGTTCACCTTTGTCGAGACACAGGGGCGCGGGCACATCGTCGGCTTCCTCTTGCAAGCGCAAGGGCTGAACACCGGCGCGATCCCTGAGTTCTTCGAGGGCGACGACGAGACGACGATTGATGGTGACATGACCATACACGGCACAGGCTCGGAGGATTTCTTCAACGGCGGTTGGTACGACGTGCCCGGTCGTTGGGAGAGCCGCGTGTCGCTGCCCTTAAGCGGCTGTCTGGACTTCAAGCGTTACCTAGGCCGGACGGGCGCTTACCGCTTTCTCATCACAGACGCTTACGCCTACCGGCAGAGCATCCGCGCCACCATCGAGCACGGCCCCGTCGGCAACCGCGTCCCGGCCGATTACGTCGCCGTCACGTTTCTCTATTCCGCCAACAGACCAACCACGCAGCTTGACCTGCCGCAGGTAGCGACGCGCAAAGTCCACGACCCAGAGCGGATCGTCTTTACGCCGGGTTGGACGACGCCCATTCACGCCTTCTCTTGGGAGAATGCCGTGCTGACCAAGCGCGACGACAAGGTAGGCACGGAACAGATCAGGCATCTTTCCATGCAGGCGCACGACCGCGAAGTCTTCGGGCCGCACTATATCTCTTTCATCTGCGAGATGCCGGCGGCGGGCAAATATCGCGTCTCGATTGAAGCGGTCGAAGGCCCGACGCAGGGCATCGTCCAGATATTCTTAAACGAAGTCGGCGTCGGCCAAGCGGTTGACCTCTACGCGCCCGAGCGGCGTAAGAGTCCTGCGCTTCAGTTGGCCGAGTTGACCCTGAAAGAGGGCGACAACCACGTGATGTTCAAGCTGATCGGCCGGAACAGCAAGGCCACCGGCCTCGGCTTCGATCTCTCGCGCATCATCTTTGAACGGGTTGGCTAAAGACGTAACAGAGCAGATGCGGCCGCAGCGAAGCGCGCGCGCAGTCCGCCGCCGCGCAGGCGCAGGCAACGGCACGCGTCGCCAAAACTTCCGCCGGCTGACGGCGCTGCTCATGTGTCTGTGCTGCAACAGTCAGGCTGCGGCGCTGGCGCAAACTCAGGCCGCGCCGCCGCTCGTCGCTTACGTCGATCCGTTCGTCGGTGTGGACGCGGGCGGCAACACCGTGCCGGGCGCTGCCGTGCCCTTCGGCTTCGCCAACCCAAGCCCCGACACCACCCCGAACCCCGACCCGAACCACTGGGACACGTCCGGCTATGAATCCGACCAGCCCATCATCGGCTTTTCGCAGACGCACGTCTCCGGCACGGGCGGCGAGAGCAAGTACGGCAACTTCCGCCTGACGCCGCAGGTGGGCGCGGTCAAGCCGCAGGAGTTGGCTTCGCCGAAGCAGGCCGAGCGGGCCGCGCCCGGTTACTACGCGGTCACGCTGACGAAGCCGAACGTCCAAGTTGAGTTGACCACCACGCGCCTCGTCGCCGTGCATCGCTACACTTTCCCCAAAACAACCGAGGCGCACCTATTACTCGATGTCGGGTCGGTCATCTTCACGGGCGGCGGCGCGGGCCGCCGCCAGCGACCCATCGGTACGCACGCTCACATCATCGCGCCCAATCGCATCGAGGGCACGGGTAACTTCATCGGCGGCTGGAATCCTGCGCCCTACACGCTCCACTTCGCCGCCGAGTTTTCGCGCCCCTGCAAAGCTTACGGCACTTGGCGCGGCGCGGAAGTTTATCCCGCGACAACCACCGTCTCAGGCGACCAGACTGCGGCCGGCGCTTACGTCACATTCGACACGACGCGCGGCGAGCCGCTCGAAGTCAAGATCGGCCTCTCCTTCATCAGCCCCGAAAAAGCGCGCGCGAATATCGTCGACGAGACGAACGGCGCTGATTTTACCGAGTTGCGCCGCCGCGCCGCCGCGAGTTGGGAGCAGGCGCTTGGCCAGATAAAGGTCGCGGGCGGCAGCGCCGACGAGCGTCGCATCTTCTACACCGCGCTCTATCGCGCCCACTACATGCCGCACGATTTAAGCGGCGAAAACGGCTGGTGGCGATCAAGCGAGCCGCACTATGAAGACTACTACGCCATCTGGGACACGTTCCGCACGCTGCACCCGCTCCTGACGCTCATTGCACCTGCCCGCCAGCGCGACATGGTGCGCTCGCTCGTTGATACTTACCGGCACACGGGCTGGTTGCCCGACGCGCGCATCGCGGGCGCAAACGGCATGACGCAGGGCGGCTCAAACGCCGACGTGCTCATCGCCGACGCGCTGGTGAAAGGTCTGGCGGGCATTGATTACCAGACGGCCTATCAAGCGATGGTCAAAGACGCTGAAGTAGATAGCCCGCGCCCATTCTACGAGGGCCGCGAAGTCAGCGAATACATTGCGCGCGGCTACCTGAGCATGCAGCACGAGCGTTCCGCCTCGCGCACCGTCGAATACGCCTACAACGATTTCTGTCTCGCCGAGGTGGCCAAAGCTCTGGGCAAACAGACCGACTATCAAAAGTATCGGGCGCGCTCGCAGAATTGGCAGCACCTGTGGGACGCGGAGACGAAATCGATCCGCCCGCGCGACGTGGACGGCAGTTGGTTCAAGCCATACGACAAGACGCAGCTTTACATGCTCGACTATCCGCGCTTCGTCTGGATGAGCGCGCCCTACTACGAAGGTTCAGGTTATCAATACTCCACCTACGTGCCGCACGACGCGCAGGGGTTGATTAACAGAGTCGGCGGCGACGAGGCGTTCGTCCACTGGCTCGACCTGTTTTTCGGCGACGCACAGGGCACTGAAGCATTGCGCCCGGAAGGTCTCTACACGCACGTCAACGAGCCGGACTTGCTCGCCGCCTATCTCTACATCCACGCCGGGCGGGCCGACAAAACCGAGGCGCAGGTGCGCCGCCTGATGGCGCGCGAGTACCGGACGGGGCGCGCGGGTCTGCCGGGCAACGACGATTCCGGCACGATGTCTTCATGGTATGTCTGGAACGCAATCGGGCTTTATCCAAACGCGGGGCAGGCTTTCTACTACATCGGCAGCCCCATCTTCACCCGCGCCACGATTGATCTCGGCGGGCGACGCACGTTCACGATTAGCGCGCCCGCCGCGTCCGCCGCGAACAAGTACGTGCAGGCCGCACGGCTCAACGGCCGCGTGCTCACGCGCGCTTACCTGACGCACGCAGAGATCGCCGCCGGGGGCGAACTCCGGCTGGACATGAGCGCCAGCCCGAACGGCTGGGGCCGGGCCAATCGCCCGCCCTCTCTGTCCCGGCCGACAATCGCGCCGCGACGTAATTCTTTTGCAACTAATTTTTGAGACACCAACGCAGACACGCGCCGCATCAAAGGTTTTGCGCGGCGCAAAGGATTTTTGCGTGGATTTTTGCGCGCGGGCGACCTCGCTCTCCCTTGAGGAAGATGGATGACCGAAGCAGAACAGACTCAATTATCAGCCGAATCGGAGACCGAAGCCACGCTCGTCACGCCGCGCTTTGACGCGGTGGAAGCGCAGACGGCGCAGCCGGTCGTGCCGCTCGCGGCAGTAGCCAGCCGGCGGCGCACTTGGCCGCTCCTGCTCCTGTCGGCGTTACTGGGCGGCGCGGTCAGCATCTGCGGGCTGTACCTCTACCAGCGCGGGCGCGCAGACGGTGCGACCAACGCGCCGCAACAGCAGGCGACAACGACGACGGACGCCGCGCACACCGAAGCAACGGAAGTCGCCGCGCAACCGGCCAGAGTGCCGGCCGCCGTGCCCGTTTCAGCCGCCACGAGCGATGCGGTACGCACGACCGCGCCGCCCGTCGAACCGGCCCCCGTCGCGGCCAAGCGCACGCCGCCGAGCAAAGTTGAGAACGCGCGCGACACGGACAAGCCGGCCCGCCCGACCGCCACTACAGTTGAAGAGCGCACGCGCCGCACCGAGCCGGCCGCCGCCCACCGTGATGCAAGCGCACCACGCGGCGAGCGTGTGGCGAATGAACGCCAGCCGCGCAGCGAGCGCCCGCGCACCGTGCAGCCCCGTTCAACGCCGCCAGCGCGCAACGTGGATCGCATCCGCGACATCTTCGAGGGCGCGCGCCCACCGCTCTAAACGCGGAAAAATTTATGTGACTGAAACGGGCCGGCTGCACATAAGCCGGCCCGTTTTCTTTCACGCCCGCGTCAACGTCTCTCAGGCATCGCTTGCAGGCGCGACCACGCGCGGCGCGACTCGTGCGCGCTCATCGCCGCCAACCGCGCGCATGCTTCATTTCGTCTCGACCGTGTAGGTGAGCGTTGTCTTGCCGCCCGCCGGTACTTGCACTTTGAACTGCACGGCGTTCGCGCCCAAACGCTCGCCCTGCGCGGAGCTTTCCAGCAGCGTCCACTGGTTGTCCGCGTGCGGCTCGATGCTGTCGCGTATGTACGCTTCCGCCGCTTGCACGCCGCGATTCATGACGACGACCTCGATGGTCGTGATGAGCTTCGTGCGCGTGCCGAGGGTCGGGTCGCGGTATTCGACCTGCCGACGTTCGACGATGCGGCGCGTCGCAAAGAGCGTGGCCGAGCGGCCCTGCGTCACGCTGAACTCGCCTGCGGGCGGCGTCAAAGCGATGCGGTCTTGGCCGACCACCTGTGGCAACTCGCCGTCGCGCGCGTAGATCGTCACCAGCCCGGCGGGCATCGTCGCCCCGGTCGTGTTCTTCGCCACGAGTCGCACTTCAAGCCCGCGCGGCAGCAAGGTGAAGCCGCCGCGCCCCATCGTCTGCGTGCTGTAATCGTTCTCGAAGACGTTGCGTTGCACGACGGCTATGCGCGCGTGTTGAAAGAGCGGCAGCCGCCCGGTCGGCGCATTCGCGTTGAACATCAGATCGCGCCCCAGCCGGAAACGACTGAACGCGCTCACGCCCGTCACCTCGGCGGAAGCAGGTGGCGGCGCGGACACTTCATCGTAAGCGGCGTTGCTCTGCGCCACTTCGCGCCGGTAATAGACATCCGTGTTGCTGCCTTCGAGCCGGAACGCGATCTCGCCCGCGATCAGATCGACCGTGCCGGCCCCCACGTCCGTGCCCGTGTTGTTGAAGACCGAGACCCACGAATCGAGCGTGGCGGCGGTGGGCGGCGCACCCTGCGCGGTCGGCTCAAGCACGAGCGCATAGTCGTTCTGCCAATTCAGCCCCGGCGCGAGATAATCAATCTGCACGCGGCGCGGGCCGGCCGTCGTCGCCGTGCTGCGCAGCACGAGATGCAGCACGGGCGACTTCTCATTGCGCACTTCCGTTCCGTCGTAAGTGATGTCCTGCCGGAGCACTTCCGCGCCCTCGGCCGTCACGCGCAACGTGCGCACGTAAGCCTTGGGCATCAGGCTGCGCCACTCAAGCTGATTGAGGCCGGGCTGCAACTCGACCATGCGCTCCTCGTGAAATTCCGCGATGCCGGCATCATAGATCGTCAAATGCGCGACCGCGTCGCCCGCCGCCAGCGCAGCCGAAGCGCACAACGCAAGCGCACATAAAGCGGCGAGCAAGCCGCGCGTTAGCTGTCTCATAAATTTCTCCTTCAGTTGACCGAAATGGTTCTAGCGCGTGGAGCGAGCCGCATCGAGCGGCGCGGGGCGCGCGCCTGACAAAGCGGCGCGCGCTCGGCTATCTTAACCACAGCCCCACGAGACGGGAACGGATAAAGACGATTCGGGTTGCAGCATGAAGCGCGAGCGCATAGACAAACTGCTGGTCGAGCGCGGGCTTGCGCCGTCGCGCACGCGCGCGCAGGCGCTCGTAATGGCGGGCGTTGTGCTCGTCGGTGAACAGCGCGTCGAGAAGCCTTCGGAGACGTTTGCGCCCGACGCCGCGATCCGCGTGCGCGGCGCAGACGACCCGGCCGCGCGCTACGTCGGGCGCGGCGGGTTGAAAATGGCAGCCGCGTTGCGGGCGTTTCAACTCGACGTGCGCGGCGCGACGTGCCTCGACGTGGGCGCTTCAACCGGCGGCTTCACCGATTGCCTGTTGCAGCACGGCGCGCGCCGCGTCGTCGCGCTCGATGTCGGGCACAACCAACTCGACTATCGCCTGCGCACAGACCCGCGCGTGGAAGTGCGCGAGCAGGTGAACGCGCGCTACTTGCAGCCCGGCGATTTTGCCACGCGCTTCGATCTGATCGTGATGGACGTGTCGTTTATCTCGGCGACGAAAATTCTGCCCGCGCTCGTGCCGTTGCTGAACGACGGCGGGCGCATCGTCGTGCTCGTCAAGCCGCAGTTCGAGGTCGGGCGCGGCGCGGTCGGCAAGGGCGGCATCGTCACAGACCCGGCGGCGCACGCGCGCGTCATTGAGGAAGTGAACGGGGCGGCGTTAGACTTGGGGCTGAAAGTTGGCGGCGTGATCGATTCACCGATCAAGGGCGCGGACGGCAACCGCGAATTTCTGGCGCTCTACGAGTTGGGTTGATCGGGTTGCGCGCCGCAGATTGTCCATGCAGCACCTATCCGAACCAGCGGCGCTCGCGCGTTTGCAACGCGCCAAACGCGCCTATCAGAGCCACGTCAAACTGGCCTACGAGCCGGCGGCGCGCGACTGTCGCGTGTGCCCGACGCCCGGCGTCTGCTGCACGGACGCGCACTTCGTCAACGTACACATCACGCGCCTCGAAGCTGTCGCCATCCGCGCAACGCTTGCGCACACGCCGCGCCTCACCGCCGCCGAGCGCCGCGCCGTCTATGAACGCGCCGCGCTGGCCGTCAAACGCTACGGCTTGCGCGCCGCAGGCGACACCTTCGCGCAGACCTATTCGTGCCCCTTGTTTGCGCCGGGCACGGGCTGTCTCGTCCACGCGCGCGCCAAGCCCGCGCCGTGCATTCAACATGCCTGCTATGACAACTGGGCGGACGTGCCGCCCGTCACCTTGCAGTGGCGCGCGGAGCGCCGCGTCGAACATTTGAACGAACAGGTTTATGGTGCGGCGTGGGCGTGGCTGCCGACGCCGCTCTGGCTCACGCTGGTTGACCCGGCGGCATCGGGCGCGGAACTCGCGCGACTGGTGCAAGTCTGGCGCACGCGCCGCCGTGAGCGTGCCGCCGCACACCTTGTCGCGCCGCACCGCACACGGCCGCGCCGCGCGCTGCCCGTGCTGCCCGCTCGTTGACGCACGCTTCGTCGCCAACCTATACTGCGCCTTCAATTCAGCCGCGCGCCGGCCCACAACCGGCCCCCGTCAACGCGGATTCAGAGGAACAGCATGATGCTTGAGCAAGTCCCAACCCGGCCCTGTCTGTCCGTCGTCGTCCCCGTCTATAACGAAGAGGCCACGCTCGCCACCGTCGTCGCCAAACTGCTGTGCATCCCGCAGCTACTCGAAATCATCGTCGTGGACGATTGCTCTACAGACCGCACGCCCGAAGTGGCCCGCCGCCTCGCCGCCGCCGACGCGCGCATCCGCGTCACGCGCCACGAACGCAACAGCGGCAAGACGCACGCGCTCAAGACCGGCTTTGCGCTGACGCGCGGCGAGATCGTCATCGTGCAGGATGCCGATCTCGAATACGATCCGACGGAGATTCCCTCCGTCATCCAACCGATCCTCGGCGGGCACGCGGACGTGGTCTACGGCTCACGCTTTCTCGTGCGCCGCGCGACGCGCGTGCTCTACTTCTATCACTATCTCGGCAACAAGCTGCTGACCTTCCTCTCGAACATCCTGACGAACCTCAACATGACCGACATCGAAACCGGCTACAAGGCTTTTCGCGGCGAGATCATCCGGCACATGATCATCACGTCGCGCGGCTTCGGCTTCGAGGTCGAGGTCACGGCGAAGCTGGCGAAGCTCGGCTGCGCCATCTACGAAGTCCCGATCAGCTACTACGGCCGAACTTACGAAGAGGGCAAGAAGATCGGCTTCAGCGATGGCGTGATGGCGTTGTGGCTGATCGTGCGGTTCAACCTGTTTTGCTCGCTCAACGCCGCCTTCCGCGAGTTGCCGCAACTGCACAAGCCCGCCACGCACGAGCCGCCCGGCGCGGTCGTCGAAAAGCAGCTTTATGGGTGACGCGCGCGCCTACGCGGGCCGCGACCTCGAAGCGATGGCCTTTGCCCGCAACTACCATCGCTGGCTGCTCGATAGCTTCGCGCCATACCTGGGCCGGCGGCTTGTCGAAGTCGGCGCGGGCACGGGGTCTTTCTCCGAACTGCTGCTTGAGCGCGCGCCCGCATCGCTCGCGCTCGTCGAACCGGCGACGGAGATGCACCGGCTGCTCGTTACGAAGGTGGCCGGCTGGCAGACGACGGCGCGCGTCGAAACCTATAACGACCTCTTTATGAACGTCGCCGCGCGCATCGCGGCCGTTGAGCGGCCCGACTCGATCATCTACGTCAACGTGCTTGAGCACATCGCGGACGACGAGCGGGAACTGCGCATCGTCTGCGATACGCTCTGCCCGCGTGGGCGCGTCTTTATCTTCGTCCCGGCGCTGCGCTGGCTCTACGGCAGCTTTGATCGGCTCGTCGGGCACGAGCGCCGCTACGCCTGGGGCGAGTTGCGCGCAAAGTGCGAGCGCGCAGGGTTTCGCGTGCTCAAAGCCAGCTACTTCGACTCGGCGGGCGTGCTGCCCTGGTGGGCGAAATATCGCGTGCTGCGCTCGCAGCAGATGGGCGCGGGCGCGGTCAGGTTCTACGATAGATTCGTCGTCCCGCCGCTGCGCCGGCTCGAAACGCTCATCCCGCCGCCCGTCGGGAAAAACATCCTGCTCGTCGCAGAGAAAGCCTGACCGCCCGCCGCCCGCAAAAAAAGCCCTTCGCGCCGTTAACGTTCGTCGCCCGCAAGGCGTCTTTAGAGGCGGACATGGGCGTCGCTTTGCACGCGTTGTCAGGCACTCTCCACCGGCGTCCTCGTGAGGTTACGGACTTAAATGTATAAAGTTGAGGCGACAGGCGACCTGCTAGGCATGATCGGCACGAGTCCAACCCCCGTCGCAGCGCCTATGACTGAAGCCCCCGTTGAAGTCGCGCTGGTCGAGGCCGTGCGCGGCGGCGACCACGCCGCCTTCGACCGGCTCTATCATAATTACTCACGCATGGTACACGGCATCCTGCTCGCGCGCGTGCCCTACGGCGAGGTGGACGATCTCGTGCAGGACGTGTTTCTCACCGTGCTGCGCAAGATCGATAGTCTGCGCGACGCCGAGCGGTTCGGGCCGTGGCTCGCCATGATCACGCGCAACCGTGCGATGGACTATCACCGCCGCACGCGCGAGACCAGCGAGCTACCCGACACGCTCGCGCACCACGCGCCGCCGCAAGCGGAGGCGAACGAGGTGCTGGCGCTCATCCGCGAGTTGCCGGAAGCCTACCGCGAGCCTCTGATCCTGCGTTTCGTCGAAGGCATGACGGGGCCGGAGATCGCGGCGCGGACGGGCCTTGCGCCCGCCTCCGTCCGCGTCAACATACATCGCGGCATGAAGCTGCTGCGCGAGCGTCTGCAAGGGCCGGGCGGGAAGGAGCATTGAAGTTTATGAGTGACTACTTGTGGGACAAGTCGGGCGAGCCGGACGAGGACGTTAAGCAACTTGAGCAGTTGCTTGGCGCGCTCCGCTACGAGCCGCGCCCGCTTCAGTTGCCCGAAGACTTCAGCGCGCGCGCGGCGCGCAACTCCTTTCGGACGCAACAAAGGCCATTCCAATGGCAACGGCTCGCCGTCGCCGCCTCGCTCCTCCTGACGCTGCTTGCGGGCGCGTGGCTCATCATGTCGCAGCACAACATAGAGGTACGACGTGAAGCGGCCGAACAAAAGAATGTTGCGCCGACGAAAGTAGCAGCGCCGCAAGAGCAAGCGGCGCACGTGAACCGCGCTAATGAAGAGTTCGCTAAAGAGTTCTCAGCCGCGCAAGCGCACCCGGCCGTGAGCAAGCGTGTTAACTATCTCCGCCCGCCGCGCGTCTTTAATCGTGCCCGCGCAAATGCCACACGGCGCGCGCCGCAAGCGTTGACAACGGAGCCGCAGGCGCAAGTTGCGACGATGACCGAGCAGCAACGCGAAGCGACGCAGCAACTATTGCTCGCCCTGCGCATCGCCAGCGCCAAGTTCAACGATGCGCGCCGCGAGATGCAAGAGGCCAGCGCTGGGCACAAGCCGGAGACGAGATAAATCTTGGGAGTAACGCCAGTCATGAAAAACTTCAAACGCTCTTTCTTACAACTGCTCACGCTCGCGCTGCTGGTCTGTGGCGCAAGCCGCGCCGCCTGCGCGCAGATACACTACCCCGCGCAATTGCAGATCGATAGTCTCGAATCGCTCGCCACGCGGGCGAACCAGATCGTTGACGTGAACCTGCCTGAGTCGATGTTGCGACTCATCCCCATCTCGGCCATTAAAAGCACCGATGTGGACGTAAAAGACCTCAAGCAGATCATCGCGGGTCTGAAAGGCGTCTACGTCAAGAACTTCGAGTTCAACAACGAGGGCGAGTACACGCAGGCCGACATCGCGCCCATTCGCGCGCAGTTGAAAGCTCCAGGGTGGGCCCGCTTCGTCAACATCATCAACAAGAAGGAAGGGCGCAACATTGAGGTCTACCTGATGACCGCGCCGCAGGGCGCACGCGTCGAAGGTCTGGCGATCTTAGCGGCCGAGCCGAAGCAACTGACGGTCGTCAACATCGTCGGCATCATCGACATCGAGAAGCTCGCGAAACTCGAAGGGCAGTTCGGCATCCCCGACCTAGACCTTGAGGAAGACAAGCACGACGAGAAGCGGCCGGACGAGCGCAAGCCGCAGGTGGCAACGCCCGCGACCAGAAAACCCTAAGCGCGGAGGTGACGTTAAGATGCTGAAACACATCAGACGCAACCTGCTGCTCGCCGCCCTCATCGTCTGCGCCTGCGCGGCAACGCCCGGCGCAACCGGCGCAAGCAGCGAAGCCGAATATCACGCGGTCGTCAAACTCGTCGAATCCTACTATCACGCCAAGCACAGAGGCGTGCCTGCGCTGGCGACGCTGGGGCTAAAGGCGGCGAAGGTCGTCTCGTCGGACGTGCGCCGCGTCATGCGCTTCGGCGATTTCAAGCTGGCCATTTTTGAAGATCAGGATTTCAACGGGCGCGACGGCTACACGGAGTTTCACCGCCTGCTGCGCCAGACCTTGCTGCCCGGCTGGGAGCCGCTCCTCGCCGTGCGCTCACGCGACGAAGGGCAGACCTACACGTTCACGAAACCGGATGGCGACAAGTACAAGGTGCTGATCATCGCGCTCGCGCAGCGCGACGGCACGGTGCTGCAAGTCAATCTCGACCGCGACGAGTTCGCCAAACTCCTGCAAGACCCTGAACAGGAGACCCGCAACATCACGGACGAAGCAGCCAACGCCGCCAACAAAGACAACGATCAAGACTAAAAGCGCCCGCTTGCAGCGGCCGAGCGCCAATCGAGCGCGGCGACAGATTAAGCGGAGAGCTTAAAACCCGCGCGCCAGCGAACCGGCATTACTAATGCAACATTGAACCAGTGGGTGTCTGAGATTTTATTCGCAGGAGATTAGGCATCATGAGAATGAAGCAGAGCATCATCGGTTTGTGCGGTCTGTTACTGTTGTGCGTCGGCGCAGCCAGCGTCCGCGCGCAGGAGGTGACGGACGGCGACGTGCTGCGCGTCCGCACGCGCGTCGTGTCGCTCGATGCGTTGGTCAAGGATAAGAAGACGAAACAGGCGATCAACGACTTGAAGTTGGAGAACTTCGAGGTGCTTGCCGACGGGCAGCCGCGCAAACTCTCTTACTTCACGCGCGAAGGCGACGCGGGGCGCAAACCGCTGGCGCTGGCGCTCGTCTTTGATCTGGAACGGCTCGGCGCGGGGCGCTATCTGCGCCGCACGGAGATTCTCGAAGCGATGGCCAACGAGTTGGCGAAACTGCCGCCGACGGACGAGGTCGCCGTGATCGTGCTCGATCCGGGCGGCGTCGAAGGCAAGCGCGAGTGGCTGATGAAGTTCACGCGCAACCGCGCGCAGATCGCGTCGGCGCTCGCGGTGATACCGACGCTCGTGGGCGCGAGCATGTCCGAAGCCACGCCCGAAGAGAACGGCGCGCCCGTCTCGCAGACGGCAGACGCCGCGAGCGGCGCAGCCTCAGAGAGCAAGCGCGCCACCGAGCAGCAGGTCAAAGAGCAGTCGAACGGCACGCCGCCTTCAAACGACGAGATCAAGCGGACAATCGCGCAGGCGCAGCCCGATGCCGCGCCGCCGACTGAAGCCGCAAAGAAATCTGACGGCGCGCAGCCGGACGATAAGCCGGAGACCGAGGGCGAAGTGGTGGACGTGTTTAAGGACAAGGACGACCATACCGTGCGGCGCATCGTGAAGCCGGATGGGCACATCGTGATCGAGCGCAAGAACGCCGACGGTTCGGTTACGGTGGACATGGACGATTCCGATCTGGCGGCGGCGACGTGGGAGATCAATCAGACGATCCAGCGCGAGCGCCCCAACTCGCAGGCGGCGGTCGTGTACGTGACCGACGGCATCGCGCCCATGTTCTACGCGCAGCGCGACTTCATCGAGTCGCGCCTGATCAAGTCGAACGTCATCTTCAGCGCGCTCGTCGTGGACATGAAGACGGGCTTCAAGCTGGCGATGCCGATCCTGAAGCCGCTCGGCAACTGGGTAGGCTTGAGCATCGCGGGCAGCGCACAGCACTTCGCCAAACAGACGGGCGGCGAGGTAGTCAAAGTCCATCGCCCGGCCGATTACGCGACGGGGCTGGCGAAGATCGTCGGCAACCTGACGGCGCGCTACAGTCTCGGCTTCACGCTCGCGGAAGGTGAGCGCGACGACGGGCAGATGCACCCGCTCGAAGTGCGCGTCACGGCGAAGGACGCGAAAGGCAAAGAGCGCAAACTCAACATCACCGCGCGCAAAGGCTATTACATGCCGAAGGACGAGACGGCCGCGCAGGAGAGCACCAAACCCAATTCGCAATGAGCGCGCGCAAAGCGCAGTGAGCGCTCAGCCCGCAACCAGCGCCGCGCGCTCAGCCCGCACGCGCAAGTTGCTTTCGAGGCACGCCATGAGCGGACACAGCAAACTCGTCGTGAGCTTGAGTCTCATGCTATGCGTGTGCGCCGGCAGCGCGCGCGCGCAAGGCGTGAACGCGCAGACGGCGCGCGCGGTACAACCGAGCGTGGACGCGAAGGAAACGCCCGCCGTTACCTTGGGCGCAGCGCGTTGGCAGTTTAAGACGGGCGGCAGCGTCTATTCGACGCCGGTCGTGGCGGCGGGCACGGTCTATTTCGGCAGCTACGATTACAGCGTCTATGCGGCCGACGCCGCGAGCGGACAGGTGCGCTGGCGCACGAAGACGGGCGGGCGCGTCATCGGTGCGCCGGCCGTCGCAGGCGGCACGGTCTATGTCGGCAGTCAGGACAATCGTGTGTACGCGCTCGACGCGGCGACGGGGCAGGTCAAGTGGAAGTTCAAAGCCGTCTACGCCGTCAGCACGACGCCCGTGGTTGCGGGCGCGCGCCTCTACGTTTCGGCCACGGACGGCATGCTCTACGCGCTCGATGCGGCGACGGGCAAAGAGGTCTGGACGTTCACCGTCGCGCGCGGTGCGCCGACCGCGCCGTTAGTCTCTGGCGACGTGCTGTTCGTCGGGAGCGCGGCCGGCGTGCAGGCGCTGGACGCGCAGACGGGCCAGCAGAAGTGGTTATTCAAGAGCGCGGGCGCGGTCGTCG
>DASVQA010000088.1:0-16764 GCA_036389375.1 Pyrinomonadaceae bacterium | reverse complement strand
ACGTGAACGGTTGGGCCGCAATCACGTTGCAGATGGAGGGCTGAGTTATGAAGCGCGTATTGAAATGGACGATGATCGTGCTGGCATGCGGGTTTGGGCTGATCCAGTTTGCGCGTGCGGCGCGGACGAATCCCGTGGCGGCCGAGGCGCGCAGCATGGAGGCGAGTTTGCACGTGTCGCCGGAAGTCAAAGCGATCTTTGCGCGCGCATGCGACGATTGCCATTCAAACCGCACGCGCTGGCCGTGGTACAGCCAGATCGCGCCCGTCTCATGGTGGTTGAATGACCACGTCAGGCAAGGGCGCAGGCACATGAACTTTTCCGACTGGGCGCGTTACACGCCCGGCGAGGCGCAACAGGTGCTCGGCGAAATTTGCCGCTTATCGAAGCTCGACGCGATGCCGCTTGCCTCCTACACGCTCATGCACCGCGATGCGATCATGTCGCCGCAGGACGCGGGCACGCTCTGCGCGTGGACGCAGACGGAACGGCAACGACTCGCCGCTGCCGCCAACGCGCGCCGTTGACTGGTGGCAGCACTGTCACAACGGATCGGGAACAATGAACAGCAGGAGAAACTTGTCATGTGGAAACTGGTCGGGGTCGCGTTTGGCGCGTGGGTGGTTGGGCTGACGACCACGCTTGGTTGGTCGTGCCTGTTCGTCGAAACGCCGAGCCGGAACGATGTGTTGGGCTTCGGCTCGTTGCTGTTGGGCGCGGCCGTGCCGGTCTGCGGGCTGCTCTACGTGCCGGGTCTTTTCTGGCTGCGGCGCAGGCTCGGCGGTTGCCGACCTGTTGTGCTCTTTCCGCTTGCGGCAGGCGTGCTGCTGAATCTGCCGGTCGTCGCCGTCTCGCTGTTCATGGCGCGGCTCAAGGCTTCGATGGCGGTCGGCGAGCACACGCTGTTTATCGCCGGCTTCGTGGCGATGGGTTTGACGTTCGGGCTTGGTTTCGTCTGGTACTGTCGCGCGCAAACGACGCGACGGCCGCTCACCGCCGTCGCTGGCAGCGCAGCGCGATAAGCGACGATCTGAAGGATGAAGGCGAGAGAGGCGCGCACCCGTTGCTGCGGGCGCGCGCCTCTTCATTTATCGCCTGAACCGGTCGTTTGAAACGGAAACGCCCTGCCCGATTGCAACTTGCTTTTGCAGTAACCGTCGCCCGTGTTGGCACAAAACTGTGCCGCGACGTGAAACTTTCTAATTAGCCCGATTAGCTTTACTATTGACGCGCGCCAACTTGGGCCGCGCGAAATGTTCGTCGGGCGCGCACCCTCCGCCCGCTCAAATCCGGTTCATCCTTACCGGCCACCGCACGCGGTTGGCCGCTTGAGCAGGTTAAACAAATTATGAGCACGCCAGCACCGCCCGTGCGGCTGCGCCTCTTTTGCGCCGTCGAACTGCCGACGGAAGTGCGCGCCCACGCCCACGCGCATAGCACGCGCCTGCGCGCAACCGCCCCGCAAGTGAAAGCCTCTTGGGAACGGCCTGAGAAACTACACATCACGATCAAGTTCTTCGGCGACATCGAAGCGGCGCGCGTACCCGCGCTGACGGACGCGGCGACGCGGGCGGCGGCGAGCGTCGCGCCCTTCGAGTTGACGCTGGCGGGCACGGGCGCTTTTCCCGGCGGGCACAATCCGCGCGTGCTGTGGCTCGGCGTACAGGATGCGGCCGGGCAGTTGGCGCTACTGCAACAGCGCCTCGAAGCCGAGTGTGCCGCCGCCGGTTTCCCCCGCGAGCTACGCGACTTTCACGCGCACCTGACGCTGGCGCGGCTGCGCATGGCCAACGCGGCCGCGCGCCGCCTCGCACACTACCACGAGCAACTCGGCTTCACGTCCGTCCCCTTTCAAGTCAGCGAACTGCTCACCATGCAGAGCACTCTCGCGCCCGGCGGCTCGCAATACACCACGCTTGCGCGCCACGCGTTAAGACAGTAAGCCGGTAGGCAATAAAAAAGGCCGCCTGTTGCAGGTGCAACCCCGCGTACGGGGCGCGCGCAACCGGCGGCCTTTTTTAACTGTCTGGCGCTAACCGCTTCAGCCCTTCGGCAGTTGCCGTGGGCGCGGCGGCGTCTGTTGTTCATCCTGCGCCTGCCGCTCGCCCGTCTCGGCAAACATCTCTTTGATCATGCCGACGCTCGACAGCATCGTTGAAGTCTCAACCGGCATGAAGATGACCTTCGAGTTGTTGCCGCGCACCATCTCTTTCAGACTCTCGATGTAGCTTTTCGTGATCAGATATTGCGCCGGGTTGCCGTGACTGAGCATCGCCTGCGAGATGCGCGCGATAGCTTCGGCTTCGGCTTCGGCGTTCCGCAGCCGCGCCTGAGCAGAACCTTCTGCGGCCAGAATGGCCGATGCCTTCTCGCCTTCGGCACGCGTAACGGCCGCCTGCTTCTCGCCCTCTGCGCGCGTGATGGCGGCCTGCCGGTCGCCTTCCGCCTGCAAGACGAGTGCGCGCCGGTTGCGCTCGGCCGTCATCTGCTTCTCCATCGTGATGCGCACGTCTTCGGGCGGGTTGATGTTCTTCACGTCCACGCGCGTCACCTTCACGCCCCATTTGTCGGTCGCTTCGTCGAGGATGAGCCGCAGTTTGCCGTTGATCTGATCGCGTTGCGAGAGCGTGTGATCCAAGTCCATATCGCCCATCACGGCGCGCATGCCCGTGATCGTCAACTGCACGATGCCGCCCACCAGATCGTTCATCTCGTAGACGGCCTTGATCGGATCGGTGATCTGCCAGTAGACGACCGAGTCCACGTGGATCGTCACGTTGTCGCGCGTGATGACGGGCTGCGGCGGCAAGTCCAGATATTGCTCGCGCAGATCAATCGAGGTCAGACCGGGGCGCACGTTCGTCCAGTAGACGCCGCGCGGCTTGTCGAAGAACGGGACGATGATGTTCAACCCGCTTGCGGCCACGCGGTCGAAGCGGCCGAACCGCTCGATCAGCATCACGGTCGCCTGCGGCACGATCTTGATCGTCTTCAACGCGACGACGAGCAGAAAGAATGTCAGAAAGAAGAACAATATGATCGGGAACATGGGTTTAGGGCCTCCGTAAGCTGTAGCACCGCGCGCACCCGCCGCGCTCGGATTGTGTGGCGCAACTATAACGGATTCTCTGCGCGCGTTGAAAGCACAAGGGGCGGCACTTGCCAGCCGCCGAGGGCCGTCTCGACAATGCGCGCCGCCGCCAGCACTTCGCGCTCCCTGTGCGGCCGGCCGACGATCTGCACGCCGATGGGCAGACCTTCCGCCGCGCGCCCGGCGGGCACGACTGCGGCCGGCAGCCCCAACACGTTGAACGCCTGCGCGTAGCTGAACGCGCGCCACAGGCTCAACTCCTGCCCCGCGACGCTGACCTTGCGCGCCGCGTGCGTGAAGGCGGGCACAGCGCCGACCGGCGCGACAAGGAGCGGCGTCGTCTCCATCCACGCGAGCAGAGCGGCGCGCAGTTGGTCGCGCTCAAACCATGCGCCGAAGTAATCGTCGAGCGTCTGTGCCGGCGCGTCCGCGCCGCGCCTGATGCTTGCGCGCGCGGAGGGGCCGGCCCAATCTTCGCGCCCGGCGTGCAGCGCACACATCTGACGCTGCACAGCCCGCGCGAACAACTCAAGCCACAAAGCGGCCGCACGCCCGACGCCCGGCGGGCATATCTCAACCGGCACGAGACCCGCCGCCCCCAACGCACGCGCCGCCGCTTCAACCGCCGCGCGCGTCTCGCTCGTCACCGGCGCATGGCCGTCGTCTGTGTACCACGCGACACGATAATCGTGCAGTTCGGGCGGCGCTAAAATGTGTGTCGGCAGATCGGCGAGCACGGCGTAGAGCAGTTCTAAATCAGCAACCGTGCGCGCCATCGGGCCAAAGGTTTCGTGCAGGGCGAAGGGGCCTTCAGGCGGTGGAAAGTGGCCCGTGTTCGGCACGCGCCCGATGGTCGGCAGCAGCCCCGTGATGCCGCAGAAGTGGGCCGGGATGCGGATCGAACCGGCCAGATCGCTCCCCACATCGGCGGGCGACAGACACGCGCTGATGGCCGCGGCCGCGCCGCCGCTTGAGCCGCCCGGTGTGCGCGCCAGATCGTGCGGGTTGTTCGTGCGCCCGAAGATGGGATTGTCGGACGAATAATCGAGCGCCAACTCGCACACGTTTGTCTTGCCGAAGATGATCGCGCCCGCGTGCCGCAGCCGCGCGACAGCGGGCGCGTCCCGCTCCGGCACGCAGTCGGCGCGCAGCCGCGATCCGCTCGTCGTCCGCAAACCGCGCGTCGCCATCGTGTCCTTGATCGTCAGGGGCAAGCCGCACAGCGCCGGCAGGTCGCCGCCGCGCAGCAACGCCTGCTCGGCCGCGCGTGCGCGTTCAAGCGCATCCGGCGCAAAGGTCACGATGGCGTTCAACTGCGGATTCAACTCGTCGGCGCGGCTGAGGTGCGCCGCCATGACCTCGACGGGCGAGACCTCACGCGCGCGCATGAGTTTGACCAGATGGCTGGCGGAGAGTGCTGTTAGTTCATGCAACAGAATGTAACTTCCACTTTGCGACCTGCGGCCTGTCCCACTCTAATGTCGTCATGCTGGCCGGGCGTTTGGTTCGTGCCCCGTCTGCTCCGTGAGCAGTTGGATGAACTTGCGCGCGGCCGAGCCGAGCGTGCGGTCGCTGCGGTAGATGATGCCGACGGAGCGCGTCCATTCCGGCTCGCTGAGCGCGACGACGGCGAGTTGGCCCGAGCGCTGTTCGTCAAGGACGCTGGGGCGCGGCACGATGGCGACGCCGAAGCCGACCTCGACCGCGCGCTTAATGGTCTCGATGTTGTCGAACTCGGCAACGCGGCGCACCGCCACGCCGTGCGCGCGCAGGATGCGGTCGGTCGCCTGCCGCGTCGGAATATCGCGCTCGAAGAGGACGAAGTCCAGCCCGTCCAGTTCGCTTGCGCTCACCTTCTTCTGTTTCGCCAGCACATGCTGCGGCGCGCAGATGAGCACCAGCCGGTCGCCTTTGAGCGCGACGACCTTCAGCCCGCTTTTCTTCTTCGGATAAGCGACGACGCCCAACTCGACCGTGCCCGCCAACACGTCGCGCACGATGCTCGTCGTGCGGCTGTATTCCAGATCGATCTTGGCTTCCGGGTAGAGTTCCATAAAGCGGCGAATCGCGGGCGGCAACTCGTGCAGCCCGATGCTGTAGACGGTTGCCACGTGTACCGTGCCGCTGACCGTGCCGGTGAGCGTCCGCATGCGTTCTTCCAGACGCATGTAGGCGGCCACGACGTTGCGGCTCTCCTGATAGAACGCCTCGCCGTCCTTCGTCAGCCGCACCTCGTGGCGGCCGCGCACGCGCTCTAACAGTTTACGTTTGAACTTCGCCTCAAGCCCGCGCACCTGCTGGCTGACGGCTGATTGCGTCACGTAGTTGGCCTCGGCCGCGCGCGAGAAACTTTGCGCGTCCACAAGGTCGCAGAAGATTTTGAGTGTTTCGATCTGCACGGACGCGATTATAAGTTTGCCGCCGCGCGGCGCGCTAGTTTTTTCATTTTACGCGCGCGCGCTAGTGCGCCTAAACTTAGGCTGGCATAGGTTGCGCATCGGGCGAGATTGACACGGGCAGCGAGAGGCAGTGGCGCGCGGTCGCTTGGCCCCGGTTGGCGGGCGATTGCTTTTCCGGCGGCGCGCCTTATAATCAGGCTCGTTCCACTTCAAGCTGTTCGCGTTCGGCGCGGCGCGATGCGCCCGAAAGACCTGCCCTTAACTGCGGCCGCAGCGTGGCTCGGCGGCCGCTGGCGGAGGAGGGACAATCCTAAGATGGCTGTCCGGTTTAGTCGCACGTTTCTGCTGAGGAAGCTCCACCAACTGTCGGGCATCATCCCGCTCGGCGTCTTCCTCCTTGAGCATTTCTACACCAACTCGAAGGCGCTCACGGGCGCGGCGGATTTCAACAACGCCGTGAAAGAGTTGCAGTCGATCCCGTATATCATCTTCGTCGAGATCGGCGGCATCTTCATCCCGCTGCTCTACCACGCGCTCTACGGGCTGGTCATCACGTGGGAAGCGCGCCCGAACAACTTGCACTACCCGTACCCGCGCAACTGGTTCTACACGATCCAACGCCTGACCGGCATCGTCCTCTTCTTCTTCATCACCTTTCACGTGCTCAACTTCCGCTTCGGGCTGATTCCGGGTCTCAATAATCTGTCCGTGGCCGACAATCCGTTTCGCGCTTATGACATCGTCGCGGGCGAGTTCCGTAACATCGTGATCCTCATCGTTTACATAATCGGGATCACGGCGACCGTCTGGCACTTCGCCAACGGGCTGTGGCTGTTCATGGTGGACTGGGGCATCGTCATCGGCGAGCGGGCGCAGCGCATGCTGGGCTACGCGTGCATCGCGTTCGGCGTCTTTCTGCTGGCGGTCGGGATCAACGCGGAGTTGGCGTTCGTCATGCAGGGCGGCTTGCTGGGACTATTAGGAGGCGCAACTCAGTAATGGCAATACCGGGCAAAGAGATGAAGTTCGCAATCGTCGGCGGCGGCCTCGCCGGTCTTGCCGCCGCGATGAAACTGGCGGAAGCGGGGCACAGCGTTGACCTCTTCTCGGTCGTGCCCGTCAAACGCTCGCACTCGGTCTGCGCGCAAGGCGGCATCAACGGCGCGGTCAACACGAAGGGCGAGGGCGACAGCCCCTGGAAGCACTTCGACGACACGGTCTACGGCGGCGACTTTCTCGCCAATCAACCGCCCGTCAAAGCCATGTGCGAGATGGCCCCTTCGATCATCTATCTCTTCGACCGCATGGGCGTGCCCTTCTCGCGCACCAAAGAGGGCTTGCTCGACTTTCGCCGCTTCGGCGGCACGCTCCATCATCGCACGGCCTTTGCGGGCGCTTCGACCGGGCAACAACTGCTCTACGCACTCGACGAGCAGGTGCGGCGGCACGAGACGGGCGGCAAGGTCAAGAAGTATGAGCACTGGGAGATGATGTCGCTCATCCTCGACGATCACGGCGTCTGTCGCGGTCTCGTCGCAATGGAGCGCGCGACCCTTGAGTTGAAAGCCTTCCCCGCTGACGCCGTTATCATCGCCACGGGCGGCCCCGGCCTCATCTTCGGCAAGTCGACAAACTCGATGGTCTGCACGGGCAGCGCCGTCTCGGCCTGCTATCAACAGGGCGCGCGCTACGCCAACGGCGAGTTTATCCAAGTCCACCCGACCTCGATTCCCGGCGAAGACAAGCTGCGGCTCATGTCCGAATCGGCGCGCGGCGAGGGCGGGCGCGTCTGGGTGCCCAAAGCGCAGGGCGACAAACGCGGGCCCGGTTCCATTCCTGAAAGCGAGCGTTGGTATTTTCTCGAAGAGAAGTATCCCGCTTACGGCAATCTCGTCCCGCGCGACATTGCCACGCGCGAAATCTTTCAGGTCTGTCTCGACGGTTACGGCGTCGGCGGCGAGAATCAGGTCTATCTCGATCTCACGCACATTCCAGCGGAGACGCTCGACCGCAAGCTCGGCGCGATCCTCGAAATCTATGAGATGTTCGTCGGCGACGACCCGCGTCATGTGCCCATGCGTATCTTCCCCGGCGTGCATTATTCGATGGGCGGACTCTGGGTTGATTTCGATCAGCGCACCAACATTCCCGGTCTCTTAGCCGCTGGCGAGTGCGACTATTCGATTCACGGCGCGAACCGGCTGGGCGCGAACTCGCTCGTCAGTTGCGTCTACGGCGGCTTCGTCGCCGCGCCGGCCGCCATCGAGTACGCGCAAAACTTGCAGCGCAACGGCGCGGACGGCTCGCGCGTCTACGATCAGGAGTTGCAGCGCCAGCAGGAGATCAACGCGCGCCTCTTGAAGCAGACCGGCAGCGAGAATCAGTACGTCATACATGAAGAGATGGGCAAGTGGATGACGGACAACGTGACGGTCGTGCGCTACAACGACCGTTTGCAGGCGACCGACGACAAGCTGTTGGAGTTGCTTGATCGCTACAACCACATCTCGATCAACGACTCGAACATGTGGGCCACGCACGCGCTCCCGCACGCGCGCCAACTCTACAACATGCTCCAACTCGCGCGCGTCATCACGCTCGGGGCGCTCAATCGCAACGAGTCGCGCGGCGCACATTACAAGCCCGACTTTCCCAACCGCGACGACGAACAGTTCTTAAAGACGACCATCGCGGAGTTCTCCGGCGAGGGGCCGGTCTTCTCATGGGAAGCGGTTGACATCGGCCTCATCGAGCCGCGCAAGCGTGACTACAGCGCGGGCAAGGCGGCGAAAACCGAAGCGGCCGCGGCCGGCGCACAAGGCGGGGCGCTGCCCGCCAAAGACGGCGCGGCGCAGATCCAGCCCGAAGGCTGGGAGCAGAAGCCGCGCGACCTGACCGGCCCCGCCATCTGGGGGCAGGACAAGGAACAGGTGCGCGACGTGAATCACAATGAGGCGGCGACGCGGCGCGAGCAGGGCAAGTCAATCGAAGACGCGGGGGGTAAGTCAGACAAGCTATGAGCGCACACACAGACGCACGCACACAGGGTCAGGCGCAGGCGCGGCGTAAGTCGCCCGAGTTTGTCGAACTGCGCATCAAGCGCCGCGAGAACCCGGACGCGCCCGCGCGCTGGGAAGAGTTTCGCATCCCTTATCGCCCGAATCTCAACATCATCTCTTGCTTGATGGAGATTCGGAAAAACCCGGTCACGAAAGACGGCACGCGCACGACGCCGCCCGTCTGGGACATGAACTGTCTGGAACAGGTCTGCGGCATCTGCACGATGGTCATCAACGGGCGCGTGCGTCAATCGTGCTCGGCGCTCATAGATCAGTTGGAGCAGCCGATCACGCTTGAGCCGATGTCGAAGTTTCCGACCGTGCGCGACCTCGCCGTTGATCGCTCGCAGATGTTCGAGCACTTAAAGCGCGTCCACGCATGGATCGAGATCGACGGCTCTTACGATCTGGGGCCGGGGCCACGCATGACGCCCGAACAGGTGGCGGAGCGTTACGCTTACTCGCGCTGCATGACCTGTGGCTGCTGTCTCGAAGCCTGCCCGCAGTATGAGGGCGACAACTACATCGGCCCGCAGGCCATCGCGCAGGTGCGCCTGATGAACATGCACCCCTCAGGGCAGATGACCCGCGATGCCCGCCTCGAAGCCATCATGGGCGAAGACGGCATCACCAACTGCGGCAACGCTCAGAACTGCGTCCGCGTCTGCCCCATGTCAATTCCGTTGACCAAAGCTATTTATGAGGAGAACCGCGAGACCATCATTCACGGTCTGTTCGGCTGGCTGAAACGCTAAGAGGTAACGGAAGTTTTACAATGTCTCTTCAGGTTGGCTGATTGCTGTTTATCAATTAGCGTTATTTAAGCTGCTGCTCTGTTATTGACAGCCCGCGCGCGGCTCACATGTCTTGCCCGCGCTAACGATCCGTTAGCCTCACGAAGCAACTGACAAACACTCAGGAGCAAACGGCGATGGCCCAAACCGATGATATTGAGGTCACGGGGACGATTCAGACCGACCCGAGCGGAGCTTGTTGGCAATTCCAGCCCAACGATGGCGACCTGATGACCTTCCCACAGCCCGCGCCGAGCGGCTTCGCAGTCGGCGACGAAGTGCAGATTCTTTGTGTGCAGAAGCGCACGCGCAATTGCGAACACGGTGATTGGGCGTTGAAGTCAATCCTGCGTGTCCCGTCAGTCTCTTGAGCGCACGGGCCACTTGCCCGCCATCCTCCCGTACCGGTCAAAATCTGCCGTGTCACCCCGGACAGAAGTGATTTGACTATCATTTCGCCCGCATACTATCTTCCCTCATCGCTTGTTATGTCTGCCGCACAAATCGCCCACGCTAACAGATAACTGATCAAGACTTTGACGCGCGCCACCAACATTCTCGGCATCTCGGCCTATTACCACGACTCGGCGGCCTGCCTCGTGCGCGACGGGCGCATCGTCGCGGCGGCGCAGGAAGAGAGGTTCACGCGCAAGAAGCACGACCATCGCTTCCCGGCGCACGCGGTCGAGTATTGCCTGCGGGCCGCGGGGATCGCGGGCGCAGAGGTTGATTACGTCGCTTTCTACGATAAGCCGCTCCTGAAATTCGAGCGCCTGCTTGAGACTTACATTGACTTCGCGCCGCGCGGCATACGCTCCTTCCTGCTGGCCATGCCGCTGTGGTTGAAAGAGAAGCTGTGGATACGTGAGCAGGTCGAGGAACATTGTCAGTACAAAGGCAAGGTGCTCTTTACCGAGCATCACGAGGCGCACGCCGCAAGCGCCTTCTTCCCTGCACCGTTTCAGTCCGCGGCCGTTTTGACGATGGACGGCGTGGGCGAATGGGCGACGAGCAGTTACGGCTGCGGGCGCGGCAACGAGTTGCACCTGCTCGCGGAACTCCACTTTCCGCATTCGCTCGGTCTGCTCTATTCCGCCTTCACTTATTACACAGGCTTCAAAGTCAATTCCGGCGAGTACAAGGTGATGGGGCTTGCGCCTTACGGCGAGCCGAGGTACGTCAAGCTGATCTTAGATGAACTGGTTGACCTGCGCGCCGACGGCAGCCTCAGGCTCAATATGAAGTATTTCAACTACTGTCAGGGCCTGACGATGACGAACGGCAACTTTGACCGCCTGTTCGGTGGTCGCCCGCGCCGGCCCGAAGCCGAGTTGACGCAGCGCGAGATGGACTTGGCGCGCTCTGTGCAGGAGGTGACGGAAGAGGCGATGCTGCGCATGGCGCGGCACGTCCACAGAGAGACGGGCGAGCGCAACCTGTGTCTGGCGGGCGGCGTCGCGCTCAATTGCGTGGGCAACGGGCGCATCCTGCGCGAAGGGCCGTTCGCGCAGGTCTGGATTCAACCGGCGGCGGGCGATGCGGGCGGCGCACTCGGCGCGGCCTTGTCAACGTGGCATCAGTATCTCGGCCGCGAACGCAGCGTCGAGCACGTTAAAGGCGTCCATGCCGACGGCATGCGCGGCGCTTATCTCGGCCCCGAATACACGGACGAGGAGATACGCGCCTATCTGGACACGACGGGCGCGACTTATCGGCGACTCGCACACGCGGAGTTGGCGGAGTACGTCGCCGGGCTGCTCGCGCAGGAGAAGGTCGTCGGCTGGTTTCAAGGGCGCATGGAGTTTGGCCCGCGCGCCTTAGGCGCACGCAGTATCTTGGGCGACCCGCGCTCAGCGCAGATGCAGGCGCAGATGAATCTGAAGATCAAGTTCCGCGAATCGTTCCGCCCGTTTGCGCCGTCCATCCGGCGCGAGCGCGTCAGCGATTATTTCGAGTTGGATGCCGACTCGCCCTACATGCTGCTCGTCGCGCCCGTCGCCGAAGCGCACCGCATCCCCATGACCGACGCAGAACATAGACTGTTCGGCATCGAGAAGTTGAACGTGCCCCGCTCGGACATTCCTGCCGTCACGCACGTAGATTACTCTGCGCGCATACAGACCGTCCGGCGCGAAGACAATCCGCTCTACTACGACCTGCTCGCCGCCTTTGAGCGACAGACCGGCTGCCCCGTGCTCGTCAACACGTCGTTCAACGTGCGCGGCGAGCCAATCGTCTGCACGCCGGAACAGGCTTTCGCCTGCTTCATGCGGACGGAGATGGACGTGCTCGTGCTGGGCGATTACGTGCTGGCTAAACGCGATCAGGATATTTCGCTGCGCGAAAAAGATTTGGCGTGGCAGGAGGAGTTCCAGCTTGATTGAGCCGCACGGAGAGCGCCAAACAGTGACGGACGCGCAGGCGCGCAAGACGGCGCTCATCGTCGCGGGCGTGCTGCTGTTGCTGGCCGCGTGGAACTATCATCGCGGGCGGCTGACGCTGGTCGCGGTGCTTGGCGGCACGGGCGCGTTGTTGCTGCTCGTGGGTCTGCTCGTGCCGCCGCTGGCGCGTGGCTTCCACACGCTCTGGATGCGCCTCGCCCTGCTGCTCGGCTGGGTCAACAGCCGCATCCTGCTGGGGCTGATGTTCTACGGGGTGTTCGCGCCCTACAACCTGATCGGGCGGCTGCTCAGACGCGACCCGCTCAAACGCCGTCAGCCGAGAAGCGAGAGTTACTGGCTCCCGCGCAAACAGACGCGGCAGACGAAGGAGCAGTTCGAGCGCACGTTTTAACTTCGGCCGGCTTCGGGCTAAAATTGCGGTATGGGCAAAATGCGTCTGGCCGGAGAAATCTGGCTGTTTCTTTCGCAGAACAAAAAGCTGTGGCTGCTGCCGATCATCATCGTGCTCCTGCTGCTCGGCGCGCTCCTCGTCTTCGCGCAAAGCTCCGCGCTCGCCCCATTCATCTACACGCTGTTTTAGCGTTGACCGTCGCACCTATTTCCGCTTCTGCGCGCTGAGGGGCAGCGTTAACTCTCGACGCACGTATGCGCCGGGCTGGCCCGCGAAGGCGACGACCAACTGCGCGTCGCCATCGCCTGTCTGTCGCACCTCTACGCCGCTCGTTGCGCCGAGCCGTTTCCACGTCCGCACGCCGAGCGTATAAGTCCGCCCCGCCAAACCTTCGAGCGAGAGTTGCAGCGCGTCCGCTTCAGCGTGCGCGCGCAGCACGCGCAAGCCCTCGTTGCCTGCGCCCGCGCGCAACGTCTGCGGCTCGACGTACACATCCGTGCCCTCGTCGTAGCGGATCGTTAAATCAGCGCCGTCCGCTTCGACCCTAGTTTTGACTTCGATGAGCGACGCATCGGCCGCGCTCGGCTTCGCGCCATAATTCAACAACAGACTGGAGCGCGCGTGCCCGCCCTCGCTCCCGTGCCACAGCGCATCGAGCGGCAGCGGCAACGTGATGATCAACTGTTGCAGCCGCGCCTCAGGCGGCGCAGACGGCGCGGCAAGCGGCGCGCGTGGGCGCAAGGTGATGCGCGTGAAACCGCGTCCGCGCCTGAGTTGCAGATCATAGGCGCGGCGGCCGGGGCCGGACGTGATGTTTTCGAGCAACACCTCGTTCCAGTTGGCCGGCCATTGCGGCGTGCAGCGCAGCACGCGCCCGCCGTCGGCCCACGCGAGGCCAAACAGACCGCGCACGAGCGGCGTGATGACCATTGCCTCCGACCAGATTTGATGATGCGACGAACGACCGAACGGCGCGTTGAAGTCGCCCGACAGCAACTCTGTGACGTAGCCTTGATCGTTTTGCTCCGTCAGTTGCGCGTTGGCCATGAGCGCCTGATAGCCGACGTGCGGGCGACCGTAAGCGTAGGCCGCCATGCTCGCCCAGCCGGTGAACAGTGGCCAGACCGAGCCGGCGTGATATGAGAGCGGATCGTAGAGCCGACTTTGATTCGAGACGATGCGTGTGCCCCAATCGGTCGCAAGCTGCGCGCTGCCGAGATGCTCGATCTCGCTGCGCGCATGTTCATCGGGCAGAGTTTTGAACCAGAGCGGCACGGCGGGCAGGACTGTGTCTTCGTCGTACAGGCGCGCAGACTTCAACTCGTCCATGCGCGCCTGCCTGCGCTCGCGGTTCGGGCCGGGATCGGCTTTCGGCGCGGCCTGTGCCGGCAGCTTCGTCGCGTAAGCGTAGTAGCCGCGCCCGTCGAGCCAGTAGCTTTGCTCCATCGCGGCGCGCGTGCGGGCGGCGCTCTGGCGCGCCTGCGCGGCCAAAGACGCATCGCCCAACGCGTCTGCCAGACCGGCCAGCGCATCGGCGGCTGCGACCCACAGACCCTGCATGTAAATCTCTTCGTGCGGCGGATAAAGCCCGCCGCCTTCGACCCAACCGTGCCCGAACTTCGTGTTTTCGACCAGCCCGTTGTTGTCCGTATCGGTCGCCCCGGTGAAGCGATAGGCTTTGCGAATCGAGTCCCAATTCTGTTGTAGAAACTCGCGGTCGCCGGTCGCGCGAAAGTAGTCTGCGTGCGCGATGACGTAGAGGGGCGTGGCGTCGGCGCTCGCCCAGGGGTATTCGTAATCGGTGAACCAGGGGATGAGCGCGGCGGATTGCGAAATCTCGTGCGGGATTTTGCCGTCGGCGCGTTGGAACTTTTTAAGAAATTCGAGCGCGGTGCGCGTCGTCGCAAAATCGCCGACCGAGTTGAGCGCGAAACTCGTCCAGAGCGCGTCGCGGCCGAAGAACCACGCGAAGCCGGGTCGCTCCGATGCGCCCGACGTGCGATAACCGGCGACCAGCCCCGTACCGAGCGTCGGGTTCGTCACCAAGCCTTTATCCACGCCGACCTTGGCCCACGCGAACGCCTCGTTCAAACGCGCGTCCGGCGTCCTGATGTTCAAGGTGTCGGCTTGCAGTCGTTCGTAATGCGCGACCGTCTGTTCGTAGAGCGCGGGGATTGAACTCAGCAGTCGTTCGTAACGGGTCTGCGCCTCGTCGCGCCCGTTGCTGCTGCCCGCGATGACGATGGGGATGAACTGCGCGCCGGGCGACCGTGCATCCGGCTCAAGCACAAACCGCGCGGGCACGTCGCGCGGCTCCTCCTGATAAGGCATCACGGACACGTCGCGCGCTGCGGGCGAGCCGACAACGCCGACAAAACGCTTCGTCTCTTCCGTGATGAAATAGGCGCGCGCCTGCTCGTCCCAACTGAGACTGCCGGTCATCAAGCCGGCCGGCCAAGCCAGCCGCAGGCGCGGGCGGAACGTGACGTTGATCGTGAGCGGCAAGGCACTCTGCACGTCGAGCAGCATGACGAGGCCGGGTTCGTCAATCGGCGCGAAGACGGTCTGACGGACGGTGAAGGCAGCGTGCGTGTAGATGAAGGTCGTGGCTTCGGGGCGCGTGTTGATGCGCGTGAGCGCGTCCGCGCCGCTGATGTCGAGCGGGTAGCCCGCGAGCCTGAACGATAGCTCGAAGCCGTCGAGCAGCTTCATCGGATAGACCCACGCTTCGAGTGCGCGATGCTCATAGCCGAACGCGGCGGCGCGTCGTCCCGTTACGTCGTAGAACGCGCCCACCCGCGTTGTGCGCTCTAGTTCCAACCCGCTCTTGCGTAGCGCAAATTTCGCAATGCCGGCGGCGGGCGCTTGCACCGCCTGCGCGGGTACACGCGCGCAGGCGAGCAACGACAGACAGAGACAATAGGTGAAGCGCACGATGAAAAGTTTGCGCACGCAGAAACAGTCCTCACATTGTGGTTGCACGAGCCAGAGCTGAGCTTTGTTATACCACCACGCGCGACACGTCAATCAGGGCTGTGCGGTTTGTGTCCGCTACTTTTTGCCGTCTCAGTCATTTCTTGCTTGCGCGTAACGCGCAAAATTTATACACTTCCGTCTTGCCGGCACTCGCCCGTTTGTGCCGCGCGCTTGGCCGCTCTCTCCTGTTAGTTAACTCTCCAGTTCCGAAGGGCAACACAGAAGAATGATCAAGACCGATTCGTTGGAGTCGTCACCTGTCCGCGCTCAGGCCGACACTGTGGTGGAAGCCGAACGCGAACTCGCGCGCGTCCGCAGCGGCTTTGTCAGCACGCTCATTCACGACGTGCGCCTGCCGCTCGCCAGCATCCTCGCCCTGCTCGAACTCTTCGACACCAAGCTGAGCGCACGCGAGCCGTTCGACGTGGAGGATCGTGAACTGTTGCTCTCAGCCGTGGCACAGGGCGCACGGCTGCGGCGCTTGGTGGACGATCTGCTCGAAGTCGCACAGCAACAGGAACGCCCGCTCGCGCTCGAACCGGAACAACTCGACACCAACGCCCTGCTCGAAGAACTGATCGCGCCGGTGCGCGGCGAGGCGGCGCTGCGCGGCGTGGAAGTGAACCTGCACGTGCCGGCGGGTACGCCGCCGCTCGCAGGGGACGCGCGGCAGGTGCGGCGGGCGCTGGCGCACGTGCTGGCGTGCGCGCTCGACGCAACGCGCGACGGCGGCGCGGTCGGCATCGAAGCGCAGGGCATCACGGGCACGCGCCGGGGCGACGAGGGGCGCAGTTTCGTCATCATCAATTTCACCGACACGAGCGACGGCATCTCCGCCGAAGAACTCCCTTACGTCTTCGACTCCTTCTGGCAACCGGCGGACGGCCGCCGCCACGCTGGCGGCTGCGGCGTGCGCCTCGCCATCGCCAAACGCGTCGCCGCTGCGCATGGCGGCAACGTCGCCGTCCGCAGCCAGCGCGGGGTCGGCGCAACCTATTCGATCCTGTTGCCAGCGCACACGGAGCGCGCCGAGCCGGCCGCACAGACGCGCCGCGTCCTGATCGTCGAAGACACGTCCGACCTGCGCGTGCTGCTCGGCAAGTTGGTCGAGCGCATGGGCTACGAAGCGGTGACGGCCGATAGCGCCGCCCACGCGCTCGCGCTGCTCGAACGCGAGCCGCGCATTGACCTGTTGCTGACCGATTGGGCGATGCCCGAAGTGAGCGGCGGCGAATTGATCACAAAGCTGAAATGCGATCCGCGCTGGCGCAACCTGCCGAGCATCGTGCTCACCGGCCATGACAGCGTCGTAGCCGAAGCCGCCGCCGCCGGCTGCGACCGCTTCCTCGTCAAACCCGTCCTGCGCGACGAACTGCAAGAGACCATCGCCGAACTGCTGGCCAGTAAAACCGCGTAGAGGCGAATTGAGATAAAACAGGTCGGCCGGTTAAAGACGCGCAGCACGTGCCTCTTTAACCGGCCGACCTGTTTTAACCGCTAACGCTGCCTGCCCTCGGCTAGATGCCGAGCACGTTGATGAGTTCCTGCACGGAGGCGGCGCTTTTCTGCAAGGCGATGCGTTCTTCCGTCGTCAAATTGATCTCGATGATCTGTTCCAGCCCGCGCGCGCCGAGTTTGCACGGCACGCCGAC
>DASVQA010000087.1:0-2900 GCA_036389375.1 Pyrinomonadaceae bacterium | reverse complement strand
CGCCGCGCTGCTCGCGTACGACGCTGCGCCTGTCGCGCCAACGCCTGAAGCGCGCACACGTCTGCTCGCACAGATCAAGGCAACACCGCAGACGCCGCAGCAGGGCAACGCGCCCGCCACCACCGTCGCGCCGAACGGCGCACCGGGCGCGGCCGCCGCGTCCGCTCAGAACGTCCTGACTTTTACGCCGACCGTGCGGCGCGGACTCTTCGGTGCGCGCCCCGTCCTCATCTACGGCACGCTCGCCGCGTCCATTGCGCTCGTTGCGCTGGCGCTCACGTCCGCCGTGCTCTGGTCGCAGAACCGGCAGTTGCAGCGCGAGCTAACGCGCGTCGCGCAGAACCTCCATGAGACGCAGCAGACGCTTGCCACCGTGCGCGGTGAACGCGACCTCTTGGCCGCGCCCGACGCGCACACGGCCGAACTCGCCGGCACGGACGCCGCCCCACCCGCGCATGCTCGCCTGACCTACGACGAGCAGACCGGCCGCGCCATGCTGAGCGCCGCCGGCTTGCCCGCCCCGCCGCCCGGCAAAGCCTATCAACTCTGGTTCATCGCCGACGGCAAGCCGCTGCCCGGTGGCGTCTTCACGACCGACGCGGCGGGGCACGCCGAGTTGCGCGAGCAAATCCCGCAGGCCGGTCGCCACGCGCAAATCTTCGCCGTCACGCTCGAACCACAGGCGGGCACAAGCGCCCCGACCGGGCAGATGTATTTGAAGAGTTCTTAAGGCGTGGCGCGGGGAAGGCGCAACAAGCTTCAATCAACGCGCGCGGGGCAGCTCGAATCTTTCCAAATCTTTCCTTCAGCCGTCCGTCTTACGGCGGCACGCGGCCCGAAAACTTGCTAGAATAGTTGGGTCGCAAATCAATCTCCCTGCGCGCATCTTAAACTTAAAGAGGGTTAAGCCGTGGCCGACAAGCGCGAAGAGAAACCCGCAGTGCCAAACCGAATTTCGGACGAGACCGGGCAGTTCGACGCACGCTTCCTGCTCTGGCGCGATTTCTGCGCCCGCTACAACGTGCCCGTTGACACCATGCCCGGCGACCTGCCCGCCGACGCCAGAGCCGAGTGGGATAAAATGAAGAACACGAAATTGAAGTGACGAGTGCCGAGTGCCGAGTTATAAACTTTGTCTCTTGCTCGGCACTTGGCACTCGTCACTTGTCATTAGCTTTTAAGGAACGGGTTGGTGCGGCGCTCTTGTCCGATGGTGGTGAGCGGGCCATGACCGGAATAGACCGTCACGTCGTCGCCGAGCGGGATGATCTTGTTTAGCAGCGAGTCCAGCAACTGCTCGTAAGAACCGCCGGGCAAGTCCGTCCGCCCGATTGAGCCGGCGAACAGACAATCGCCCACGAAGACCTTGCGCTCCGCAGGCTCGAACAGTACGACGTGACCCGGCGTGTGCCCCGGACAGTGGAGCACTTGAAATTGTAGCTCGCCCACGCGGTACGTCTCGCCGTCCTGCCAGTAGCGCCCGACGGGCGGCGGCGCAGCGTAGTCGAAGCCGAGCGCCGCCCACTGCGCACGCGGAATGCCGATCCACGCCGGTTGCTCCGGCAATCCCACGTACAAAGGCTCGTCTGCCCAGTGCAGCCTGATCTCGGCTTCGGGTTGCAGTTGCTTGAGCGCCGCCACGCCGCCCACGTGATCCAGATGCGCGTGCGTGAGGGCAATCGCCTGCAAACGTAAACCGTGCCGCTCAAGCACTGCGACGATGCGCTCCGCCTCGTCGCCCGGATCGATGCAGATCGCGGTGCGTGTGCGCTCGCACCCAAGTATGCGCGTGTGCTGTTGAAAGGCGGTGACGGTCAACTCTTCGATGATCATCGCGCTTGCTTCCTTAAAGACAGTGTTCGTGGGGGCCCGTGCATCTAAAAAAAGTATAAGCTGCGGCTCAATCAATCCCCTAACAGACGTGATTTCAAGGCAGAGGTTTTCAGTGTTATGCCGTTAGGTCAAAAATCGTCCTCACTCGCCGAAGTATTAGATGAATTGACGGCCGAAGGCGCGGCCGAATTGACCGAGCATCTACCGGGCGCGGCCCTGCGCTGCTACGCCTGCGGGCACAGGTGTCTCATCAATGAAGGCAAGCGGGGCATCTGCAAGGTGCGCTACAACGAGGGGGGCCGGCTGCTCGTGCCGAAGAACTACGTGGCCGCGCTGGCCTGCGACCCGACTGAGAAGAAACCTTTTTTCCACGTCCTGCCCGGCTCCGACACGCTCACCTTCGGCATGCTCGGCTGCGATCTGCACTGCGCCTATTGTCAGAACTGGTTGACCTCGCAAGCACTGCGCGACGAGGCGGCGGGGACGCGCCCGCAGGTCGTGTCATCGGCGCGGCTTGTCGCGCTGGCGAAGGCTTACGGGGCCTCGCTGGTGGGGTCGAGTTATAACGAGCCGTTGATTACGGCGGAGTGGGCGGTGGAGGTGTTCAGGCAGGCAAAGCCAGAAGGATTCAGGACAGCCTTTATCTCGAACGGGAATGCGACCCCGCAGGTGTTGGATTATCTGCGCCCGTGGACGGACTGCTACAAGATCGATCTGAAGTCAATGAGCGACCGGAATTACCGGCAGTTGGGCGGCGTGGTGGACAACATTCTGGCGACGGTGCGGATGGTACACGAGCGCGGCTTCTGGACGGAGATCGTGACGCTTGTGATTCCGGGCTTCAACGACTCGGCGGACGAACTGAAGCGCGCGGCCGACTTTATCGCCGCCGTCTCACCCGACATCCCTTGGCACGTCACGGCGTTTCATCAGGACTATCACATGACGGAGCATGCGAACACGACGGCAGAGCAGTTGATCCGCGCCTGCGAGATGGGGCGCGCGGCCGGCTTGCGCTACATCTACGCCGGCAACCTGCCGGGTCGCGTGGGACGCTGGGAGAACAC
>DASVQA010000086.1:0-58444 GCA_036389375.1 Pyrinomonadaceae bacterium | reverse complement strand
CGCCGTCGAGCGTGTTGAGTATGCCGGCTCGCTGCTGGTTGTTCGACTGGCCGTACATTTGACCGAGCATCTGCCCGAAGGCCGGCGTCTGGTCTGAGCGAAACGCGGCCGCCAACCCGTTCGCCAGCACAGACGGCGGCGCTGTCTGCGCGACCTGATCGAAATGGTCGTGTACCTCGTTTGGCGCTTGGCCCTGCGCCGCGCCCGTATACTGCTGCAACAGTCCGCCGATTTGATCCATCCAACTCATTTGCTTTCTACCTTCCTGTGTCATGAAAAGATGCCCTGCCTCTTAGCGTCGCCGCAATGAGTGCGGGCGTGGGAAGACTTGCAGGGCGTCGAAGTTGTCCTTGCGGGGAACGTTGGCAGTTTAGCGCGTGCGCGCCGTTTTGTGCTAAGGGGCGGGCGGGCGCGGGGTCGCCGTGCCGACGGGCGGCGCGGACTGTTCCGAGGCAGGCAGGCGCGACGGGTCGGGCGCGTCGGGCGAGGTGTGGCGGTGCGCGATCTTCCACGCGCCGCCCACGCGACGGAACATGAGCGTCATGCGCCCCGAAGAGGTTTCCGGTGTGCCTTTGTATTCCTGCGTCTGCGTCCACAGACAGGTGACGACCGCGCCGTCCGTGCCGACGGGGAGCACCTTCACGTCGCGCGCATCGATCTTCACGTCCTTGAGTTCGGGATAGAGGCTCGCAAGGTTCGCGTGCATCTGCGTCCAGCCGCGCGTGACCGTGCCGTTGTTGTTGAAGATGGTGAGTTGCGGCGAGTTCCAGTAAAAGAGCATCACGGCGTCCACGTCACGTTTCTCGACCGCGCGCAGCAGTGCGTCGAAGGTGGCGCGCACCTCCTGTTCGTTCGCGGCGACGGCAGCGCGGGCCGGGCTGGTTGCACGGCGCGGGCGCGGCGTGGTCGTCACTACGGCCGCGCCGGGTTGCGGCGGCTGTGGCGTTTGGGTCGCTGGCGGCGCGGGCGTGTTCGTGGTCGTGGTGGTCGTGGTGGTCGTCTGCCGGCGCGTGGTCGTGGCGGCGGGCCGGCGCGGCGCGGGTTGCGTCGTGGTCGTGCTGCTGTTCGCGTTCTGCGCTGCGCCGACGGCGGCGAGCGCAAGGATGAGCGCGGCGCTGCTAAGTGATCTCTTAAGCATGATGATTACCTCGCTAAAAATTCTGCGGCGCGCGGGGTCTGGAATGCAAGCCTGCGCGGCGCAATGTCGGGTGCATAACTATTAGACGCGCTCTGCGGCGGCGCGCAGCCGGGCGACGCTGCGCGCGCGCCCGATGAGGGCGAAGACCTCGAACATCGAAGGGCCGACCGCCTGGCCCGTGAGCGCGGTGCGCCCGGCGTTGATGAGCAAGCCCGCTTTAACGCCGTGCTCGTCGGCAAAGGCGCGCAGGGCCGCTTCGCTCGTCTCGGCGTTGAACGGCTCGACCTGTGCCAAATGGTCTGCGAGCGCGGGCAGCAGTTCTTTCAGGCGCGGCTCTTTCTTCAGATTCTTCGTGACGGCCGCCTCGTCAAACTCGAACTCGTCGGCGAAGTAGGCGCGCCCTTGACCGGAAAAATCTTTGAGCGTGAAGAAACGGTGGCGGATCGCTTCGACCGTCTGCTCAAACCATGCGCGCTCGTCCGTGGCAAACTCCGGCCGCCAGAGGCCGCTGGCCTCTAATTCGGCGCGCACGAACGGCGTGAGTTCGGCGAGCGGCAGCGTGCGGATGTACTCGGCGTTCATCCAGAGCGCCTTCTGATCCGTCCACTGGCGCGGGTCTGTCTCGTTGAAATTGAAGACGGCGGGCGCGCGATGTATGCCGGCGAGCGAGAACTGCGCGATCAAATCTGCGCGCGACATGATCTCCTGCTCGCTCTGCTGCGGCGACCAGCCGAGCAGCGCGAGGAAGTTGCGGAACGCATCCGGCAGGAAGCCTCGATCACGATAGGTCGTTAAAGAGACGACCTCGCCGTGCTTGCGCTTCGAGAGCTTGCCCTTGTTCGGCGCAAGGATGAGCGGAAGGTGCGCAAAGCGGGGCGCGGGTGCGCCGAGCGCCTCGTAGATGAGCACCTGCTTGTGCGTGTTCGTTAAGTGATCCTGCCCGCGTATGATGTCTGTGATGCCCATCTCTATGTCGTCGCAGACAACCGACAGGTTGTAGAGCGGGTGACCGTCGGAGCGGAGCAGCACGAGGTCTTCGATCTCGGCGTAGGCGCGCGCCTGCGGGCCATAAACGGCGTCCATAAACTCTGTGCGCCCCTCACGCGGCACTTTCAAGCGCACGGCGAACGGCTCGCCCGCCGCCGCCCGCGCCTCCGATTCGGCGCTTGGCAGATCGCGGTACGGGTTGGCGCGCATGTCAAAGCCCTCTTCGGCGCGGTCGCGGGCGCGCTCGGCAATCGCCTGCTTGACGTTCTTATCGGAGCGTTCCTCCTTCGGCGTGAAGTCGCGGTAGGCGCGGCCCGCTGCGAGCATACGCAGGGCCGCCGCGCGATGCTTGTCGGCGTTGGCGGACTGAAAGACCAACTCCTCGTCGTAGTCGAGACCGAGCCACGCCAGCCCTTCGAGGATCGAGCGCGTGGACTCGTCGGTCGAACGCTGCAAATCCGTGTCCTCGATCCGCAGCAGAAATTTGCCGCCCAGTTTGCGCGCGTAGAGCCAGTTATACAGCCCCGTCCGCGCTGCGCCGATGTGCAGGTAGCCAGTGGGCGATGGAGCGAAACGAACGCGTATAGACATGATCAAGCAGTGCCGGGTGACGTGCGCCGAGTGACAAGTGAAAGACTTGTGCTGGCTCGCCGCTTGTCACTCGTGACTTGTCACTCCTTTTTTCAGTTCTGCCACTTGCCGGGTCAGTTGGTCGAGCCGGGTCATGAGTTCCTGATGGCGGCTCAGGTCGGTGGAGGGCGTCTTGCCCTGCATGAAGAAGACGCCGCCGGGTTCAAGCGTGCAACTCTCAACTTCGTCGAGCGTGGCAAAGCCCTGCCGGTGCGCCACCGCCTGCAACTCCGATTCCGTCAGCAGTTCCTTCGCCAGTGCCTTGTGCTGCAACTGCCCCCGTTCAATCAGCACGCTCGGCGTGCCTTCGAGTATCTGGTCGAGCCGTTTGTGCTTGAACATGAAGCGGACGACGAGGTAGTTCAGGATGAGCAGCGTGACCGCGCCGATGAGACCGCCGACCACCGTGTTGTCGGGCCCGATGATCGCGTTCTGCACGGCGTTTGAGAGCAGCAGCAGGACGACCAGATCGAACGGGTTCAACTGCGCCAACTCGCGTTTGCCGAAGATGCGCAGCAGCGAGACGAGCGCGCCATAGACGATGACGGTGCGGACGACCTTTTCCGCCACCGAGACGGGTGTGTCCGGCAGGTGCAGCCGGAACATGTTCTCCCAAATCGCCTGATCCCACAGCCAGAGCGGCACAGCCAGCATCAAGAGGGCCACCTCCGCGCGCCGGATCGCAAACAACCGCGCCGGCTTAAATTCCTGCCGGCAATAAAATAAGGTTACTCGAACGCGGGTTCAAGTAACCTCCTGATGAGTGCTGGCGGAGATGGCAGGATTCGAACCTGCGATAGGCTTTTGACCTATAACGGTTTAGCAAACCGCCGCCTTCAGCCACTCGGCCACATCTCCGCGCGCCCTTTTTGCGAGCGGCTAGATTTTCCCGGCCGCGCCCATCCTTGTCAAGCGACAACGGCGCTCAGGTTAGCCGCTGGCCCCGCAATCGTCTAAGATTTTCCCCGTCCCGCAGCAGCAGACAGAAAATCTGCAACCTTTGACGTTGCCCGGTCACTAACTAGGCGGAATGATGGAACGGCTGGCCATTGAAGCGGTACAGGGCGGTGAGGGCACGACCGCGAGCCGGCCCGGCCCCTATACGAAGCCCCCGATGAATAGTGTCGAGCACCTGATCGCACGCGCCCGGCGGGGCGACGACGAAGCGTTCCGTCTCATTTTCGAGCGTTACAGCCGCCCCATCATCAGTTTTATCTACGACATGATCGGCGACCGGGCCCACGCCGAAGAGTTGACGCAGGAGACTTTCGTGCGCGCCCACCGCCATCTGTCGGCGCTGCGCGAAGAGTCGAAGTTCTCGACGTGGCTCTTTAGCATCGCCAAGAACGTGGCGCGCGAAAGCTTGCGCTCGGCGCATAGTCGCAGCCAGAAGGTCAGTCTGGACGACGAGTCGGTGCTGGAACTAAGCGACGAAGGGCCGTCGCCGGCCGGCGCGCTGTTGGATAAAGAGTTGAACGAGGTGGTCAGGCGCGCGCTCGCCGGGTTGGAGGAGGACAAGCGGCTCGTCTTCACGCTCAAGGTTTTCCAGCAGCGCAGCTACGAAGAGATCGTTGACATCACGGGGTTCTCGCTCCCCAAAGTGAAAACCGATCTGCACCGCGCGCGGACGGAATTGCGCCGGCGCATCCGGCCCTATCTGGGGGTGAAAGAATGAAGTGTCAGGAAGTATCAATCGTCCTCGCAGATTATTTCGACGGCGAGTTGGCCGAACGCCACAGCCAGACGGTCGCCGCGCACCTCGCGGCCTGCGCCGATTGTGCCGCCGCCTACGCCGAGTTAGAGCGCGAACAGGAACTGTTCATGCGCTACGAACGCGACGTTGAGGTGACGCCGCAACTATGGCACGCCGTCGCGGCGCGCATCGCGGCCGAGCAGGCGGAGCCGGACACAGTCGCAGCCGCCGCGCCGCTCGGCGCACGCCTGCGCGGCTGGTTGGCCGGCGCGCTCACCGTCCCGCGCTTTAGCCCCGCGCTCACGGCCGCGCTCGTCCTCGTCGCTATTGCGCTGACCGCCGGTGCGATGAGACTGATGAACAAAGGCGCGGGCGCACCTGTCGTCGCCACCGTGCAAACGCCCGCGCCGGCCCCGGCGACGAACGCAAATGCCAACAGCCCTGCCGTCGGGCTGCCGTCCGCGCCGGTCGAGCGCGATCAACAGTCGCCGAAGTTCATCGCCGCGACGGAGCGCCCGCAGTCGCAAACGCCGCCTGCGCCGAAGCGGCGGGCAGAGAAACACGACAAGCTTCAACCAGCGAACGAGGCGGCGCGGATCGAGGAGGCCAAGTTGCAGACGCCGCCCACGCCGCGCGAACAGACGGCGGAAGATCTGGTGCGCGACGCGGCGGCGAAGTATCAGAAGGCGATTGAGATTCTCGCGCGCGACGTGGACAAGCGCCGCTCCCGGTTTGACGCCGAGACGCTCGCGCGCTTCGACGACACCTTGAAGGCGCTCGACCGCACCATCGCCGAGACGCGCCGCGCCGCGCTTGGGCAGGGCAACTCAGACCCCGTGGCCGTCCAGTACATGCTCACGGCCTACGAGAAGAAGGTCGAAGTGCTGCGCGAGATGGCGCGCAACTAACAAACTGTTGCTGCTTATTAGTTCGTCGTTATTTGTGCTTGCTGATCGCGTGCGTGGTCGCTGGTCGCAAGTAACGATGAACAAATAGCCAGACACAAACAACCCCTAAAGCAGTCCGAGTAATCATCATGCATAAAAGAACTCTTAGCTCCGCACTATTAATCTGTGCGCTCGCCTGCGGGCTGGCGCTGCAACCGCTCGCCGCGCTGGCAGAGGGCGGCCAAGACCGGCCGGAGTCGGCCGGCTCGGTCTCAATTAACAACACGGCGGGGCGCGTCTCCGTCCGGCTGGATCGCGGCAGCAAGGTGGCGATCAGCAATCGCTACGGGCGCATCACGATCACGGGCTGGGAGCGCGACACGGTCGAGGCCACGGCGACCGACGAAAAGGGCGTCTCGCAGGCCATACAGGTCGAGCTAACCGCCGACCCGCAGGCGCGCTCGGTGCTGTCGCTCGGCGTCGTCGGGCGCGGCCGGGGCGCGAGCGGCAGCGGCGGCTTCCCCTTCATCTTCGGCACTCCGAATCCTGAAGTCTATTTCCCGCCCGAAGCCAAAGAGAAGGTGAAGCAGGACATGAACGAGCAGATTAAACAGGACATGAAGGAGCAGATTAAAGAGGCCGCCAAGTCGGGCGTGATCCTCGTGCCCGTGCCGGAAGTGATCGTGAAGCCGCAGGTGGTCGTCCCCGCGCGCCCGGAGCGGCAGACGACGCCGCCACGCGCGCCGCAGCCGGCGCAACCGGGGCAACCGGCCGTTGCGGGTCAAGCGCCGCGCGCCGCGCAAGCTGCGCGTGCGGAGAGCAGCGGGCGCATTGATCTGGACGTGAAAGTGCCGCGCTACGCGGAACTGAGTGGCATCGAAGTGCGCTCCGGCGATCTGACGATCTCGAACGTGGACGGCCCCGTTAACATCACGAGCGGCAGCAGCGATATCAAGGTCAACCACGTTGGCGCGGTCGAAGTACACGCGCGCAGCGGCAGCGTGACGGTCGAAGACGTGGCGGGCCTTGCCTACGTCGCCGCCAGCAGCGGCAGCATCACCGTGCGCCGCGCGCAGGGCGACGTGCGCGCCGTCTCCATCAACGGCGACATAGACATTCAATGCGTGCGCGGGCGCGTGGACGTGTCGAACGCGCGCGGCGCGATCAAACTCGCCGCCATCAGCGGCGACGTGGACGCGACCACGACCAGTTCCGACATCATCTACACTGGCGCGATTCAGGATAACGCGCGCTATCGTCTCAAGTCGGTCGAAGGCGAAGTCCGCATGGCCATCCCGGACAACTCGCCCGGCTTCACCGCCATGATCTCTTCCTACAACGGCGACGTGCTGACCGACTTTGCCATCCGCAACCAGAACCCGGCCGGGCAACCCAACAACCATCGCGTCGAGGCGCGACAGGGCAACGGGCAGGCGCTCATTACGCTCGACTCCTTCAGCCAGCCCGTGCGTCTGACCAAACTGACGACGCCCACCACCGCCTGCCAGTAAACCGCCCGAGCGAGGAGACGAACAGCCATGAGACGCAAACTTACCGCCGCCTTCATCTGCACCTGCCTGCTCGCGCCGGCCGGGTTCGCGCAGACGCCCGCGCCTGCGCCGCGCCCCGTCATCACCGTCAAGCCGGACATCGCAATCGCGCCCGCCGTCGGCGTTGATCTCTTCAATCTGGACATCACGCCGGAGATCAACATAGACCTGCCGGCGATCAAGCTCGCGCCGCTCCCGCCGATCAACGTCAACATCCCCGACATACAGATCGACGGCGGCGACTTCTGGTTTGACGACAGCGAACAGATCGAACGCGAAGAGTTGAAGCAGACCTATCAACTCTCGGCCGGTGCGCGCATCGAGTTGTCGAACATTGACGGCCCCGTGCGCGTCGAACCGACCGACGGCGGCCCGGCCGAACTGCGTATTCTCAGTTACGCGTGGGCCGAGAACGCGCGCAAACTCGCGGTCGAAAGTACGGGCAACAGCCTGACCGTGCGCGGCTCCGAAACGAACACCGCCCGCGATTACGACGACACGCGCCACAGCGTTACCTTGAAGCTGCCCCGCCGCATTGATCTGACTGTCAACGGCGCGCGCGAAAGCGTCAGCGTCGGCGACTTTGAAGGCCCCGTGAAGTTGAACGACGTGAGCGGCAGCATCGCCATCGCGCAGGCGACGGGCGCAGCCGACATCGCGCGCGTGAGCGGGAGCGTGCTGCTGAACATGGCGCGCGTCGGCTCGGCCGGCATACGCGTGCAGAATGTGAGCGGCAAAGTCTCGCTGCGCTTCATGGATGATTTGAACGCGGACTTGCAGACGACGAACATCAAGGGCAAGGTCTACGTCGAAGTGCCGAACGTCGCCGTGCAGGGCGAGATGAAGAACGCGGACTTTCGCGCGAAGGTCGGCGCGGGCGGCCCGCCGTTGACGATCTCGGACGTGACCGGCACGGTGCGGCTGGCGCGCGCGCGCAGCGTCGCAGAGTTAATCAGCAGCCTCAAAGCGGGCGAGCGCAGCAGCGACCGCATGCAGACGGTGCGCGATCTCGCCCTGCACGTCTCGCAGCCGCAGGCGCGCGCCGCGCTCGTCGAAGCGTTGCAGACGGACGGGAACGGCGTCGTTGAGATGACCGCTTCGCGCGCGCTCGCCGCTTACGCCAACGAACCGGAAGTGCGCGCTGTCTTCGTCAAAGCGGCCGACACAGGGCGCAACGATTCAACGCGCGCCACCATCATGCGCGCGCTCGCGCGCAATTACGCGGGCGACCGCAGCGTGCGCGACATAATGCTGCGCGCCCTCACGTCCGACAAAAGCAGTCTCGTGCGCCAGACGGCGGCGGGCGCGCTCGCCAGGAACAACCTGGACGACGCCGACGTGCAGCGCGCTTTGATGGACGTGCTCAAGACGGACACCAACGACGCGGTGCGGCTGCGCGCGGCGGGCGCGTTGGCGAAGCGCGCGGACAACGGCGAAATCTACGCGCTGCTCGTCGAGACAGCGAAATCCGACCGCAAGAAGGGCGTGCGTGCGCGCGCGCTCGACGGCCTGGCCACGCGTCTGCGCGAACACCCGGACTTGCGCCCGCTCTTTATCGGTTATCTCGACGACGAATCGATCTCGATGCAGTATCACGCGCTCAGAGGGCTGGTTGAGTTGAACGATCCGGCGCTCAAGCAACGGCTCGTGGACAAGAGCCGCGACATTATTCTGTCGCAGGGGCGCAGGTTCTGGAACGACCAACTCGTGCTCAGCACGCTCATCCTGCTGCGCAAACTCGATCCGCAGGAGGCCGACCGCGCGCTCGAACAGTTAAGCACTGACCGCGCGCGCGTCGCCCGCTTCTAAGTTCACCGGGGGCTTACGCCCGGCTACTTATCCGCGCCGCCGACCCGGCCCGATTGGTTGGGTTGGCGGCGCGTTCGCGTGCTATAAAATAGTCCGAACTGTCGGCCGCTTTTGTTCGTTCTCCCTGATGAATCACTCGGTCACTAAGCGATAGAGCGGCGGAGCGGTTTGCTTCCAGCTTATTCCTGCGCAAGTTTGAGAACGGGAGAAGGCAACAGATGAAAGGTAGAATTTTTATCGTCCTCGTGCTGGTTGTGGCGGCATGGATCGTCGGCCGGCAGCTTGGCATCGGCGCGAAGGGCGAGGGCAATTACGAGTTGAACCAGAGCTTCCAACTCGCGCAGGGCGCGCGCGTCGAGGTCGGCGGCATCAACGGCCCCGTCGAGATTTCGACGACCGACGGCGACACCGCCGAGGTGCATATCACGATCACTGGGCGCGACGAAGCGGCCGTCGAGGCGCACCGGATTAACGTCCGGCAGAGCGGTGCGAGTCTCGTGGTGCGCGGCGAGAACAGCGACAGTTGGCGCTTCTGGCGCTGGCTCTACGGCAGCGACCGCGTGCGGCAGAGCGTCACGTTGAAGCTGCCGCGCGCGATTGAGTTAACCGTCCGGGGCGTCAACGGCCACGTCACGGTCGGCGATCTTGCCGGCGCGGTACACATCGGCGGCATCAACGGCAAAGTCGAGATCGCGCAGGCGACGGGCGCGGCCGAGATCAACGGCGTCAACGGCACGGTCGGGCTTGGCATCTCGCATCTGGGCGGCGACGGTCTGCGCGTGAGCGGTGTCAACGGGCGCGTCGAACTGCGCTTTGGCGAAGACGTGAACGCCGACTTGAGCGTGCGCGGCTTAAACGGCAACGTCACAAACGACCTGTCGAACGTGAACATCAGGCAGGAAGGACACGGGACGTGGAACGGGCGCATCGGCACTGGCGGCACCGGGATCAACATCAACGGCGTCAACGGCAGCGTGCGGCTGACGCGCGACTAGCTGGCCCGCCGACACAAAAGGACACAAAAGTTTTTCTGACCCGCTAAGCGCATCCCCCAAGCCCCGACAAACGGCCGGTTGAGTTGCCCGAACGACTCGCCGGCCGTTTCGCTTGTGCGCCCGGTTTTTATCGCCGCGTGCGGGCGCTGCCGTGTTAATATCCGGCCCCGCTTGAGACCCGGACGCAAAAACCTAGTCCACCTGGTTCGCGCCGGCCAGTCTGTGAGCCGGCATCTATCTCCTGTTGAGAACCCCTTGCGATGAGCTTCTGGCATAACGTCGAAATGGCGGCAGGCATGACGCAGAGCCATTATCTTGCATGGCTCTGCATCGGCTTTCTGGCCGCGACAGGGCTGCTGCACACCTACGTGCCCGCCGAACGCATGCGGCTGCGCTCCGCCCTCGCGCTCTTTGTCTTTGCGCTCGCGGGGCTGTTCGTCGCCGCCGCGCTCGCGCCGGCCGACGGCGCAGCCGAGTCCACTGCTTACAGGTGGGTGAAATGGTCTGCGCGCTTCATCGAGGCGGTGGCGATCATCAACGTGGCCAGCGTACTCGTCTTCGAGGTGCTACTCGCCGCCGTGCGGCTGCGCCCGCCGCGCATCCTGCGCGACCTGCTGCTCGCCGCCTCCTACATCGTCGTCGGCATCGCCCTGCTCTCGCAAAGCGGCGTCAACTTAAGCGGCATCATCGTCACCTCGACCGTCATCACGGCGGCGGTCGCGTTCTCTTTGCAGGACACGCTTGGCAACGTCATGGGTGGGCTAGCCCTTCAGATGGAGCGCACCATCACGGTCGGGGATTGGATCCGCGTCGGCACGGACGAGGGGCAGGTCAAGGAGATACGCTGGCGGCAGACTTCGATTGAGACGCGCAACTGGGACACGATTGTGATCCCGAACAGCGTCCTCATGCGCAGTCAGGTGACGCTGCTCGGGCATCGCACGGCCGCGCCGCGCCAGCAGCGCCGCTGGGTCTATTTCAACGTGGACTTTCGCTTCGCGCCGAGCGAAGTCATCACGGCCGTCGAGACGGCCCTGCGCGCCGAGCCGCTTCAGTTTGTCGCCCGCGAACCTGAACCGCATTGTCTGCTCGTTGATTTTCGTGAGAGCTACGGCCACTACGCCGCGCGCTACTGGATCACCGATCTCGGCCCGACCGACCCGACCGACTCCGTCGTGCGCCACCGCATCTACTTCGCGCTCAAACGCGCGGGCGTGCCCCTGTCGATCCCCGCGCACATGCTCTTTCTCGAAGAGAATGACGAGACGCGCCGCGCCCGCAAGCGCAAAGAGGAGACCGAGCGCCGTTGCGAGGCTTTGCGCCGCTGTGAACTATTCGCTGCGCTGACCGAAGATGAGCGCGCCGAACTGGCGGCGCACATCAACGTCGCACCTTTCGTGCGCGGCGAACTCATCACCAAGCAAGGCGCGGTCGCGCATTGGCTCTACATCATTCGCAAGGGCGACGCAGAGGTGCGCGTCGCCGTGCCCAACACCGACCTGAGCGAGCGCGTCGCCACGCTCCACGAAGGCGACTTCTTCGGCGAAATGGGACTGTTGACCGGCGCACCGCGCACCGCCACGATCATCGCGCTCACGGATGTCGAGTGTTATCGCTTAGACAAAGAGAACTTCCACGACGTACTGCGCCGCCGTCCTGAAGTAGCGCAAGATCTCGCCCACGTTCTCGCCCGTCGCCGCCTTGAACTCGACGCCATCGTTGGCGAACTCACCGAAGAGGCCAAACGCCAGCGCATGCGCCACCTGCACGGCGACATGCTCAGTCGCATCCGCCACTTCTTCAAACTCGACAAGCACGAACGCGCCAACGGCGGCTGATGTCTGAGCATAAAGAGTTCTGTTGTCAGCCAGCGGTGGCCGTTCTGTCGGCGCATCAGTTTCGGCTCAAGCGCGGCAGCCAGCGCGGGACGCGCAGGCAGTAGCGTTCGTAAGCCGCGCCGAACTTGTGCCGGAGCGTCGGCTCCTCGTAAAGCAGGACGAAGAGGTTGAAGCCGACGAAGACCGTCGCCGCGTACCAGAGCAGCGTGCTTGCAGCAAAGAGCAGCACCTCGCCAAGTAGAATCGACATCACGCCGACGTACATCGGATTGCGCACGTAAGCGTAGAGGCCGCAGGCCACCAACTCCTTCGGCGGATCAATCGGCGCGGGCGTGCCCCGCCCCTTCATCGCAAAATCCCACGCACACCAGCCATTGATCGCCGCGCCGACGAGGATCGGCAGCAGCCCCGCGTAGCGGAGCGGGCCAAGGGGCGGCGGCAGCGGCGGCGTCGGGCGCGCAGATAATAACCAGTACGGCAGATAAATTGTGACGGCGGCGGGCGCGACGAGGATGAAGATGAAGGTCTTGAAGAGATTCATAAGCACACCTCCTTCAGGCGAACGACTGGCAACGGACATGTCAGGTGCGAGGTTTTGCGGGAGCGGTGACAGTGTGCGCCGGCCGCGTTGGGCAGAGCCGGCGCACACTGTTAAGAGGGGAACTCAGCGGACTTCGCTTTCACCGCCGGTCAGGTCGGTCAGCTTCTGTTGCCGAAGCGCCGCCGCGCCGAGCAGCCCGCCCATGCCCATCGACTCGACCGCCGTTGACGGCACGAGCATCAACGCGCCCTTCTCCTTCAAACCTTCGTAGAGCATGTTCATCGCGCGCAGGTGGAGCGCCGTCGGGTTGTCGCGGTACGACAGCGCCGCCTGCTCGAACATGTGCGCGATCTCGACTTCGGCTTGACCGAGGATGATGCGCGCCTGTTTCTCGCGCGCCGCCTGCGCCTCGCGCGACATCGCGTCCTGCAACGTCTCAGGAATCACCACGTCGCGCATCTCGACCGATTGCACCGTCACGCCCCAGGGGTTCGAGCGTTCGTCAATCAACTGCTGCAACTCGCCCTCGATGCGTTCGCGCCCGCGCAGCAGTTCCGTCAAAGACGTGCGCCCGATGATGTCCCTGAGCGCCGTCTGCGCCGCCCAACTGACCGCCTGCGGGTAGTCCTGCACTTCGAGCGCGGCCTTCTCCGGGTCGTACACCATCCAAAAGAGCACCGCATCGACGTTCACCGGCACGGTGTCGGACGTTAAGGTCTGTTCGGCGGCAAAGCTCGTCGTGATGATGCGTTGATCAACCCACGCCGAGACGGTGTCAATCATGGGCACGATCCAGAACAGACCGGGGCCGCGCAAGCCCACGTAGCGCCCGAGCCGCAGCACCACAGCCTTCTCCCACTGCTTCGCCACCTTCGGCGATTGCGCGAGCAACAGCCCCAGCAGAATGCCCGCGATTGCGCCGGCCGGGTTCGCCGTCGCAATCGTCACGCCGACGCCGGCCGCGATTGTGCCCAGCAGCACGATGGCCGCGACGACGTTTGTGCGCGGCACGTTCGGCGCGGGCAGGTTGCGCTTCCCCGTGATCAAATCTGTAGCGTTAGCCATTGCCTTTCACTCTCCTTCACTCACGCGCCTGCGCAGGGTTTCCAACACCTGCACAGGTGAAAAGCCGAGCGTCATTGCCTCGGCCAACAAGCGTTCCGTGAGCGCGCGCAGGCGCTCCTCCTGCGCCGCCGTCGGGCGCGTCGCGGCAAACTTCACACCCGGCGCGCGCACGAACGTGCCCACGCCGCGCCGCGTCTCGACCACGCCCGTGCGCTCCAACTCCGCATAGACCTTCGCCACCGTGTTCGCGTTGATCCGCAGGTTCACCGCCAACTGGCGCACGGTCGGCAACTGGTCGCCGATGTTCAAGCGCCCCGTCGCAATGGCGAACCGGATCGCCCGCTCAAGCTGCGCGTAGAGCGGCGTCGGGTCGCGGGCATCAATATTGAACGCCTCCGTCATTGCCATATTGTACTACGACAATAGTACAACTAAGGTTCCAAACGTCAAGCAGAATTTTTCGGCCCGCTGTGAGTTCTCTCATAAGGTGAAACCGGTCACGGGCATGTGCGGTAGTGCCCGCGTTACGCACAGAAGCCCCCTGCCCAGAGAATGATTGACTTATCTGCGGTGCAGGCGTATATCGTCACTTCGCTCGGGAGTCGAGTCCGCCCACGGATTGAGCGAGACCCTCGCGGTCGGGTTCGGCGGCGACGCCGCCCTGATATGGCCCGACGGGCACCAGAGCCTCACGCAGCAAAGGATAAAATTCATGACGAGAAAATTCGCGCTGGAAGAGGCGATCACCACGCCTGCGACCAAAGACTACTTGGCCATCACGCTGGCGGTCGCCTCCACGCCGGAGTCCGCCGCCGCCTTAACTCAAGCGCTCGAAGACTCCGACCAGCGCATCGGTGCGATGGACGACGCCGGCATCGATATCTTCGTGCTGTCACAGACAAGCCCCGGCGTGCAGGCCGAGAAGGACGCCGGTATTGCGGTCGCGCGGGCGCACGAGGCGAACGACTTCATGCAGGCGCTGATTAAGCAGCACCCGGACAGGTATCGCGGCTTCGCGCACCTCGCGATGCAGGACGTGCGGGCGGCGGGCGACGAGTTGCAGCGGTGCGTGGAGGAGTTGGGCTTCCTCGGCGCGATGATCAACGGCCAAACGAACGGTGTCTATCTCGACGACGCCTGCTATCAGCCCTTCTGGGAGCGCGTCGTCCGGTTGGGCGTGCCGATCTACATTCACCCGGCTAACCCCCACATCCAGCCGTATGTCCTCGACGGGTATTCCGTGCTACAAGGCGCGACATGGGGGTGGACGACGGACAACTCCTCGCACTGCCTGCGCCTGCTCTTCAGCGGCCTCTTTGACCGCTTCCCCGACCTCACGATCATCCTCGGCCACATGGGCGAGACGCTCCCGTACTTCTTGTGGCGCCTCGACTCGCGCTACGCCACGACGAACAACGTGTGCGGCCTGCAGAAGGCGCAGCCGTCCGACTATTTCCGCTCGAACCTCATCATCACGACGACCGGCGTCTGCCAGGATTCGGCGCTCCAGTGCGCGCTGGCGGAGATGGGCGACGACCGCGTGCTGTTCTCGGTCGATTACCCTTACGAGGACACGAAGAAGGCCGCTGAGTGGATCGAAAACACCCCGGTGTTGACCGATCAGGCACAGCGCGACAAGGTCTGCTACCGGAACGCGGAGCGAGTGCTGCGGCTGGGCGAGCAGATGCAGGCCTGAGGGGTGGACTTTTAGTTACGCGCACTGTTTAGCCTACATTCGGTTCACGTCTTGATGTCTTCGACACTGCGTGACCTTACCTTAGCCCCTGCCGAAATTATCATTATGTGCGCAAGAATGTCAGGATTTTTGCGCCTTATGCGCGCATCTGTTTTTCACTTTATGCGCGACTAACGCCCGTAAGCTGTTGATTCCCCGTCAGGGGATTTTCATTTTATGCGCGAACCTACACCGCTTGTGCTGCTTACCGGCGCGCAAGCCCGGCGGGCGACGTTTTAAGTCTTTACGGTCAGCGCCGCGCGGGCAGCGCGCACCGTGCTGAGAGCTTCGGCGGGCGTGGCGGCGAGCGCGGTGAGATGGCCCATCTTGCGCCCGGTGCGCGCTTCGTGTTTGCCGTAGAGGTGGAGTTTGACGTTGGGCGCGGCGCAAGCCGCGCGCCAATCTGGTTCGCCCTGCTGCCAGAGGTCGCCGAGCAGGTTGGCCATCGCGGCGGGGCGCAGTTGGTCGGGCACGCCGAGCGGCAGCCCGCAGACGGCGCGCACCTGTTGTTCAAACTGGCTCGTCACGCAGGCATCAATCGTGAGATGACCGGAGTTGTGCGGGCGCGGCGCAAGCTCGTTGACGAAGAGTTGGCCCGCCCTCGTCAGAAAGAATTCGACGCAGAGCACGCCCACCACGTCGAGTTGTTCGAGGATGCTCGCCGCGATCTCGGTCGCTTGGCGTGCGACCGCCGACGGCACACGGGCCGGGGCGATGGAGCAATCGAGTATGTGGCGCTCGTGCCTGTTCTCGATCACGCCGTAGTGGACGCTTGCGCCGTCTGCGCCGCGCGCGCAGACAACCGAGACCTCGCACGCGAAATCAACGAAGGCTTCGAGGATCGCTTCGCGCCCGGCGAGCGCGGCATAGGCCGCTTCGATCTCCGTGTCGGCTTTAATGAGCCGCTGCCCCTTGCCGTCGTAGCCGAAGCCTGCGGTCTTAAGGACGCAGGGGAGTCCGAGCGCGGCGACAGCGGTGCGTAGTTCTGCAAGTGTGCGGACGTGGCGGAAGGGCGTGACGGGGAAGCCGGCGGCGACGAGAAAGGTTTTTTCGCGGAGACGATGTTGCGCCGTGTGCAGCACCGCGCCGCCCGGCCGCACAGGCACGAACTCGGCGACGGCTTCGACGGTCGTCGCCGGGACATTCTCAAACTCGAAGGTCACGACTTCGACCCCTTGCGCGAACGCGCGCACGGCGTCGAGGTCGTCATACGAAGCTGTGACTTCAACGTCTGCGACCTGCCCGGTCGGCGTGTCGCTGTCGGGCGAGAAGGTGTGGACGAGGTAGCCCATGCGCCGCGCGGCCATGGCGAACATGCGCCCGAGTTGACCGCTGCCGAGTACGCCGAGCCTAGCGCCGGGGAGGATGGGACGGGTCACGTCACTTATATCTCAAGCTACTCTTAAGCTATGTTTCCAGCGTCGCCGCGCGCACCTGTTGTTCCTGCTCGCGCCGGAACGCGTGCAGGCGTGCGCGCAAGTCCGCGTCTTCGTTCGCCAGAATCGCCACGGCCAAGAGCGCCGCGTTCTTCGCGCCCGCCGCGCCGATGGCGAGCGTCCCGACCGGAATCCCGGCCGGCATCTGCACGATGGACAAGAGCGAGTCCATGCCCTTGAGCGCGCGGCTCTCGACGGGCACGCCAAGCACCGGCAACACGGTCTGCGCCGCGACCATGCCGGGCAGGTGCGCCGCGCCGCCCGCGCCCGCGATGATCACCTTCAGCCCACGCGCCTCCGCCTGACCCGCAAACTCCGCCATCCACGCAGGCGTCCGATGCGCCGACACCACCTGACACTCGTGCGGCACGCCGAACTCTCGCAGCACCTCGGCCGCATGCCGCATCGTCTCCCAGTCGGACTTACTGCCCATGATCACCGCAACGCGCGGTGGGGCTTGCGCCGCGCCTGCGCGCTCACTTGTTTGCCCCCGCGCATCACTCATAGCTTCGACTCGTGGTTAAGGAGCAGGCGCGCACCAGCAACGCCGCCGGCTTACAGGTAGCGCTCGCGGATGATCTGCACGTGGTGCAGTTCGTGCCCGGCGATGATGTGTGCGAGCGCGCGGACGCTGACCTCTGCGTTGTTGGCCGTGCCGCGCCGTTGCCAAGCAGCGGCGTCGAGCGAGCGCAGGAGTGTGCTGGTGGCGGCGCGGACGCTTTGGAACTCGTCTGCCAGATCGGCGAGCGTGCGCGCGTCGAAATTAGCGAAGCGGCCGAACTCGTCCTGATCGTAGCCGGGGAGCGGGGTCGCGTCGCCGCGCGCGAAGCGGAGCGCGCGATAGGCGAAGATGCGCTCGGTATCGCTGACGTGTCCGATGACGCTCTTGATGCTCCACTTGCCCGGCTCATAAGCGTGATTGCCCTGCGTCTCGTCTAGTCCGCGCAGCAGCCGGAGCGTGTCCGCAACTTGGCGGTCGAGCGTTTCGCACACGTCGCCTGCGGGCACGAGCGAAACGTATTTCTCGTAGTAAGGCTGATACTCGCCGGAGTCCGGCCGGTTGATTGTTTGCTGTGACATGGTTTGCAAGTTGATTCTGACTGTCAAAGGGCATTAAGCCCGCCCGGACGAGACCTGTCGCGCGCCCGTCCGGCAAGGCGGGCGGGAAAAATTTTAGACCGAGTAGCCGGGCTGGCCGTCGAAGTTGCACAGGTGCTCGGTCTTGATGAAGTCGAGGCCGGCGTCCGCCATGCGTTGCAGCAAGCCCACGATCTGCGCGTGGGCCACTCGGCCCGCGCCGGTCTGTGTCGTGAAGCGGCAGCGCCAGTGGTCGGAGCAGAAAGTTTCAGGCAAACCTTCAGGCCAGACCTTGATGCCGCGATTGTGGATGACGGTCAGCTTCAGATCGCCCGCGAGTTTCAGCAGCGCCGCCGCGAGTTCGTCGGGCGTGCCCTGCGTCCAGTCGAGGAACACGTCCACGCCGACGGTCTCTTTCTGCGCGCTCTCTGTCCCCGCGCCGTGTGTGGCCGTGGCCGTGCCACCGCCCGCGTTGTACTTGACGGCCTTCAATGTCTGCGGCACTTGGCCGAGCCGCGCTACGACGGCTTCGGCAAACTCGCGCGTGCCGACCTTCTGTTTGCTCACGCCCTCTTTGTAAATGTCGTAAGTATGCACGCCGTCTTCAATCGTGCGGAGCCATGCATTGTGTACGTGCTCGGCGATGTCGGCCTGATCGATGTGGACGAGCATCAGCACCGCGCCGAGCAATAGCCCCGAAGGGTTCGCCATGTTCTGCCCCGCGCGGCGCGGCGCGGAACCGTGAATGGCTTCAAACATCGCGGCGATTGTGCCGATATTGGCCGAGCCGGCCAAGCCGACTGAACCGGCGATCTGCGCGGCCACGTCCGAGAGGATGTCGCCGTAGAGGTTCGGCATCACGATCACGTCGAAGGCTTCGGGCGTGTCGGCCAACTTCGCCGCGCCGATGTCCACGATCCAATGTTCCTGCTCGATGTCCTTGTACTCCGCGCCGATCTCGTCGAAGACCTTGTGAAACAGCCCGTCGGTCAGCTTCATGATGTTGTCTTTGGTGAAGCAGGTGACCTTCTGCCGGTTGTTCCGGCGCGCGTACTCGAAGGCGTAGCGCACAATCTTCTCGCTGCCCGGCCGCGAGATGAGTTTCAGACATTGCACGACCTGCGCCGTCTGCCGGTGTTCGATGCCGGCATACGTGTCCTCTTCATTCTCGCGCACGATGACCACGTCCATCTGCGGATGCTTGGTGGCGACAAAGGGATGATAAGCGACGCAGGGGCGCACATTAGCGTAGAGGCCGAGCGTCTTGCGCACCGTCACGTTGAGGCTCTTGTAGCCGCCGCCCTGCGGCGTGGTGATCGGCGCTTTCAAGAAAACTTTCGTGCGGCGCAAACTGTCCCACGCGCTCGGCTCGATGCCTGTGTCAATCCCGCGCTTGTAAACCTGTTCGCCGATCTCGATGGTCTCGATCTCAAGCCGCGCGCCCGCCTGCTTGAGGATGGCGAGCGTCGCCTCCATGATTTCGGGGCCGATGCCGTCGCCGTGCGCGACGGTGATAGGTACATTCTGAGCCATTAACGATCTGAACCTTCCTTGTGGTGTGTTAAGCCGAGCGGCGAAAGAGGCGTTAGCTTACTACGACACGCCCGCCGCCGGAAAGCCACGGCCGGGAGATGCTAGACTAACGACATGGCGCGTACAAAGGGGAAGACAGTTGCACTTGAGCCGGGCGCGCCGGGCGCGCTGCTCGGTTTCGCGGCGACGGCTGAACGGGTCGCGGCGACGACGAAGAAGTTGGCAAAGGCGGCGCTGCTCGGCGCGTATTTCCACGAACTCGCCGACGCCGATCTGGTGCGCGCCGCGCGCTACTTCGCCGGGCAGCAGTTTGCCCAAAGCGACATGCGGACGACGAACGTGGGCGGCGGGCTGTTGCGCGATGCCTTGAGCGAGGTGAGCGGCTTTGCGGTGGAGAACCTGCGCCCGCGCTACGTGCGGCTCGGCGATTCGGGCGAGGTCGCCGCAGAGGTGCTGGCGGAGGCGGGGCGCGATGCCGTTGTCGCACCGACCTTCACGCTCGCAGAAATCGAAAGCCTGATCGAACGGCTCAGCGAGACGCGCGGCACGAAGAACAAGAAGACGCTCGTCGTCGCCGCCTTGCAGCGCGCGACGGCGCTTGAAGGCAAGTATCTCGTCAAACTGCTCGTCGGCGACCTGCGCATCGGTTTAAAAGAGGGGCTGGTGGAAGACGCCATCGCGCGCGCCTTCGCGCAGCCGCTCGCAACCGTGGCGCACGTCAACATGCTGACGGGCGACATCGGCGAGACGGCCTTGCGCGCACGGCGCAATGAACTGGCGGGCGTCGGGATGAGATTGTTCCACCCGCTCAAGTTCATGCTGGCGACCGCGGCCGCCGATCTCGCGGACGTGGCGCGCACGATGCCCGACTGGTTCTATGCCGAAGACAAGTTCGACGGCATACGCGCGCAGGCGCACGTGCAGGCCGGGCGCGTCGCGCTCTATTCACGCACGCTCGACGAGATCACGCACCGCTTCCCGGAACTCGTCGGGCCGCTCAAACTCCTGCCGACCGACGCGATCATTGACGGCGAGATCGTGCCCGCGCGCGGCCAGACCATCCTACCGTTTCTCGAACTGCAAAAGCGGCTGGGGCGCAAGACCGTCGGCGCGGACTTGTTAGCGGCCACGCCCGTCGTCTTTATCGCTTACGACCTGCTCTACGCCGACGGGCGCGTGCTGCTGGCCGCGCCGCTTGAGCAGCGCCGGCACACGCTCGAAAACTTAATTGCGCCCGACCCGGCGGCGACCGTGCGTTTGTCGGCGGCCGCGCGCGTCACGGATGTAACGGTGCTCGACGCGCAGTTCGACGCGGCGCGTGCGCGCGGCAACGAGGGGCTGATGTTGAAAGACCCGCGCTCGTCTTACAAGCCGGGCAAACGCGGGCGCGAATGGTTGAAGTTGAAACGCGCGCTGGCGACGCTGGATGTGGTCGTCACAGCGGTCGAAGTCGGGCACGGCAAGCGGCGACACCTGTTGTCGGACTACACGTTCGCCGTGCGCCGCTCGGAAGAGGACGGCGAGTTGCTCAACGTCGGCAAGGCTTATTCGGGCTTGACGGATGTGGAGTTGGCCGAGTTGACCGAGTGGTTTCGCGCGCACACGCTTCAGGAGTTTGCGCACGGGCGCGTGCGCGTCGTCGAGCCGCAGATCGTGCTTGAGGTCACGTTTGATCGCGTGCAGGCGTCGCAGCGCCACAAGGGCGGCTACGCCCTGCGCTTCCCGCGCATACTGCGCCTGCGCCCCGATAAAAGCGCCGCCGAGATTGACACGTTGGCGACGGTGGCGAAACTGGCCGAGCAGGAAGAGACAGGAGAGACAGGCGCGGCGAGCGCGGCGGAAGGCCCGACCGAGTAACCTGTGCGCCGCGCGCGTATGCGATTCAGCGCGCGTGCCTAAGTGTCGGCGCGCGTGCGCTTAGTGAATGACATCAACGAGGCGTGCGCCCGTGGCCCGCTGCTTATCTTTCTTCGGGCGCGGCGCGCTGAAGCCTGCATCCTCTTCGCCGTCGTCGCGCTCCTTGTGTTTGCGCTTCTCTTTTTTGTGCTCGCGTTTCTCTTCGTCACGCGCTCTTATCTCACCACCACGCCGCGCGCCGTCTTCATCGTCCGCGCTGACGTATTCGACCGGCGGGCGCACGACGGGCTGACTTGCGGCGCGCGGGGCGTCCGGCTCGCGTCGTTCCGTGCGCGCACGCGCGGGCGCGTTGTCGGCGGCGCGGTTAGGCTGAGTCGTCGTCGAGTTGGCGGGCACTTGCGCGGCCGTTTGTTCGACGGGCGCAGGTGGCGCGCTCGGCGGCCGGCCGCGCAGGAACACGGTCGCGCCGATTGCGCCGATGGCCAGTAGACAGGCAGCCATGAGCGCCAGCGGCCAAGGGCGTGCGTGCGGCGCGCGGAAGTGCCGGCCGAGCCTCGGCCAACTGCGCCGGCGCACGTCGGCGAGCGGTTCGACGGGGCGTGCCTCCTGCGCTTCCGTCTCGTCGAAGCGCGGCGTGACCAGTGTCTTTTCAGCTTCATCCGGCGTCATATTTTAGTGCCTCTGTCTCGTTGCCGGCCGCACGAGTGGCCGCAATCAATACGTCTGGCGGAGTTATAGATAAGTTAGGGCAAGAACAGGGCCAGAACCGCCGCCATTTGGCGCGCGGCGGCCCGCGCGGGGCGCGCGAAAACCTTGCTTGGCGGGAACGAGTTGTGGTAGGGTGCGCGCCGCAATCAATTGATCGCGTGGTCGCACCCGCGCGCGCTTCGCGCTTCAGCCGCAAGCGTTCACCACAACACACTACACACCCGGCGGCCGGGTGTCCGACAGTACCTCAGTTTTACCAACCATCTAAGGAGAACTCCCCTATGTCTCAGCACGCCGCACGTTTCGTTCTGGCGCTGGTCGCCGCCCTCTGTCTCGTCTTTGGCGCATCGCTCGTCAGCTTTGCCAAAGTCCGCCGCGCCGCCCCCGGCGTGCAGGACAAGAAGGATGCGAAAAAGGACGACAAGAAAGACGATAAAAAGGACGATAAGAAGGATGCGAATGCAGCGCCTAAATTATCGAAGCAGGAGCGCAAGTATCAGGAGATCAAAAAATTCTCGCTCGACCTCTATAACAAAGACCCGGAGTTCCGCGAAGATGTCGAGGACTCCTACCGCTCGAAGATGCGCGAGCATAGCGAGTACGCTTACGACCTGAACACGCGCGACAGCGGCGACACGCAGGTCATGCGCAACGGCGACCGGCTGAAAATCTACGACACGCTCTACGACAACCCGCTCGCGCAGGATTACGTCAACCGGGTCGGGCAGTCCATCGTGCCGGCCAACTCGCAGCGCCTCTACGCCTTCAAGATTCTGCTGAACCCCGTGCCTGAAGCGCGCTCGCTCTCGACCGGCACGGTCTATGTCTCGACGGGTCTGCTCTCGGTCGTGGATAACGAGGCGCAACTCGCCTACGTGCTGGGCCACGAGATCGGGCACATCGAAAAGGATCACTGGCACGACGACGTGCTGGTGGCGCAGGGCATCCAGCCGTACAACGAGAAGCAGGCCAAGAAGCGCGCGATCTGGGGCGCGGTCATCGGCGCAGCCGCCGCCGGCATCACGGGCGCGGCCGGTGGCTCCGCCAACGACGCGGCACAGGTCGGCGTGCTCGCCTTCAGTCTCGCCCCGTCGCTCCTGAAGTTCGCCTACCCGGACGCCATCAACTCTTGGGATCGGCTTCAGGAGGACGAAGCGGATCAACTCGGTCTCAGGTACATGCTTGATCGCAACTACGACGCGCGTGAAGTGCCGAAGTTCTACGCCAGCCTGCAGCGCGCCAGCCGGCGCGACGCCCGCGTGGGGCTGGGCTTTATGGCCGACGCCGAGCGGGTCGCCGAACGCGTCATTCAGGTCAACAACCTGCTCGGCGGGGGTGGGGACGCATTAAAGGCCGGGTTGATCGTCGGCGCAACCGATCTGGCCGCGTCGCGCATGGTGGAAGCGACCAGCCCCGCCGCCCCGCCGGTCGCGGCCACGGGGCCGGGCAAGGCGCTCGACCCGCAACGTGACGCCGCCCAACGCGCCGCCGCCGCCACCAGAGCGCTCAACACGCAGATGTCGGCCGAGTTGCGGGCCAAGCTCGACGCGGGCGAGCTGATCGGCTCGACCGCCGAGTTCGAGGCCGTGATGGCCGAGTTGAAACGCGACAACGGCGTGCGCGCCTACTACTACGACATGTTCCAGATGGCGCGCACCAACCTGGAAGAGTCGCTGGCCATTCGCTCGAACGACCCTTACGCGCACTTCTACTACGGCAAGGTCTTGAAGCTGACGGCGCACAGACCGGCCGAGAAGGTGCGCGCGCTCGCAGAGTTTGTGCGCGCCATCGAGTTGGACAAGCGCCGCGTCCTGCCCGAAGCGCGGCTCCACCGTGCCCTCGCGCTCGCTGACAACAAGGACGGCGCGCAGATGGCCGAGATCGTCGCCAACCTGAAAGAGTTCGTGAGCCTCTACCAGCGCCAGAACGGTGGTGGGCTGCCGCCCAACATGGAGGTCATCTACGACTACATGCAGGAAGCGGGCGAGCTAACGTGGTCGGCCCCGCCGGCCATGAACGTCTCGACCAAGAACATCGAACCGGTCAACGTCTCCGGCACACCGAGCGGGTCAACTTCCGCGCCCGCGCCGAGTCCGACGGGCCGCCGGCCGTAAGGAAAACTAAGGATGCAGGCTGCAGGCTGAGGGCTGAGGAGATGAGGCATGAATAAGAGATCGTTAAAGCGCATGACGACACTTCATCTTTCAGCCCTCAGCCCTCAACCCTCAGCCCGACTGCGTGCGCGGCGCGCGTTGCTGCTCGGCTGCTTGGCGTGCGCGTGCGCCGCGCTTCTGCTGCCGGCCCTCAAGTCTTCGTCGGCCGCGCCGGTGCTGGTGGACGAGCCGGAGCGGCGCAAACCCTTCGCGCTGGAATTGCCTGACATCGCGTCGGGGCCGATCACTGCGCCAGAAACCGCCATCCCGTCGCCCGATCTGCACATGCTCAAGCTGCGCGTGGCGAACCCTTACGCCGAGGGAATCAACTACGGCAAGATTTACACCAAGATCAACGGCGAATCGGCCGGCACGATCCAGAGCATACGCGCGTCCAGCGCCGGCCACATCGTGACGCTCGACCTCGACAGTCGCCCGCGCTTTCATCTCCAACCCGGCAAGAACGTCATCGAGATCAGCGCGACCGACCGCGACAATCACACCTACTATGCCTCTTACGTCCTGATCACCAACAATCGGATCGCGCGCGAACAGAACATCGCCTCCGTCGCCACCATCGAATCCGTGCCCGCCAACGCCGGTGCAGACCGGCAACCGCCCATCGTTCTACTGCAACAGCCGACCGGCGCGCTCCGCCTCGTCGGCGAGAGCGGCACGTTCAAGATCGCGGGGCTTGTCAGCGATGATGGCGCGGTCGCTGCGCTCACTGTCAACGGTCAGCCCGCCGCACTCACGCCCGCGCCCGCCACGCGCGGTCTCATGGTCGAACTCGCGCAAGCGCAGACTTCATCAGCCGCCCCGGTCAATGCCAATGCGGCCGCCACGAACGCGCAAGCCTTCGAGCGCACCGTCAACATCACAGCGCAGACCGCTGCGCTCGTCATCGAAGCGAAGGACGCGGCCGGTAACCTGACGCGCATGAGCGTGCCCATCAGACGCCGCGAGGCCGCCGTCTCGGCGCAGTTCAAAGGGCGCAAGTATGCGCTCATCATCGGCGTCTCGCGCTACAAGTATCACGAGCAGGGCTTGCGCGATCTGACCTACCCGGATGCCGACGCGCGCGCGATCCGCGACTTTCTACAGGGGCCGCAGGGCGGCAACTTCGCGGCCGGCGACATTGTCTATCTCGAAAACGAGCAGGCCACGATAGACGGCGTGCGCGCCGCGCTCGGTCGGTTTCTGCCGCGTGCCAGTACGGGCGATCTGATCTTCATCTTCCTCGCCGGGCACGGTGCGCCCGATCCTTACGCGCCGCAGAACCTCTACTTCATCCTGCACGACACGAAAGTGGCCGACATGCCGAACACCGCGCTCCCGATGTCGGAGCTACAGGAGGTGCTCGACCATCAGGTGCGCGCCCAACGCGTCGTCACCTTCGTGGACACTTGCCACAGCGCGGGTCTCTCCGGCGCGCAGATCGTCACACGCGGCGGGTTGGAGAATAATCTGATCAACCTCTATGCCTCGCGTCTCTTCACCGAGACGGGGCGGGCCGTTTTGACCTCTTCGGATGTAAACGAACTCTCGCAGGAGGGGCCGCGCTGGGGCGGCGGGCACGGCATCTTCAGTTGGGCCATCTTGGAGGGTCTGCGCGGCGAGGCGGACGCCAACTCCGACCGCTACATCACGGCCGGCGAATTGTTCAACTACGTCCACGACCGCGTCCGCATCGAGACGGCCTTTCACCAGAACCCGCGCGCCCTGCCCGGTCTGAACACAGACCTGACGCTCGCCTTCATCGCGCCCAAGTGAACGAGCTTAACCCAAGTGAAATGAGCTTAACTGAAGTGCAGCGAGCTTAATTGAAGTGTTGCACTTTTAACTTTTGCCCGCGCGTGCTCATTAGACCGGGCGGGCTGCGCTTAGTCCCGACCAGACCGCTTGTGCCGGGAGGGTGCGGGAGGCGCACCACTTGATTTCAAGGCGCGGCATAGACGGTAAAATTATCCCACCTGTTTGTCAGTCCAAGCCCGGCCCGGTCGTTGTAGAGACCCACACCGTTGGCTGTGGCCAGCAACTCATTCGTGGTCGTGTAAACAAGCGTTGCATCGGCATAGACGCTGAGCGTGCCGTCGCGCAGCGTCACGACGCGCAGCGTCTTCCAGCCGCGCGGCAGGGGCAACTTCGTCGCCAGATCGGTGCGCGTCCCCTCCGCGTAATAGCCGACGGTGAGCGCACGCACACCTTCGTCCGGCCCCTGCTCGCCCGTGTAAGCGAAGAAGTAGTTCTGCGCGTCGGCAACGCGGAAACTGAGGCCGGTATCAAGCCCGCTGCCCCAGAGACCGGCGTGGCGGTCGGCGCGTATCTCAAGATCGCCCGGCGCGGCGGGCGCAAGCGACAGCCACGCCATGGCCGTCTCGTCGGCAAGTATGACGACGCGCCCGTTCTGGATGCCGAATGGTTGGCGCGCAGCAGCGGGCGCAACGCTCTGCCACACGAGCGCGTCGAGCGAGCTGCCTTCGGTCATGCCGAGTCCGCCGCTTCCGCCGAGGGCATAGGTCGCATTCGGCCGCGTGAACGAGTCGAAGACGAGCGCGGCGTGCGGTGGCTGAGGTGGCGTGAACTGCTGCGGTGCGGGCGCGTGCTGCGTCGCAAAGTTCGGCGCGGACGGATCGACGACATATTGCGGGCGCGGGCACTCTTCGCAAAAGATGAGCAGACCATAAGGAAAGGGTGTGCCGCGTAGCCGCCCGGGGTGCGTCTGGCCGTTGAGACCGGGCGACAGATCAGCGACGGTCTGCGCGGGGCTGAAGTAGTTGCTGAGCAGTTGACCGCCGCGCCGAAAGAGCGTGTCCGGCGCGAATGCTGCGCGGGGCGCGGTGATGCTCGGCCCGGCGCGCTCGGTCTGCTCGCGCGGGTTATAGCCCTCGAAGCCGCGCACCTGTGCGATGCGCCCGTTGAAGTTGCTGTGATCTGAGCCGCCGATGAGCAGGCGACCGCCACCGCCGGCGGGGCCGTAGGTGCGACGCGGGCCCGTGAAGGCGAGCCGCCCGCACGGGACGCCGTTTAAGTAAGTGATGATCTCGCGCCCGTCCCAACCGACGGCGTAATGACCCCACTCGCCAATCGCGGGCCCCTCGTCGCTGCTAAAGTAGATCACGTCCGTGCCGTCCCAGACATCGCCGAAGAACTGATAGCGGCCCGGCTCGCTCGAACCGTAGAGACTGAAGCCGAACAGGAGCGCGTGCGCGCCGCCGTAGCCGTCCGAGAGCAGATAGGTCGAGCCGGCGGCCGGGCCCGGCATGGCCCAGAACTCCCAGAAGAAGTGGCCGAGGTTGACGCCCTCATCGAAGAACATGCCGTAGTCAACGGTCTGCGGCGTGCCGTCGAAGGCCAATACCTGTTGCGGACTCGCAGGCTCGGCCGGTGTGGCGATGAAGTTCACCATCTGGTCGGCGACGACGTTGGCGAAACTCTGGCTCTGCGGGGCGTAGGTATAGAAGTGCTGCTCGGAAGGCGTGATGGTGTAGTCGCCTTCGGCGGGGACGCTGAAGATATAAGCGCCGGCCCCGTTGGTGTAGGTGGTAGCGGTCTGCGTGCCGCTCAGTTGCACGGCAATGCCGCCGAACGGGTGGCCTTCGTCGCCGATGTACCCGCTCAACTGGAAGTGGTCGATGAGGGCGGTGAAATCGGCCGTCGTGTCGGCGGCGAGATCGGTGAGCCGCAGGCGTGCCGGGTTGAAAGTGTAGTGCGCTTTGTTGGTCGTGACGACGTAATCGCTCGCAGCCTGCACGGCGGCGAACGAGTAGCGCCCTTGCGCGTCGGTCGTCGTGGTGCGCGGCGGCCCCGCGCCGCCTTCGAGTGAGACGGTTAAGCCGCTCAGCCCGACGCCGGCCGGCGTTGCCACGCGGCCGTTGATCGTGAAGTTGTTCGGCGTGCCCGTGAAACTGGCGCTCGCGTTTGCGTAGAGATTGTCGAACGTGAGGCTGAGCGGGTTGAAGGTGTAACGCGGATTCAGCGGGGTGATGGTGTAGCTTGCGCCGGACGCGAGGTCGCCGAACGAAAACTGGCCGTCGGCAGCCGTGACGAACGACGTTGCCTGCGCCCCCTGCAACATGAGCGTCACACCGGCGAGCGCGGCGCGCCCGTCGGTCACGAGACCGCTGAGCACGAAGGGCGGCGCAGGCGTGGGGCTTGCGCCCTCGTCGTCCGGCGGCCCGCCGCCGATGTGGCCGATGCCGATGCGGACGCGATTCGACTGTGCGCCGCCATAAGCGACCCGCACCAGCACGTCGCCCACGTCGTTCAGGTCGCTGGGCAGTTTGAAGACGACGGCGTTCAGCCAATCGTAGCTGCCGACGGGCGCGACGGCTTCGACCTGAAGCTCGTAATGGCGGTGCGCGGCATCCTCGGCCTCGGCGGCGACGACCGACGCAGCTTCGCCAACCTGCAAGCGCAGGTTCATCACGAAGATGATGATGCGCGTCGGCTCGCCCTGACAGAGCGGGACGCGGCACGTTGGTTGAAACGGCTCGCGCAGGTAAGTCGGCGAGGTAAAGGCGAGGGCGCGCGTGGACGCCGGTTCGCTCAGCAGGACGGGCGCGCTCGTGTTGGCCTGCACTATGCAGAGACAGCCGAGCATCAGCCCGGCGAGCAGCCAGAGCCGCCACAGAGTTTTGCTTAACGAAGTCGTCCTCACAGCAGGCTATCTATCAACATGGTCTCCGTCACGGCGAGAACAACGGAGGTGAGCGTTCATGGTGAGAAGCGGTTAAAGGGGCACGCACAATACAAGGTGACGCACAATATACGCTGGCCGCGAACGGTGTCAATCAGGCGCAGCTTACGGGCGCGGCTGTAGACGATAAAGCACGTAAGGGCCGATGCGCTCGCCCGCGGCGCGCGTGTACCAGCGGTCGAGGTGCGCGAAGTTGAGCGGCGCATCGGCCGCGGCGAGCATATAGGCGAGCGTCGGGTGCGTGGCGCGCGTGCGGTCGAAGCTGGCGATGTAGTCGGCGTAGTTGCGCGCCTCGACCTGTAGTTCCTCTTCCGTGACCGGCTTGTAGTTGACGGTCAACTTCGGGTTCGCGCGCTCCCAGCCGAAGATGGCGTAATAGACGAAACCCTGATGCTGATAGTTGCGCACGAAGTCCTCTGCGTCCACGCCCGAATAGTAGAGATACTGAAAGAAGCGTTCCTTGTTCTGCGCGACCGTCACGCCGGAGAAGACGAACATGTGCGGCGCCCAGAGGACGGGTTGCGGCGCAACCATCGGCAGATTGTCGGCGCGCGAAATGTCCGTCGCAAAGACGACGGCGCGCGGGTCGGCGGGTGCGCCCGTCGCGTCGTCGTACGCACGGGCCGCGATTCCGCGCAGGCGTAGCGAAACGGCCCGCGCCTCGTCGCGCAGCACGTTCGCCTCTGCGAACCGGCGCGTCGCAATCCAAGTCTCGCCCGCGCCCCACGCGTAAGCGACGTAGGCGACGATGAGCACGACCTGCAACGGCAACGGGCGGCGCGCGCCACGGCCGCGCCAGATGAGCGACGCGGTGAGCGCGGCGGCGATGAGCGTCACGTAAGGCGTCACGAACTGTTCGTAGTGCATCGGCTGAAGCGAGCGCCCCGTCAAGACCTGTTGATTGAACAGCACGAACGGCAGCACGGCGAACGCGATGGCGCACAACACGCGCGGCTCGCGTAAGCTTATGCGCCCGCGCTTTAAGCCGACGACGAGCGCGCCGACGACGATGAGCGCAAACACCTCGATTGAGCGCAGCAGGTCGGGCGCGTGCGTGCGGACGAGCGCCTGCACCACGTCCATCGTCGGCGCACGATGCGCGAGCAGCACGGCGTAAGGGATGAGCGCACCGCTGGCCATCGCTCCGATCAGGGCAAACGATGTGAGACTCGCGCGCCACCCGTCCGGCTTGCACGCAAGCCACAGCAACGCGACCAGCGCGAGCCACGCGGCGGCGGCCGTCCACAGGTAAAAATAGCCGTAGACGCAGACCGTAAAGCACAAGCCCGCGCCGAGTGCGTAGAGCAGACGGCGACGGCGCACCGCGTCGGTCAACGCGCACCACGTGAGCGGGAAAAAGAGCATGAAAAAGGGAAACGGCGCGGCCGGAATGTAGCGCCGCAGAAACGGCAGATAGACGTAAGCGGTCTCCTGACCGAGCAGCGCGCGCACCAGCCCGTTGGCCGACAACAGTATGCCGAGGCACAGCACCATTGGGACGAACGCCGCCGCCGCACGTTCGTCTTCGATTAGGAGCGCGAGCAGCCAAAAGAGCGCCAGCGCCGTCGTCAACGCAACGAGCGGCGCAAGCAGGATGAAGGCGGTCGCGGTCGAGAGACCGAGCGCGCGCGCGGGCAGCGCGATCATGTAAGCGGGCACGAACTGGATCGAGAAGAGGGATTCGGGAAGCGGCGCGGCGGGCGTGTCGTCCACACCCGTGTAAGGGTCGTTGCGGCGCGGGCGACCGTCAATCAACGCGTTGACGTAAGCGGCGTAGGCCGGCTCGTCCGTATAAAAGTAAGCGTTCGCGCCCTGCCACGCGCGCCCGCGCTCGTGCCACAGATAAATTTGCGGAAACAGCGCCAGCAGCGCGAGCGCCGCCGCCGCCAACACGCCCCAACGCCAACGGATCGGTTCACGCATCGCGCGTCAAACTTCAGCCTGCACTCGCTCGACGATTAAACTCCAACTACTTCGGCGCGCGATTATAACTTGTCCGCGCGCCAAAAGCGTCCGCCTCGATGGCCGGCGGCGCGCGTTGTTGACAAGCGCACGGATGCAGGGCGAAGATGCGCGAGCATTCTGCCGCTTATGTCAACCGCCACCCCCGATCTCACGTTTACGCAGACATCGTCGCGCCCGGCCGTTGTGTCAGCCTGCCTGCTGATGCTGGCGGCGCTCGTGGATTCGCAGGTCATCGGCGCGATCACGCCGCAGGTGGCCGCGGGCTTAGCGGCTGCGCCGACGCTGGTGGCGGCGAGCGTGACGATCTACGCGGTGGCTGCGGCGGCAGTGGCGCTGTTGTTGGGCCGGTTTGCGGCGCGCGTCGAGGCGGTGGTGTGGTTGCCGCGCGCGGCCTTGTTGTTCGTCGTGGCCAATTTGGCGGCGGCGTTTGCGCCGAAGTTGGCCGTGTTCTGGACGGCGCGGGCGCTGGCGGGCTTCGCCGGGGGGCTGGTGTCGGCGCTGGCGATTGCGGCGCTGGCGAACGCTTCGGACTACGCGCGGCGCGGGCGGCAGATGAGCGGCGTGGCGATCAGTTACTTTCTCGCGCCCGTGTTAGGCGTGCCGGTGGGGACGTGGCTCGCGGGGCGGTTCGGCTGGCGCGTGGTCTTTGGCGCAACGGCCGTGCTGGTCGGTTTCGCCGGTCTGCTCGTGCGGCAGTTTCCTTTGCGTAGCGCAGGCGCGCAGGCACAAGCAGACGAAGCGACAGGGGCAACCGAGACTGTGGTCGAGCCTGAATCCGGCGTGGCGGCGCAGCCGGGCGCGCGCACGGAGGCGAGTCTCGCGGGGCTGTGGCGACTGGCCTGGCGCACGAGTGCGACGCGGCGCGGGATCGTGAGCGCGTTCTTTATCTCCGGCGGGTTGGTCGGGTTGACGACGTACTTGGGCGCGTGGCTCTTTGATGCGTTCCGGGAGGGGCCGCGCGAGGTCGGCGCGATCTACGCGGTGGCGGGCGTGGGCGCTGTTCTGGGCGGCGCGGCCGGCGGCATGCTGGCGGATCGCTATGGCAAGCGGCGCATCGCCATCGGCAGCAGCGTGGCGCTCGCCGTGCTGCTCTTGCTGCTCCCGACCTTCAATCGCAGCGCGACGCTCTGGACGCTCATCGGTCTCACTGCCTTTGTCGCCGCGCTGCGCGTCGCACCGTTGCAGGCTTTGATCACGGAACTCGTCGCGCCCAAAGAGCGCGCGACCTACGTGGCGCTCCGCAACGGCATGTCGCAACTCGGCATCGCGGTCGCCGTGGCGGTGGGCGCGCGGCTGTATCCGCGTTTCGGTTTGATGGCCGTCGCGGTGTGGTGTGCGCTGCTGACGTTTGGCGCGTGGCTCAGTCTGCGCAAACTCTACGAGCCGCATGCGCCGCGTGCTGCGCGCGCGCGCGGCCGGCGCGTGCTGCGGAAACTCGCTTACGTCGTCTGCGCGCTGGCGCTCTTAATCGTCGTCGGCTTGCCGCTACTTTTGAGCTTCGCCGTGACGAAGGCGGGCACGCGCCCCGACGAGCGCCGCCGCACGGACACGCCCGCCGCGCAAGGGGCCGTCTATGAAGATGTGACGTTCACTTCAGCCGACGGCAATCAACTCTCCGGTTGGTATCTGCCCGCGCGCACGCACGCCGTCAACATCGTCATGACGCACGGGCTGTTTCGCTCGCGTTACGAGATGCTCGATCGCGGCGTCGAACTCTGGCGCGCGGGCTACGGCGTGCTGCTCTATGATCTCCGCCGGCACGGGCACAGCGCGGCGGAGTTCTCCACTATCGGTTACGACGAGCGACACGACGTTGAGGCGGCGGCGCAGTTCGTCCGCACGCGCGCGCCGGGTCAGCGGATCGTGCTGATGGGCGTCTCGATGGGCGCGGCGGCGACGCTGCTCGCGGCGGCCGAAGCCGCCGACGAGCAGGACATTATCGCGGTCGTGGCGGAATCGAGCTTCCTCTCGTTTGCCGACACGGTCAGGCATCACGTCGGGTTGATTCGCCTGCCGCGCGGCGTCGGCGTGCCCGCTTTTCCTTTCGCCACGCTGCTGCTACAGTTCACCGCCTGGCGCATGAACTTCCGCGCCGCCGATTTCGACCTGCGCCGCGCGGTCGCCGGGATACGCCGGCCCATCCTGTTCATCGGCAGCAGTGGCGACGTGCGTATGCCGAACGAGACGGTGCTGGAACCGCTCTATGCGGCGGCCCGCAGCCCGCTCAAGCGCAAACTCATCATCACGGGCGAACGCGCCACGCACGGGCGCGCTTACGACGCAGACCCGGTCGCCTACATGACAACGGTCGTCGCGTTTCTGCAAACCGCCGAGCAGGCGGCGGCCGGCGCACAGTGAGATTCGGCCACGCGCGCTGAAACCGGGCGCGTGCCCGACACGTATCAAGCAACGTCAGCAAACCCGGCAACGGCTCGGCCAGCACCCATACGTTCTCAGAGAAAGGAACTCATCATTATGACAGCAGCCACTAAAATCCTCGCCCGCCTGTGCGCCATCGCCGCGCTCGTCGGTACGCTCTGCGCCGCCAGCGCGCTCGCGCAGGACAACATGAGCCAGATGTCCAGCGAAGGGCGCGTGGACAAACGCAAACTGACCACGGTTCAAGCTTCCGCCGTCGACGTGGGGCACACCAAAGGTGCGGTCGAAGTGCGCTACCTCAACCTGCCGTTCGGCGAAGCCACGTTCAACTACATCGAAACCGGCAACGACCCGCGCAATCAAGGCTACTACGCCGGCCGGACTTGGCCCATCGCGCATCTGCGGCTCAACGCGCCGGCCACCTGGGCGGGCAAGAAACTCGCGCCCGGCGACTACGCCATCGTCATCACGCCTGCCAACGCCAAAGAGAACAAGAGCATGATGCTCTCGCTCGCCTCGTTCACGCCCGGCGAAGGCGGCACGTTCCTGAAGGCCGGCAACGTGTTCGTGGATACCCCGAAGGACGCCAACATCGTCGTCTCCAAGCCGATCAAGTTCGACAAAGGCGCACCCGCCGTTGATCATCTCGTCATTGACACGGCGCGCAACGGGCGCACCGTCTGGCTCAAGTTCCACTACGGCGACCGCACGCTCAACGAGAAGCTCACGATGTAAAGACAGTGACGGGTGACAAGGGACGAGTGCCGAGCGGGCAGAAAGTTTTAACTCGGCACTTGTCACTCGGCACTCGGCACTGCTTTGGGAGGTTTCACGCGATGGATGAGAAAGACATGAACGGGGCGGGCGCGACGGCGACGGCAACGGCGGACGCGGCCGCCGCGGCCGAGCAGGTCTCGACCGAGAAGGCGATCCCGATGGCGTCGGACGAGCCGACCTCGTCCTACTCGATGCTTGAGCCGCGCATGAAGAAGGTCTACGGCGCGTACTACAAGGAACTGTACTACACGCCCGAACGGCGTGTGCTCGACCCGCGCGTGCAGGAGTTGATCTCCATCGCCGCGTCGCTCGTCGCCAAGTGCGAGGGCTGTCTGGACGGGCACATGAAGAAGGCGCTGGCGCTCGGCGTGAGCAAAGAAGAGATCAGCGAAGCGATCTGCATCGCCGCCGCCATCAACGCCGCCGCCATGATTGATTTGAGCGACCGCACCGCTGCGCGGCTCGGCCTCAACCACTTCCCCACCACACCGAAACAGTAACGCATTGCACAAGGGTTGATGATGAACATTTTCAGACGACGGTGCGCGGCGGCGAGCGAAGCCGCGCGCACGCGAACAGACGAGCGCACCCGCGCAGAGCGGGCCATCCTCGCGCGCCCTCCGGCCAAATTGCTACCGTTCGCGCTGTGCGGGTCTCTGGCCTGCACGCTGGCGGTAGCGGTGGCGGCGGCGACGTGGCAAGGACTCGCCGTCGCCACTCCCTCGCAGCAAGGCGGCACGACGCAAACCCAAACCGCAACCACAAACAGCGCGCCCGCCGGGCACATCGAGTACGCAGAGTTCGCGTCGCCGAGTCTCGGCCGCAACGTGCGCTACGCCGTGTCGCTCCCGCCCGCCTACGAGCAAAAGACCAAGCAGCGTTATCCGCTCGTCATCTTCCTGCACGGGCTGAATAACGACGAGCGCGACTGGGAAGGGCAGGGCATCGAGGCGAAGCTGGCGGCGCTGCGCGCAGCTAATAAGGTCGGCGATTTCATCGTCGCCATGCCTTACGGCGCGAACAGTTTCTACATCAACGGTAAAGATGGCACGCGTTACGAGGACGCCATCGTCAAAGATTTCTTACCCTTCATCGAAGGCAAATATCGCACGCTGCCCGGCGCGCAGCACCGGCTCATCGAAGGCATCTCGATGGGCGGCTATGGCGCGCTGCTGATCGCCTTCAAGCACCCGGAAATGTTTGCGGGCGTCGCCGCGCACAGCGCCGCGCTCTTTGATCAACTGCCGCAGCCGCCCACCGCGCCGACGGATCGCTACGGCGGCTATCGCTACCAACTGGCCACCAAACTCTTCGGCGCACCGCCCGATGCTGCCTACTTTCAGGCCAACAATCCGCTCTATCTGGCCAAAGAGAACGCGGCGAAACTTAAGGCGCTGAAAATCTACTTCGACGTGGGCGAGCAGGATCGCTACGGCTTCGACGCAGGCAATCGCCAACTCGACGCGGTGCTGACCGAAGCGGGCGTCAAACATGAATACCACCTCGCGCCCGGCGGGCATGGCTGGACGTTCCTCGCCGACCGCGCCGAACCCGCATTCACCTTCGTCTGGCACGCGCTGCATTAACAACGCCTTGCTTAGCTCTGCGCCCTTGCGTGAGGCTAATACTGATCAAAGAAAATCTCACGCAAGGACGCAAAGTAAGAACGCAAAGGGCCGGGAAATTCTCGGCGCGCTTTGCGTTTTTTGTTTGCGCGCTTTGCGGTTAAATTCCTGCCCGGCATGCGGCGCGATCTGCTGACCAACATCGAGCGCGCGCAGTTCGACGCGATCATCATCGGCGCAGGCATCAACGGCGCAGGGATCGCGCGCGACGCGGCGCTGCGCGGTCTGCGCGTGCTGCTGCTCGACAAGGGCGACATCGCGGGCGGCACAACCGCATGGTCAACGCGCCTGATTCATGGCGGCCTGCGTTATCTCGAACATGGAGAGTTAGGGCTGGTGCGCGAATCCCTGCGCGAGCGCGAGCGCCTGCTGCGCAATGCTCCGCATCTCGTCCGGCCGCTCCCGCTGCTCATCCCGCTCTACGCGCACGCCGCCCGCGCGCCCATGACGATCCGCGCCGGGCTGCTGCTCTACGACCTGCTCGCCTTCGACAAGTCGCTCCCCGCTCATCGCACGCTCACGCGTGCCGCGACGCTTCAGCGCGCGCCCGGTCTTGCCGCCGCGAACCTGCGCGGCGCGGCCCTCTATTACGACGCGCAGGTCGAGTACGCCGAACGACTCGCGTTGGAGAACGTGCTGGACGCGGCGGCGCACGGTGCGGGCGTCCTGACCTACGCGCGCGTGACGCGCATCGTGGCGACCGACGGGCGCGTGCGCGGCGTCGAGTTCGTTGATCTGTTGCGCGATGACGCGCGCACGTATCACGCGCAAGCGCCGGTTGTCGTGAACGCGGCAGGCGCGTGGGTTGATGAGGTTGTCGCTCAAGTTAGTCCGCCGTCGGCCCCGATGATCGGCGGCACGAAGGGCAGCCACATCGTCGTCGCGCCCTTTAACGGCGCGCCGCCCGTTGCGCTCTACGTCGAGGCGCAGACCGACCGTCGCCCGTTCTTCATCATCCCCTGGCAAGAGCTTTATCTCATCGGCACGACCGACCTGCGCTACACGGGCGATCTCGACTGCGTCACGCCAACCGAGGCGGAACTCGACTACCTGCTCGCCGAGACGAACCGCGTGCTGCCGCAGGCACAACTCACGCGCGCCGACGTGCTCTACGCTTACGCGGGCGTGCGCCCGCTTGCGCGCGCGTCCGCCAACACGCCCGCCGGCATCACGCGCCGCCACTTCATCCGCGCCCACGCGCCGCCGCTCGCAGGCTTCGTCTCCATCGTCGGCGGCAAGCTGACGACCTACCGCGAACTGGCCCGGCAAGCCGTTGATCTCATCCATCGAAAACTGCGGCGCGCTTCGCCGCCCTGTGTGACGGCTCGGCGGGCGCTGCCCGGTGCGGCGTGCGCGGACTTTCGCCTCTTCAGCGAGCGTCTCAACGCGGAGAGTTCGTTAGCGCCGGCAGCGAGCGCGCGCCTGCTGCGCATCTACGGCACGCGCGCCGCAGAGGTGTTGCATTTGGCGGAGATGGCGGCCGACCTGCGCGCGCCCTTTAGCCCGACGAGCGGCGCGCTCGCGGCCGAGGTCGTGTTCGCGTTTCGCTTTGAACTGGCCGAGACGCTGGCTGATTGTCTGTTGCGCCGCACGATGGTGGGCCTCGATGGCGCGCTCGGCCTCGACGCGGTCGAAGCGGCGGCGCACGTCGCGCAAAAATATCTCGGCTGGACGGACGCGCGGGCGCAGAGTGAAGTTGCTGCGTACCGGCGCTACGTCGCGCGCTTCCGATCTACCTCAGGCGATTGATGTGCGCCGCTGCACGACGGGCGCGCAAATGGCCCTTGCGTCACATTTTGAAATGGCTCTTTTAGCCACCCGCCGCACCGCATAGAATCGTGCAGCATTGGAGGCACACGGGCATGGAGCAGGTTTGGCGGCGTGGCGAGTTTGAGATCAGCACGGAGCGGGCGCGGCTCGATTTCGCCGTGCTGCACGATTTCCTGAGCCGGCAATCCTACTGGGCGCGCGGGCGCAGCCTCGACTTGATCAAACGTTCGGTGGACAACTCTTTGCCCTTCGGGTTGTACAAGTCCGGCCGGCAGATCGGGTTTGCGCGCGTCGTGACCGACCGGGCCACGTTCGCGTGGCTGGCGGACGTGTTCGTGCTGGCGGAGTTTCGCGGGCAGGGTTTGGCCAAGTGGATGGTCGAAGTGATCCTTGCGCATCCTGAGTTACAAAACCTGCGGCGCTGGGTGTTGGCGACGCGCGACGCGCACGAACTTTATCGCCGCTTCGGCTTTGAGGCGCTCGCGCAGCCCGACCGCTGGCTGGAACGCTTCGACCCACGACAAGGCCCGAGCGGATTGGATAGCAGCGAGCCGGCAGCGGCGGGCGCAGGCGTTGAAGGTGCGGGCGCGGCAGAAGAAGGGCGCGTATGAAGCGCCCCGTGCTCGTCTGGCTGGTGCTCTGCCTGATCTGGGGTTCGACGTGGCTCTTTATCAAGTTGGGCCTCGAAGATTTGCCGCCCATCAGCTTCGCCGCCATCCGCTTCGTGCTCGCCGCCGCCGTGCTCGTCGGCGTCGTGGTTGTCCGCCGCATCCCGCTGCCGCGGACACGCCGCGATTGGCTGCTCATCTGCATCACGGGGCTGCTCGCCTTCACCATCAACTACGGCACGGTCTTCTGGGGCGAGCAGCGCATCTCTTCCGGCCTGGCCGCGATTCTGCAAACGACTATCCCGGTCTTCGGTCTCGTCATCGCGCATTATCATCTGCCGGCGGAGCGGATCACCTGGGCGAAACTCTGCGGCGTGCTGCTCGGCATGGCGGGCGTGGCGCTCATCTTTGCGGATCAGTTGCACGGCGAGGGGCGTGGGGCGCTGGCGGGCAGCGTTGCCATCGTCGTCGGCGCGTTCTGTGCCGCCTACGCCAACGTGCTCGTCAAAGCGCGCGGCGGGCATCTCGATCCGGCGGTGCTGGCGGCGGGACAGATGTTGTGTGGGCTTGTGCCGCTGCTCGTCCTCGGACGTTGGCTGGAAGGCAGCCCGTTTGGCTTTCACTGGACGGCGCGCGCGCTCGGCTCGCTGCTCTATCTGACGCTCGTCGGCTCGTGCGCCGCGTTCCTGCTCTACTACTGGCTGGTGCGCAACATGGATGTGACGAAGACGATGCTTATTTCGCTGGTCACGCCGGTCATCGCCGTGCTGCTCGGTCTATGGTGGCTCGACGAACACGTGACGTGGCGCATCATCGCGGGCGGGTTGGCGATCATGGCGGGCATCGGTTTGAACGTGTGGCGACGGCGCGCGCAGGTAGCGGTGGCGGCAAAGTTGGTTGCGTAAGGGGTGCAGCGTTTATGAGTATGAGTGCAGGCATAAGGCTGGCGCAGACGGACGAAGAGATTCAAAGTTGTTACCCGGTGATGGCGGAGTTGCGCCCGCACGTCGCGGCGGATGAATTTTTGCGGCGCGTCAAACAGCAGACGGCGAGCGCGGGCTACCGGCTCGCCTTTCTTCAGACAACGGAAGTGAAAGCGGTGGCGGGCTTCAGAATCTCCGAGTGTCTGGCGTGGGGCAGGTTTCTCTACGTGGACGATCTGGTGGCGCAGAGCGCGGACAGGTCGAAGGGCTACGGCGGCGCGCTGTTCGATTGGTTAGTCGCGCACGCGCGCGCGGAACAATGTGCGCAGTTTCATCTTGATTCCGGCGTGCAGCGATTTGCGGCGCACAGGTTCTATCTGCATAAGCGCATGATCATCGAATGCCACCACTTCGCTTTGCGTCTGACGGATTAAGCGCGCGCGGCGCGTGAACTAGCGCAGCCCCCGAAAGGTAAAGAGCCGGCAGAAGCCGGGCAGCCCGAAGAACTCGCCGCGCGCGCCCTCGAACGTGATGCCGTCCACGACCTTGACTGCGACCGGCAGGCGTTTGCCTTCGGCGCGTAAGTCTTCTGCAAGTCGTGGACGGCGATCATCGTCTCCATCTTATGTCACCGCGCGCCCGTTCAGGGTTGCGGCGGGCGGGGCGGTTCGGGCGGCGTGGGCGGTTCCGGCCCGCTTGCGCCCGCCGCCGCATCGCGCGCCGAGGTGTCTGCGTTTGCGCCCGGAGCGCAGCGCCCCTCCGGAGTTTTGCGCTGTCGCATCCACTCCGCGATTGACTCGCGGATGAACTCCCCCAGATCTTCGATGTCGCGCGAAGACTTTTGCCAGAAGTCTTTGAAGGTCGAACGCGCGTCTACGACGAACGCGCCCATGTGCGGGCGATGACCATGCCGGCGCATCTCCGGCGGCAACTCGTCCTCGTAGTAAGCAACCAACTGCCGGCACGCCATCGCCACGACGGCGAGCGGGCTATCGGCGGGCAACGGGTCGAAGACCGTGCCCGCGCCCGCGTCGATCTCCTTCAGGCGTTCGAGCACGCGGTTGTAGCGGGCGGCACAGTAGCTGGCGGTCGCGGGGTCTTTGCCCGCGCCTGTCCATTCGGCCTGCATGGCCATGCGCCCGGTGCGACGCAGCACGTTGATGAGTTTCAGCAGTTCTTTCTCTCGTTCCATCTTTCAACCTCTCGTGACGGTCATTTCTAGCTGCTCGCGCAGCAACTTCTTCCCTTGATGCACGCGCCACTTCACGGTCGTGAGCGGCACGCCGACGAAGGCCGCGATGCGTTTTAAAGGCATCTCGTCCAGATAGTGCAGGCGCAGGACGAGCGCGTAATCGCCCGGCATGCGGTCGAGCGCCTGCCGCAAGTCCGCCTTGTCCGCCTGCTCGACCAGCGGGCGCGTGAGCGCGCCCAGTTCCGCTAAGAGCGCCTCGTCCAACTCGACGCGCCCGGCTCTGTGTGCGCGCTCCTCGCGCGTGAACCGAAAGGCGCGATGGCGCGTAATGGCGGCGAGCCACGCCGCGAACTTCGACGGCGCTTCGAGCGTGGGCAGCGCCTTGAAGGCTATCAGGAGCGCATCCTGTGCCACGTCTTCGGCGTCCGCGCGCCCGACCACTGATTGCGCCGCGCGCACGACCGCCGTGCGGTAACGCGCGCATAACTCGTCGAAGGCGCTCAGGTCGCCCATCATCGCCCCGACTACCAACACCTCGTCGGGCATCTCCACGCTTTCGTCATGCGCCATCGGCCATCAGCCTTCAATGTTTAAGAGACACGCGCGGCGGGAAAGGATAGGGGCGGCGCGGAAAAATTTTTGCCGGCCGCAGAAATTGCTGTGTGCGTCGGGCCAGTAAACCACGAAGCGAGACGAAACAAACCTGAAGCAGCGCGCAAAGAGCTTTAGCGTCTCTGGCGCAGGCGCGGCCGGGTTGGGTTTCGTGCTTGAGTTTCTATGCCGCGCTATTTCGCGTCCGGCGGGAGTGGGCTAGCGGTGTCTAAGGCCACGCGCCACTTGTTGCCGACGCGCTTCCAGACGCGCACGTAATAACCTTTCTCTTGCGTTGCGGCGGCGCGCAATTCGTAGCTCCCGTAGGTGTAGCCGAGATCGCCTGAAGTGGCCGTAGCCGCTTTCATTGGCACGCCGTTGACGTGCGCCTGCCGGCCCTTGAGGTAGGCGCTGATCGCGCGGCGACCGACGATTGGGAACATGTCGTTGCGATGCAGCCGCGCCTCTTCGATCATCGCGGCGGGCAGCGCCGCTGCGACGCCGCGCGCGCGCTCGGCCTGCAAGAGCGCGCGGTCGGCCGCCAGTAGTTCGGCCTGCGTACTGTCAAACTTCGATTGCGCGGGCGCAAGGTCGCCGCCGAGTTTGCGCGGCTGTTGAAACGCGGGCGCGGGCGCGTCGGGCGAAGGCGCGGGCGTGCTGATGCCTAAGTCAACGACCACCTTCCAACTGCCGTCCGCCTGCTTTTGCCAGACGGAGAAGTAATAGCCATGCTGTGTGGGGCGCGTCTGCGGCGCAAGGGGCGTGATGGCATAGGGGCCGGTCGTGTAACCGAGGTCGCCCGCGCGCGACACGTCGGCGTAGATGGGAAACCAGTCGAGCGTGAAGGGTTGCGGCGCGGTGGGCGCGGGGCGTTTGCGATAAGCCTCTTTCGTGTTCGTCGGATGTGGCTGGAAGTTGATGCCGTCCTCCGCGAAGTAGGTCATAAACGCCGCGCGCACGCCCTGCTCGACAGAGAGGCGCGCGAACGCACGTTCCGCCGCTACGAGCGACGCGAGCGCGGGCGACAACGGCTGCTCTTGTGCGCTGACTGCTGGCAACATAAAAAGGGCCGGCAACGCGGTCAGCAAAAGAAACGGCAGGCTTCGTCTCATCATCTGGTGTCCTTCGCAGTGCTGGCGCTCAAGCGACGAGCGCAAATGCTCTGACGGGGAACGTGCCCATGCCTTTGACCTTGACGGGCACGGCAAAGAACCTGCACCCCTCGGCTGGCAGTGCCGCGAGGTTGCACAGGTGTTCGACAATCGGAATGCCAGCGCGCAGCAGAATTGAATGAGCCGGGCGCGCGAGATCGGCCGTGTCGTCTATGTTGAGCGAATCAATGCCGACGAGGCGTGCGCCGCACGTCGCCAGATGCTCGGCCGCGGCGCGCGTCAGATACGGATGACCGCTGAAGTATTGCTCCGTGTTCCAGTGCGCGGCCCAACCTGTATGCACGAGCACGGCCCGCCCGCGTAGTTCGTGCGGCGTAAAAAGATCAACGTCAATCGCGCGCGCGCCCTTGTGTGTGAGCACGAGCGTATCAAGGTCTGCGAGTTGGGCGAGGTCTAGTTGCGCCACGTCCGCGCCGTCGGCGTAGCGATGAAAAGGCGCGTCGAGATACGTGCCCGTGTTGGCGACCATATCTATGCGCCCGATGTGAAACTCTGTGCCGGGCGCATAAAGCGCGCGTGAAGCGGCGCGCGTTAGATAATCGCAGACGACGGGCGCGGGCAGACCCTTGTAAGTCACTAGCCCGTCGGCCACTTCATGACTTAAGTCAACGAGTCGCGCAGGGCGCGTTGCATCGGTTAACATGCGGGCATTCTAGCCTGAAGATTGAGCAGGAGCACGAGCAGTTATGTTGATGCTGGACGAGGCGGCGCGCGTTGCACTGTGGCAAAGCGTGGTCGCAGAGATTGAGGCTTACGCCGCAGAGGTCGAGCGGTTGCCGGTGAGCCGCACGCCCAACCCGTTGGAGTTACGCGCGCGGCTTGCGCCTTATGATTTCACGCACGCCGTCGCGCCGCAGGCAGCGGTCGCCTTCGTCGTCGAATGTCTGAGACAGTATCAGGTACACACGCCGCACCCGCGCTACTACGGGCTGTTCAATCCTGCGCCGACGACGATGGGCATCGCCGCCGATGCGCTCGTCGCCGCCTTCAATCCGCAGATCGCGGCGTGGAGTCATAACCCGTTCGCGGCGGAAGTTGAGATGCATCTTGTGCGTGCGTTCGGTGCGCGCTTCGGCTACGCAGAGACCGACGGCACGTTCTGTTCCGGCGGCATGGAGGCAAACCACACGGCGGTGCTCGCGGCGCTCACGCACACATGGCCTGAGTTTGCGCGCGGCGGCGTGCGCGCGCTTCCCGCGCCGCCCGTCCTCTACATCTCGGCCGAAGGGCATCACTCAATCATCAAGGCGGCGCGTCTGTCGGGGCTTGGCACGGACGCCGTGCGCGAGATTCCGGTGGACGACAAATTGCAGCTTGACCGGCGCGCGCTCGCCGCGCAGATCGAGCGCGACCGCGCCGCCGGCTACGCGCCGTTTATGATCACGGCCACGCTCGGCACAACCAACTCCGGCGTGCTCGATCCGGTCGCGGAGTTGGCCGACATCGCGGCGCAGCATCAGTTGTGGCTGCATGCGGACGCGGCGTGGGGCGGCGCGGCGGCGCTCGTGCCGGAACTGCGTCCGTTGCTCACGGGCATTGAACGCGCCGATTCCATCACGTTCGACGCGCACAAATGGCTGTCCGTCCCGATGGGCGCGGGCCTCTTTCTAACCAGACACGCGGACATCCTCACGCGCACCTTCCGCGTGGCGAACGCCTACATGCCGCGCGCCGTCGAAAGCGAACACGACATCAGCAGTCCTTACGAACATTCGATGCAGTGGTCGCGGCGCTTCACGGGCGCGAAGGTCTTCATGTCGCTCCTCGTCGCCGGTTGGGATGGTTACGCCGCCGCAATTCGTCAGCAGACCGCGATGGGCGCGCTGCTACGCCGCGAACTAGCCAACGACGACTGGCTTATCGTCAACGAGACGGAGTTGCCGGTCGTTTGTTTCGTTGACGGCGCGGCGGGCGGCGATGCGCTCGCGCACCTCGACGCTATTCTCAACGCGGTGCTCGCGTCCGGCGCGGCCTGGCTTTCCACCACGCGCCTCGGCAACGGTCGCCACGTCTTGCGCGCGTGCGTGACGAATTATCGTACCCGTGAAGCAGATATAAGCGCGCTGGTCGAGGCGCTGCACGAGGCGCGGGCCGAGGTGCGCGCGGCGGCGTGACGCGTGAGGGTTTAAGTGGGCGGGATGGCGAGCATGATGCGCCTTCTGAAACTGGGAGTTAAGCCGATGGATAAAGTTAATCTCAAAGAGAAGCTGGCGCTCTTTAATGAACACTGGCAGCCGAAGATCGTGGGCGAGTTGAACGGGCAGTTGGTCAAACTGGTGAAGTTTACCGGCCCCTTCGTCTGGCATCATCACGAGACGGAGGACGAGTTGTTCTTAGTCGTAGCGGGGCGCTTTCGGATGGAGTTTCGGGAGCACGATGTCTGGCTTGAGACGGGCGAGTTCATCGTCGTGCCGCGCGGCGTCGAGCACCGGCCCGTCGCGGACGAAGAGGCGCACGTGCTGCTGTTCGAGCCGGCTTCGACGCTCAATACGGGCAACGTCAGAGGCGAGCGGACGGTTGCCGAACTGGACAGGATTTGACGGCCGACGGCCGCACCAAGCCGCGCGCTTTTGGTCAGACCAGCATGGGGCGCGCCGTTGCGAGCAAGGCGCGCCGCGCCGCCGCCACATTGGTCGCGCCGGGCGCGCAACGTTCAATCACCGCTCTGTTGCGGGCGCGCGTGGCGCGGGCGCGCAACTCCTCCCAGTCAACGGTCGGGATACGCAGAAAGGCTGCGACCACATCCGGGTCGAACTGCCGACCCTGCTCCTGCACCAACTCGCCGACGGCCGCTTCGTAAGAACGACCCACCCGATACACGCGGTCGCTCGTGATCGCATCGAAGGCGTCGGCCACGGCGAAGATGCGCGCGTTCAGATCGATCTCTGTGCCGCAGAGACCATCCGGATAACCCGTGCCGTCGAAGCGTTCATGGTGCTGCGCCACGACGTAGGCCGCGCCCGCGAGAAATTCGATGCCGGCGAGAATCTGCGCGCCGAGCGCCGGGTGCTGGCGCATGCACTCCCATTCGCGGTCGTCGAGCGTGGCGGGCTTACGCAGGATCGCATCGGGGATGCCGATCTTGCCGATGTCATGCAGGAGCGAGCCGAACTCAAGCGCGCGTAGCGCATCGCCCGTCACGTTCAACTCACGCCCCAGCCGCAGACTGAAACTGACTACGCGCTCGCTATGGCCGTGCGTCTCGCGGTCGCGCGTCTCAAGCGCGGTGGCGAGCGCGCGCAAGGTCGCGCGATAAGAGTCGGCGAGCGATTCGAGCGCGCGGTTTAGTTCCGCCGTGCGCTGCGCGACCAACTCGGTGAGTTGTTGTTCGTAGCGGCGCTTGGTAACGAGCAGCGCATGATGTTTGAGCGCGCGCGCAACGGCCGTTTCCACCTGCACAAGCTCGAACGGCTTGGTCAGATAATCGAACGCGCCCGCGCGCATGGCGGCGATGGCGTGCTCGATAGTCTGCGCGCCGCTGATCATGATGATGACCGTGTCGGGCGCAAGCCGCTGCGCCTGTGGCACAAGCTCAAGCCCGCTCTGCCCGCCCATCGTGATGTCGCTGATGATGAGATCAAAGCGCACTTGGCGCATGAGCGTGAGCGCCGCCTCGGCCGAGTCCACCGCCCGGCATTCATAGCGGGCGCTCAGAAACTCATGCAGCACTTCTCTGACCTGTCGGTCGTCGTCGGCGATCAACAAACGCACTGGCTCGGCTCTGTCTGCCATTTGCGAACCTCTCGGCGGCCTCATCAAGCCGCGCCAACCTTAGAACACCAACTCTGGCCCGAAATGCATCGCAAGTGCCGGCTTATAACATCGGCATGACGGTCAGTCTGAACACGAAAAATCTTTTTAACCTTTAATCGTCCTGGGGAGACGCTGTGGATGCGGCGGGCAAGCGACGTGCCAGCTTGCATGCGGCGCGCGCCCTTGCGCCAGCGCGCATCGGCTCGTTTGCTCTGACGAGTTAACTTGAACTCACGTTCCTTAACCGACTGGCGCGCGGGCCATTCGCGCCCCCGCGCGACGGCGTCGAGCGCAAAGTGCGCGTGCGTTCGCCGGGCCGGCGCGCACACGTTTTTATCGTGCGGGTCAGGCCGTCGCTCCTTCCTCATCTGCGGTAAATCACTGCGGCGCGGGCGCGTGTGTTTGCGGCATTGTGCCGCGCCCCGCGCGTGCGGCGGGCGGCAGATCGGGCCGAACGCGGGCAAAAGGTGGCATTGCGTGTGCGACCGCCGTATGTGGAACGGTGCTTGCCGCGCGTAGGGTCAGCACTCAGTTAGACCGACGCCTGAGATTCGCGCTTAAAATTTTTTCCGTCCAGCCTATTTGCCGCCGCCCGAAGGAGAGTTTTCGTGTTCAGCCGCAAGCACCAACGCATTATCGCCGGGCTGACGTTGCTCGCGCTCGTCGCGTCCGCGCCCGTCACACGCGCGACGCGGCGCGCCGCAGATGCGCGTCCGCTCGTGCAGGCTGAAGACAAACTCGCGCCCGACCTGCGGGCGGCGCTCGGCACGATGCAAGGGGCGACGCGCCTGCCCGTCGTCGTGCAGTTCAAAGTTGCGCCGACGCGCGAGCTTGAGACGCTGCTCGCCGTCGATCTCAATGCCAGCCTGCTGCAACGCTTCACGCGCCTCGACACGCGTGCGCTGCTGCTGCCGGTCGCCGCCATCCCCGCGCTCGCCGCGCGCCCTGACGTAAGCTACATCGCACCCGACCGGCCCGCCGCCGCCTTCGGGCACATCACAGACACGACGGGCGCAAACGCCGTCCGCACGCAGACGAGCGCCGGCCTCCTCGGTCTTAACATCACCACCAGCACGCTCGACGGCGCAAACGTCGGCATCGCCGTGCTCGATTCCGGCTTGGACGCAAACCACATCGCCTTCACCAACAGTCTCGGCTCCAGCCGCATCGTCGTCAGCCGCGACTTCACGGGCGAGAATCGCACGGACGATCCTTACGGGCACGGCACGCACGTCGCTTCGGCCGCTGCCGGGCGCGACGCTGGTTTCGGCGGCGCTTACGAAGGCGTTGCGCCTGCCGCGAACATCATCAATCTGCGCGTGCTGGACGCACGAGGGACGGGCACAACTTCCTCCGTCCTCGCCGCGCTCGACTGGGTGCTCGCCAACCAGACGCGCTACAACATACGCGTCGTCAACATGAGCCTCGGCACGCAGGCGATTGATTCATACCAGATCGATCCTGTCTGCGCGGCCGTGCGCCAACTGGTTGACGCCGGCATCGTCGTCGTCGCCGCCGCCGGCAACAACGGCAAGGACGCGGCGGGTCAGAAACTCTACGGGCGCATACACGCGCCGGGCGACGAGCCAGCGGCCATCACCGTCGGCGCGACCAACACCTTCGGCACGGATGCGCGCGGCGACGACGCGGTGACAACCTATTCGTCGCGCGGGCCGACGCGCGGCGCTTGGACGGACTCGCGCGGCGTGGAGCATTACGACAATCTCATCAAGCCTGATCTGGTCGCGCCCGGCAACCGCGTCGTCTGGGCCGAAGCGGCCAATAACCTGCTGGTGCAGACACACCCTGAGTTGGACGCAGGCGTCAGCCAGCAACCCGGTCGCCGCATGATGACCCTGAGCGGCACGTCGATGGCTGCGCCGGTGGTGGCGGGCGCAGCCGCGCTGGTGCTACAAGCGAACCCGACGCTGACGCCGAACATGGTCAAGGCCTTGTTGATGTACACGGCGCAGCCATTAGCCGGCAGCAACACGTTGGAGCAGGGCGCGGGGCAACTGAACATCGAAGGCGCGGTGCGCGTGGCTAAACTCGTACGCAACGAGCCGGCGACGCTGCGCTGGCAGGGCGAGCCGCTGCTGCTGTCCGCGCCGCCCGTCCCGCAATCAACCATCGGCGGCGCGAGTTTCGCGTGGGCGCAAGGACTGGTGCTCAATCACACGTGCGCGAGCGGCACGGCTTTGATCACGACTTATCAGGGCATCTATGACGCGGGGCACGTGCTCGGCGACGGCGTGTTGGAAGGCGACGCAGGACAGACCGTTGCGCCAACGCTGATGACCGGCGGCATCGGTCTCGACGGTGTGCTACGCACGAGCGACGGCACGAGTCTGACCGTCGGCGCGCCCTTTATGGAGACGGGGCTGCTGCTCGGCTACGGCGGCGTTATCAGCAACGGCATAGTGATCGGCGACGGGATCATCGTCGGCGACGGCATCGTGATCGGCGATGGCATCGTGATCGGCGATGCCGCCATGCAGGCGCAGTCGGCGCTCCTGACGGGCGACCCGTAGGGCGCGGGCTGCATTAAATAGTTGCTTGTCGGGCGGGTGCAGGTTTATCATGCAGTTACCTTTTTACAACGCCCCTAAAAGTTTCCGACTCTCCCGTCTTTGTCAGTTTCGACCTCGCACTTGAAGCCCTGTGGTCTGCCGGGCGACTGTCGTCGGCTTTAGAGACAGCAGGGCAGTAGCTCTACTATCGAGCATGGGGTTTCGTGTCCGCGCGCCGCCTGAAGCCCCCGGCGCACGTGACGCGAGCGGTCGAATGGAGGAGTCAAGGTGAAACACAACAAACATGCCCCGGTGTTGATGTGGGTCGCGCTACTCTCGCTGCTCGCTGCGCTGTGCGTCTGGCCGGCGAGCGAACACGCACACGCGCAAGCAGGGGTGGACTTAAACGCGCCCGCGCGCTTACTTCAGGGCGGCGAGAAGACTTCGCCGGACTTGCGGCAACTCGCGCGCGATGCGCGCACGCGGCAGGCGCGCGTCCGCGTCATCGTGCAACTGGACGAACGCCTCATCGGCGGGGCCATTGACGCGCAATGGGGCGCGTATGGCGCGCGGCTCATGCGGCGGTTGGAGAATCTGAACACGCGTGTGCTCGAACTGCCCGTCGCCGCGGCCGAAGCGCTCGCGGCGCGGGGCGACGTGCGCTTCGTCTCGCTTGACCGCGAGCATATAGCCTTCGGGCACGTCTCGCTGACGACGGGCGCGGACGCGGTGCGCCCGCTCGCCGGGCCAAACTCCGGCGAACTCGACGGCACAGGCATCGGCATCGCCGTCCTTGATTCCGGCATCGACACCAACCACAGATCATTTCTTGATCGCCGCAACGGCCTGCGCATCGTCGCCAGCCGCGACTTCACGGGCGAGAATCGCACGGACGATCCTTACGGGCACGGCACGCACGTCGCCTCTATCGCGGCGGGCAACGGACGCATCGCGCAGGCGGGCTACATCGGCATCGCGCCCAACGCCAACCTCGTCAACCTGCGCGTGCTGAACGCACAGGGCACAGGCTCGACCTCCTCCGTCCTCGCCGCGCTCGACTGGGTCATGGCGAATCGCGCGGCCTACAACATACGCATCGTCAACCTCAGTCTCGGCGCACCCGCCATAGATTCTTACCGCAACGATCCGGTCTGTCGCGCCGTGCGGCGGTTAGTTGATGCGGGGCTGGTCGTCGTCGCTGCCGCCGGCAACAACGGCAAGGACGCGGCGGGGCACAAAATCTACGGCCAGATTCACGCACCGGGCGACGAGCCGGCGGCCATTACGGTCGGCGCGACCAACACCTTCGGCACGGACGCGCGCGGCGACGACACCGTCACTTCTTACAGTTCGCGCGGGCCGACGCGCGGCGCTTGGACGGACGTACTCGGCGTGCGCCACTACGACAATCTGATCAAACCGGACATCGTCGCGCCCGGCAACAAGATCGTCGATGCCGAAGCGGCCGGCAATCTCATCGTCACGCAGCACCCGGAACTCGATGCCGGTGTGAGCAGCGTGGACAGTCGCAAGATGATGTTGATGAACGGCACGTCGATGGCTGCGCCGGTGGTGGCGGGCGCAGCCGCGCTGGTGCTGCAAGCGAACCCGACGCTGACGCCGAACATGGTCAAGGCCTTGTTGATGTACACGGCGCAGCCATTAGCCGGCAGCAACACGTTGGAGCAGGGTGCGGGGCAACTGAACATCGAAGGCGCGGTGCGCGTGGCTAAACTCGTGCGGCGCGACCTGAGTGCCAGCACGCCCATCGGTGCGCCGCTGCTGACGACGTACCTGCCGCCCGCGCCGCAGACCAGTATCGCGGGTGGCACGTTTACATGGGCGCAAGGGTTGATCCTAGACCGCACCTACGCGACCGGCACGAATCTGATCACGAAGTACCAGCGCGTTTACGGGCTGGGGCGCACGCTCGCCGATGCCAGCGTCGAGGCGAACGGCATCATCTTCGGTGACAACACGTTTATCTCCGACGGCATTATCTTCGGCGACAACATTCTGCTGAGCGACGGCGGCCGGCTCGGCACGGGCACGGCCGTCGTCTCCGTCAGCGCGTTCTTAGGCGACGGCATCATCTTCGGTGACGGGATCATCTTCGGCGACGGCATTATTTTTGGCGACGGCATCATCTTCGGCGATGCCACCCTGCGCGCCGACGCCATCATGCAGGCGCAGTCCGCCGCCGTGAACGGCGACCCCGCGCCGCCGCCGTCGGTCGAAATTGATACCGGCCGCGACTACACGGGTTATTGATCAGGCGCACCCCCTCGCGCTGTCCGTCCATTAGTCCGAACGCGAAAGGATAAAAGGAGCGACTTATGGCCCAACCGAGCAGGCACACGAAGATGGCCACGCCGACGCCGGAGCCACCCCCACGGCCCGAAGTCCCGACCATCACCCTCTTGACCGATGAGGACGAAGCGGAAGTGCGCGCTTACCTACGCGGCGGTGCGATCAACACGCTCGTCATGGCCGGTCTTATTGCCGACAACGGCATTGAGAGTCCGTTCAATCGCGGGACGTTCTACGCGGCCCGCGACGTTAGCGGGCAACTCTGCGGCGTCGCGCTCGTCGGCCACGCCACGCTCTTTGAGGCACAGAGCGAAGCGGTGCTCGCGGCCTTCGCCCGGCTCGCGCAAAAATATGAGCGGGCGCACGTCGTTGTCGGCCCGCCCGACAAGGTCGAGCGTTTCTGGTGGCATTACAGCGTGGGCGGCGGGCAGCAGGCGCGACTTATCTGCCGCGAGTTGTTGCTCGATCAGCGTTGGCCGGTCGCCGCGCTCGCGCCCGTCGCGGACTTGCGCCGCGCGACGCTCGATGACCTGCAACCCGTCATGGCCGTTAACGCACGGCTCGTCTTCGCCGAGAGCGGCGTCAACCCGCTTGAGAGCGACCCGGAAGGTTTCCGCCTGCGCCTCGCGCGCCGCATCGCACAGGGGCGCGTCTGGCTCTGGTGCGAACGCGACCGGCTGATGTTCAAAGCGGACGTGCTGGCCGAGACGCCCGAGACATACTATCTGGAAGGCATCTACGTCCATCCGGACGAGCGCAGCAAGGGTTACGGCGCGCGCTGCCTGTCGCAGTTGGGGCGCGTGTTGCTCAAAGAGACGAAGTCGCTCTGCCTGCTCGTCAACGAACAGAACAAGGACGCGCAACGCTTCTTCTTCCGCAACGGCTTCAAACTGCGCGACTGCTACGACACGATCTTTCTACAGCAGCCGGAGAGCTAACAGCGAGCGCCGCTCATGTGCGCGCTTCTCTCTCTGTGCGTGCGCGCCTGACATTACCCCCAAGCCAATGGAGCACGGCTTTATGACCCGACATCCGACCCGACAGCAATTAGCCCGCCCCTTCATGTTGACCATCGTCACGCTCGGCGCGGCGGCGTGTCTCTACTCGGCTTATCGGCTGCCGTTCGCGCAACTCGACCCGCTCTTTCTCGTGCTCGGCTCGCTCACCGTCGCGCTCACTTCGCGCATCACCGTGCGCGTGCCCGGCGTCAACGGGCGCATCACCATCTCTGAAACGCTGATCTTTTTGACGATGCTGCTCTACGGCGGCGAGGCGGCCATACTGCTCGCCGCTGCCGACGGTCTCTGCTCGTCGCTGCTCATCAGTCGCCGGGCCATGACGCTCGCCTACAACTCCGCGCTCGTGGCCTTCACCACCGCCATCACGGTCGTCATCCTGCAAGCCTGTTTCGGCCCCGTCGCCGCGATTGCGCACGGCCCCTTCGGCCCGCATTTCGTCATCGCGCTCTCGGTCATGGCGCTCGTGCAGTACATCGGCAACTCCGTTCTGGCGGCGGTCGCGTGGGCGTGGAAGACCGATCAACCCGTCGCGCAGGTCTATCGCCAGTATTGCATCTACACGTCGGTCACATACTTTGCGGGCGCGTCCGCTGCCGGCTTCATCGCCAAACTGATCGGCACAATCGGCTTCTACGCGCTCATCGCCGTCGCCCCCATGATCGCCATCATCTATCTGACCTATCGCACTTACCTCAAGAACATCGAGGTCTCGGCGACGGCGGCCAAGACTGAGGCGGAAGCGGCGGCGCGCGCCGAAGCCGCCGCACAGCAGGCCGAGCAGGCCCGCCGCCACGTCGAGGAACTGTCGCATTACATCGCCGAGCAGGAGCGCATCCGCGAGCAGTATTCGCAGATCGAAAAGATGTCCGCGCTCGGCGAACTCGCCTCCGGCGTCGCGCACGATTTCAACAACACGCTCGCCGGGATTCTGGGGCGCGCACAGTTGCTGCTGACGACCAAAGACCCGGAAAAGATCGAAGCCGGCCTGAAGATCATCATCAAGACGGCCAAGGACGGCGCGAAGACGATCAAACGCATACAGGACTTTGCCCGTCAGCGGCGCGCGCACGACTTCCAACCCGTCTCGGTCGATCAACTGCTTCTGGACGTGAGCGAGATCACGCGCCCGCGCTGGAAGGACGCAGCCGAAGCGAACAACGTACACATCAGTCTCGAATTACAGATTCGCTCGAACCGCTTGGTCTTAGGCGACGAATCAGAGTTGCGCGAAGTGCTGGTCAACATGGTCTTCAATGCGGTGGACGCGATGCCGCAGGGCGGGACGCTCACGCTGGCGACGCGCGAAGTGGACGGACAGGTGGAAATCTCCGTCAGCGACAACGGCACAGGCATGACCGAAGAGGTGCGCTCGCGCATCTTCAATCCGTTCTTCACTACGAAGGGCAAGACCGGCATGGGGCTTGGCCTCGCCGTCAGCTACGGCATTATCCGGCGGCACGAAGGCACGGTCGAAGTCGAATCGCAGGTCGGGCGCGGCACGACGTTTCGCATCCAATTGCCGGTGGCGCGCGCCGGCAGTAAAGTCCGGCCCGCGACCGCCGAGTTGACCGTGCCGACCGGCACACTCAAGCGCACGGCGCGCGCACGCTTCCTCGTCGTGGACGACGAAGAACACGTGCGCGAGCTGCTGCGCGACATACTGGCAAAGGACGGTCACGAAGTCTTTGTCGCGCAGACCGGGCACGAGGCGCTGACGCGCTGTAGTGAGACGGAGTTTGCGGGCGTGTTCACCGATCTCGGCTTGCCCGGCATGAGTGGCTGGGAACTGGCGCGCGCTTTGCGCGAACGTCACCCGCGCCTGCCGCTCGCGGTCGTCACAGGCTGGGGTGAGGCCGTCGGCTCACACGAGCAGACGGCGGCCGGTGTTGATTGGGTCGTGGCGAAACCCTTCACCGTCGAACAGATCACCGGCATCGCCCGCGCCGCGACGCTACGGCGCTCGACGGCCACGGGCCCGCGCAGCGTGACGGCGAGCGCGGCGGCTTGAGCGCCGGAACTTGCCTTGAATGATTGAGTGAGGCTAAAGGGCGACCGCTTTTATGGCTTCACCTTCTTTTTCCCGCGTTCGGCCTTTTCCTGTTGCTCGGCCCGCTGCAAACAAAACTCTGCCAGCGTTAGCGTCGTGAGCGCGCGCAGGTACTTGTCCGTGAAGCCGCTGGCGAGGAACAGCGCATTGTCAAAGCCGATTTTGGCCAGCTCACGAAAAGTATTCTCAGGGTCGAAGCCCGGCGTTCTGAAGGTGGTATAACGCGCGAAATTCCGCCCCTCAAGTTTCCTGATGAGCGACTGCCGGGAAAAATCGGGCGCGTCGAGTCGATTGATGGATTTGACGGCCTCTGCTAACACCAACACAGACCGGCCCGGATCGATCTTCGAGTATAAGTAGGCCGCCGAAAGCAACGCGCGCGCCGTGGCCATCGTATTCGGCCCCTTGCCCGCCGTCGTAACTATGTTGTCCAGCACCTCCAGCGCCTGACTCTGATTCTCGATTGTTTTGAGCGACTCTTTAGCGATCTCCGAATAAAGATAAGCGCGCTGATCCAACTCCTGCACTTTCGCCGCCGCCTGCATGGCTTCGTCAATGTGCTTATCTTTAATGGCCCGCTGGGTACGACTGAAATATAACCAGTCGAGTAATTGTGCGCGCAGGTTCGGCTCGGCAATCTTATCGGCGGCGTTGACCACGCGCTCCAAACTCTCGGTCAGACCCGCGTTCAGGATCGCCGTCACCAGCATCTCATCACGCCTGTTGGCATTGAGTTCGGTTTGGGCCGCCTCGATCTGCTCGGCAAAAGTTTTTCCCGGTGCAGGACTCGGATCAGTCTGCGGGCGCAAAAAGATCGCCTGTTGCTCCTGCGCGAGCGAGTCCAAGAGGCTATTGCGCGCCTGCGCGACCGCGCCAGATAGATCGGGCACAGCCTTCTGCACTTGCGGCCCGATGCGCGTTAAGACCTGCAAGATGTGGCCTGCGCCGGGAAACCCGTTGTAGTTGTCGCCCTCATCTAAAGGCGTCTGCAAAGCCTGCTGCGCGCGGCGCAGGAGTGTCCGCACAAAGAGCCGTTGCAGCGAACTGTTGGGCGCGAAAGTCGCCGGCACGGTATAGGGGCCCATGAGCGGCATATCGCCGGTCTCGTCGAAAGCAAACGGGTAGGCCGCGAGGTAGAGAAACTCGCGCATGGGTCGGTCGCCGTAAACTGCCAGCGCCCGCTCGTAAAACTGATCGGCCGCCTGCTGATTCACTTCAGCGAACTTGTACAGGAAGACCGTCAAACGCGGACTGGCCGGGTAGCTGAGGCTGGCGGTCGCAAAATTGTTCACCGCGTTGAGATCGGAAGGCAAAAGCAGGATGGCCGAATCGAGTAGTTTTTCGGCCGTCCGCACATCCCCGCGCGGGTTCCTCGCCGTGGCCTCTGCAACCTCCTGTCGCTCCTTCTTTAGCATCTCGTCGGCCAGTTTCTTGGCCCAGACTGCATCACGTTTGGCGATAGCACGGATCACGACGTAGCGTTGATCCGGAGTGGCCACCAACGCCGCCTGACCGACAAGCTTCGGCTCGTCGCCTTTCTCTTTGAAATTCTGCCCCGCCAGATCGAAAGCTTCTGTGAAAGTCGTCCGCGCTTTGTCCTGCTGGTAGGGCCAGAGCAGGTCGGCGGCGCGCAACAGCACGCCGATGCGTTGCACCGGATCGTCAAAAGTTTTTGTCGCGTCAATCTGCTGGCGGATTATTTCAAAGACGCTGTCCCGGCTACAGAGTGCGGAAGTCGCGCTTGACTCGCCGCCTGTTTGCGCGCGCGCCCAAGTGCTGCACAGCAAGGGCGCAGCGCCGAGCGCGCACAACAGCATGAAGCGAACTGGCATATTGTGGCCGCGCATAAAGCGCTGCGGGCAGGCTCGTGAGGTAGAGAAGGGATACATCTACGATACTCCTCGTACAGATTCAGCCGTTGCCGTCCGGCAGCCAAACTCCCTTTTATCCGATTAAACGTGCCCGACAGGGAATCGTTCCTTTTTCACATGGCTACTTTGCGGGGAGGGGTTAATCGGGTGGCGCAGTCAAGCCGGGTAGTTGGATGTTAAAGAATTCCGCAACTTGTGGCTCAGCAGATTTCGAGTAAGCCCCGACCCAGTTCTTCAGCACACGGCCGTCGGGTGCGATGACGATGGTTTGCGGCGTGGATTCGAGACCGAGCATCTGAATCGCCTCAGGCGATAAACTTTTATAGATCGGGAAATTAAGATGGTGCGACGCCACATAGCCCGGCAAATCTTCATCGAGCACGGAAAGCCCGATAATGCGAAAGGAGTCGCCGCGCAGGCTGGCAATCGCGTTGATATTCTGCGTGTTGCGGTCACACCAGACACACTTGGGCGAGAATACGTAAAACACGGTGGGCTTGCCCGCGTCCGCGTAGCTGATCGTCTCTTGCTGGCCGCTCAAACTCGTAGCGATGATCGGCCGGACGGTCGTGCCCAGGGCCAGCTTGACGGTGTCTTCGGGCTGGGTCGCACTGCCGCTCAGCCGTCTCACATGCCAGCCGAGATAGACGTTGAGCGACAGCGAAGCAAGCAGGAGCAGGAGGAGAAATATGTCGGTCTGCTTAAGCAAAGTTGCGAGAGTTCCGGGCGGGGTAAAGCTCTTAGCCATCGCAGCACCTCACCGTGAAAGACCTAAACCGGCGCTATTCGTGACGGGGCGCAGTCAGCCTTCGTGAGTTTGTCACCGGCAGATCAGGAAAGGAAAGATTGAAGAATTGCGCTCGGCAAATCGGCACACAACTAAACTAGCGGCGCAAGGGCCGCCGGCCCTTAGTTCGCGCGCGGCGGCGCAAGCGCTAATCGAGTATTGGTGTGCAGCAGCACGACCAGGCGCAATTATAACAACCGTTATCATCGTGCTGGCACATGCATCTTGAACCGTTGACACAAGCACCCTCAGAGGATTTTGCGCCCTGAAGCACGCATTCGCACGCACAACCACCACCCTCACAGGCATATGACGACGTAGGTTTGAAAGCACTGTAGGTCGCCAGTGCGATCAGACATGCAGCCACGGCCACTGCTCTGACCCAAGTCATTTTGTTGCTCAGCGGTAGGCTCATTGGATTCTCCTTGTGACTGGTGAGATTCGGTTAATTCCAATGGGAAGATGCCTTAATGAGGCACGTATTAATGCACCGACTTATATGCCGCCCAATGCTTGTTGTCAAGAAAAAAGAGTGAGGCTTGCGGTTGGTCAGACATTTCCCTGACCGGGTAGTTTGCGCGGCCTTGTGCTAAGCCTCGTCGGCGGGGCGCTCGCCGGTCGTGAGCGCATCGGCGGGCAGCGCGTTGGCTTGCGTGCGCGTGCCGTCGAGGTTGTAGCGTTTGATGATGCGTTGGAGCGTGGTGCGGTCAATGCCGAGGATGCGGGCGGCGGCCTGTTTGTTGCCGCCGGTGCGCCGCAGCACGAGGACAACATGCTGGCGTTCGAGTTCGGCGAGCGAGGGCAACGGTTCGTCGGGCGCGGGCGACGTGAAAGGCACGTGCGCGGGTGTGGTGTGCGGCGCGGCGTGTCCGCTGTTGCGGATTCGTTCGGGCAAATCTTCCGGGCGCACGATCTGGTCGCAGAGCGCGGCGGCGCGCACGATGGCGTTTTCCAGTTCGCGTATGTTGCCCGGCCAAGGGTAGCTCTCAAGCAACTCGACCGCCTCGCCGGAGAAACTGACGCAGCGCGCGCCCGGTTCCGTCAGGCGCGTGGCGAAGTAGCGCGCCAGCGGCATGATGTCTTCGCGCCGCTCGCGCAAGGGCGGCAGGTAGAGCGTGACGGCGTTCAGACGATAGAACAGGTCTTGGCGGAAACGCCCCTGCGCGACCTCGGCTTCCGGGTCGCGGTTCGTCGCGGCGATAACGCGCACGTCCACGTGCGTCGTCAGGTTCGCGCCCACGCGCCTGATCTCGCCCTCTTGCAGCGCGCGCAGCAGCTTCACTTGAAAGGCGGGCGTCGTCTCGGTGATCTCGTCAAGGAAGATCGCGCCGCCGTCCGCTTCTTCCCACAGCCCGCGCCGGTCGGCGGTCGCGCCGGTGAACGCGCCCTTGACGTGCCCAAAGAGTTCCGACTCGATCAACTCCGAAGGGATTGCGCCGCAGTTGACGGCCACGAAGGGGCGGTCTGTGCGCGGGCTGCGGCGGTGGATGGCGCGCGCCACGACCTCTTTGCCCGTGCCCGATTCGCCCGTAATGAGTACCGGCAGATTCTTCGGCGCAACGCGCCCGACCAGTTTCATCACTTCGACGAACGCGCCGCTGCGGCCGACGAGTTCGAGATCGGTGCTGTGCGTGTAGAGCGGTTGCAGTTCGCCGGTCGTGCGCGGCGCGGCGCGGCGTTCGCGGCCCGCGCGGACTGACTGCGCAATCGCGCGCACGTCATCAATGTCGAAGGGCTTGAGGAGATATTCGTAAGCGCCGGAGGAGACGGCGTCGAGCGCGCCGATGGCGGAGCCGTGCCCGGTCATCAACACGATCTGCGCGTCGGGCTGTGCTTCATTGAAGCGGCGCAGCACGTCGAAACCGTCCTGCGGGCCGTCGCCCAGACGCACATCGCAAAAGACGACCGCCCACTCGTTCGTGTCGAGCAGGGCGAGCGCCTCGGCCGCGCTCGCGGCCTCGCTGACCGTCCAGCCGTCGGCGCGCAAGACCTCCGCCACGTTGTCGCGGATCAAAGCTTCGTCGTCAACTACCAGTGCATTCATCATCAGCTTCGAGTCACACACGAAGCGCGCGCCCTTCGAGCACGAGCGCGAAAGGGCGCGCGTCTTAAATAACTTTACCCGCGCGGCGCAGGCGTTGTCAGTACGAATCATGACACGCGCCGCCCGTGCGCCAAGCCTGCTTTAGATCATGCTCAGCGTTTCTTCGCGCCGCCGCCGCCTTTGGCGGCCGAGCGAGCAGCCTTTTGTGCGCCGCGCGCGGCTTGGCCCGTCGCCCGGCCCGCTGCACCGGCCGCGCGCTCGGTTGCTTTGCCAGCGCTCTTGGCGGTCTTGCTGGCGGTGCGGGTGACGCTCGCGGCGGCCTTGCCGGCCGCGGTCGAACCTTTGCGCGGCTGGCGCGAGGCGCGTCCACCCGGCCCCTTCTGCTTGCCGCCGGGGCGGAGCACGTCGGCGGCGGTTGGGCTGACACCTTTGACCCAGTCCGCGCCCGTATCGCGCGCCGTGTTGGCCATGCTCGTCGCACTATCCAACACCTCGCCGGCGATGCGTGTCGTCTCGCCCGCAAGCCGCGTCGTCTGATCGACCACGGTGGAGATGATTCCGCCGCCTTGGCCCTTGTCTGCTTCGCCTTTGCCTTTGTTGCTACTCGTCCGTTTGCGCTTCTCGGCCATGTAGGTCTCCCCTGTTCAAGAATTCATACTGCGGCGCACATGTTAATCCGGTTCGGCGGATTGGGGAAGAGAAAGGTTGCGGGGTTGCACAACGCGGGCCGGCGCGGGTGGTTGCAGCCGACCGCGCCGTGCTGCTTTCGA
>DASVQA010000085.1:0-19956 GCA_036389375.1 Pyrinomonadaceae bacterium | reverse complement strand
AGCAGTACCCGGACTCGAACACAGACTACGGCATGGGGCTGACGCTGCTGCCCGACCGGCTCGTGGGCGAGATGCGTTCGTCGCTGCTGCTGCTCTCGGTCGCGGTCGGGTTGGTGCTTCTGGTCGCGTGCGCGAACGTCGCCAACCTGTCGCTGGCGCGCGGCGCAACGCGCGCGAAAGAGATCGCGGTGCGCGCGGCGCTCGGCGCAGGGCGTTGGCGCATCATCCGGCAACTGTTGACGGAGAGTGTGCTGCTGGCGCTGGCGGGCGGTGCGCTCGGCCTGTTGCTCGCCGTGTGGGGCGTTGACCTACTCGTTTCGCTTTCGCCCGACACGCTGCCGCGCCTCAAGGAGAGCACCGTCGATCTGCGCGCGCTCGGCTTCACGTTCGGCGTGTCGCTTTTGACCGGCGTGCTCTTTGGCCTCGCGCCTGCGCTGATGATCTCGCGCGCCGATCTGAACGAGGCGCTCAAAGAGGGCGGGCGCGGCGCGGGCACGGGCGGCGGGCAGCGCCTGCGTGCGCTGCTTGTCGTCGCCGAGATGGCGCTCGCGCTCGTGCTCTCGGTCGGCGCGGGGCTGCTGGTTAAAAGTTTCGTGCGCCTGACCAACGTCGAGACCGGCTTTAGCGCCAACCACGTGCTGACCATGCAACTCGCGCTCACGCGGGCGCGCTATCCGAAAGAGGAACAACGCACGGAGTTCTTCCGCCAGTTGCTCGACCGCGTGAAAGCCGTGCCCGGTGTGCAGACCGCCGGCACGATCTCGGAGCTACCCCTGAGCGGGCAGGAGCAGGACACCTTCTTCACCATCGAAGGGCACGCGCCGGCCGCGCCCGGCAGCGGCGACGTGACGGCCAACAACCGCGTCGTCAGCCCCGACTATTTCCGCGCCATGAACATCCCGCTCATACGCGGGCGTTTCTTCGACGACCGCGACCGCGCGGGCGCAGCCAACGCCGTGCTCATCAGCGAGACCTTCGCGCGCCGCTTCTTCGCCCCGAACGAAGACCCCATCGGCAAACACCTGACCATTGATTTCGGGCAACCCTGGCAGGGCGAGATCGTCGGCATCGTCGGCAACATCCGCCACACCAGTCTCGCGCAGGAGCCTTTCCGCGAGATGTACACCAGTTCGTGGCAGACCGTGCCCGTCAGCGTCAACCTCGTCGTGCAGACAAACGGCGACCCGGCGCAACTGACCGCCGCCGTCAAACAGCAGGTGCAGGCGCTCGACAAAGATTTGCCGCTCTACAACGTGAAGACGATGACCGAGCGCGTCAGAGAGGCCGCCGCGCAGCCGCGCTTCCGCACGCTGCTCTTGGGTCTCTTCGCCGCGCTCGCCGTCGTGCTGGCCTCGGTCGGCATCTACGGCGTGATGGCCTACACGGTCACGCAACGCACGCACGAGATCGGTATTCGCATGGCTTTGGGCGCGCAGACGCGCGACATCGTGCGGCTCGTCGTGCGGCAAGGCATGGCGCTCGGCCTCGCCGGACTGGCGCTCGGTCTGGTGGCCGCCTTCGCGCTGACGCGCCTCTTGGCCACGCTGCTCTACGGCGTCAAGGCGACCGACCTGACGGTCTTCGCCGGCACGGCCCTTTTGCTCGCGCTCGTCGCGCTCCTTGCCTGCTACATCCCGGCGCGGCGCGCAACCAAGGTCGATCCAATGATCGCGCTCAGATATGAATAAGACAGGGCCGGGTGACAAGTGACAAGCAACAAGCAAAACAACCTGTCTCCTGCTCGGCACTCGGCACTCGTTACTGCTTTTAGGAGGTTGATGATGAAGCGACAATTTAATTTCACGCTGCTGGCGGCAGCGTTCGTGGTGCTCGGCGTTGTGTTCTCAGTGGTGGGGGCGCAGGAGTCGTTCAACGGGCAATGGCTCATCGAGGCGAAGCAGACCCGCAATGATGTGGTGAACCTGACGCTGCGCTACCGGACGGAGCAGAACGGCCGCAAAGGACATTCCTACGACAACATGACCGGCTTCGACATCGACATCGCGCGCCTCAACGGACTGACGCCCGCGCAGATGTCAGCGCCCGGCGGCAATCACGTCCAGTTTCAACTGCGCCGCGATGCGGGCACGTTCAACTGCGACGGTTGGTTCAAGGACGGGCAGGGCGCGGGCCACTTCGTCTTCGTGCCCGATGCCGGTTTCGTCTCGGCGCTGCGGCAACGCGGTATTGATGCGCCCACGCAGGCACAGCAATTCATGCTCGCGCTGGAAGACGTAGGGCTGGCGCTGCTGGATGAGTTGCAGGCTGAAGGCTACGCGCGCCCCACGCTCGAGCAACTCGTCAAACTCGGCACACACGGCGTCCGGCTCGAATACGTGCGCGAACTGCACGCGCTCGGCTACGACATGGGCACGGCGGAGGCGCTTATCCGCATGGTTGATCATGGCGTCAGCGCGCGCTACGTGCGCGGGATGGCGGCGCTCGGTTATGAACGGCTGGCGGCCGAAGATCTAGTCCGCGCGATTGATCACGGCGTCAGCCTCGATTACGTGACGAAGATGAGAGAGGCCGGTTATGGTCGCCCGCCGCTGGCAGATTTGATCCGCATGGTGGATCACGGCGTCGGCCCGCGCTTCGTCGGCGAGTTGGCCGAACTCGGTTATCGCCAGTTTCAGGTTGATGAACTCGTCCGGCTCGCGGATCACGGCGTCAGCCCAAAATTCATTCGCAACCTGAAGGCGCTCGGCTACGACAACGTGCCGGTCGATCTGCTCGTCCGGCTCGCGGATCACGGCGTCTCGACCGACTTTATTCAGAAGGCGCGGGCGCGCGGCTACAACGATCTGACGCTCGAAAAACTTATCTATCTGAGCGATCACGGCGAGGTGCGCTGAAGCCGGCAAACGACGCAGGCGGCGCACAAGGGGCGGCGCGTAAATCTTAACTTGGCTGGCCGGCAATTTACGGGAGGTGCTGATGAACACGCTCTGGCAGGACGTGCGCTACGGGCTGCGCATGTTGACGAAGAGTCCGGGCTTTACGGCCATTGCGGTGCTGGCGCTCGCACTTGGCATCGGCGCGAACACGGCCATCTTCTCCGTCGTCAACGCGCTCTTGCTGCGCCCGCTGCCGTATCAAGACCCGGATCGACTGGTCGTGCTGTGGGAGACGAACCCGAACCTGTCGAGCGTCTTCTTGCGCACGCACAACGAGGCGTCGCCCGCAAACTTTCTCGACTGGCAGCAGCAACAGACGGTCTTTGAACAACTCGCCGCCTTTCGCTGGAACGACTACAACCTGACGGGCAGCGGCGATGCGCCCGAACAACTCACGGGCAATCCCGTCACCGCCAACATGTTCGACGTGCTCAAGGTGCGCCCGCTCATCGGGCGCACCTTCCGCCCCGAAGAGAGCGACCCGAAAAGCGAACGCGTCGTCATGCTGAGCTACCGCCTCTGGCAGCGCCGCTTTGGCGGCGACCCGAACATCATCGGCAGATCGCTGACGCTCAACGGCAACCCGCACACGGTCGTCGGCGTGATGCCGGCCGATTTCGAGTTTCCGGCCGCCTTCTCCGAGCTATGGACGGCGCTGCGCTTCGCCAACGACACGCCGCCCGCGCGCGGCGCGCACTTCCTCTACACGCGCGCGCGGCTGAAGCCCGGCGTCACCTTGCAGCAGGCGCAGGCCGAGCTTGACACCATCGCTGCGCGGCTGCGCCAGCAATATCCGGACACGAACGCGGATCGCAGCGTGCGCCTCGTGTCGCTCCACGAGGACACCATCGAGTTTGCGCGCACGGGCCTGTTAAGTTTGCTCGGCGCGGTCGGCTTCGTGCTGCTCATCGCGTGCGCGAACGTGGCCAACCTGATGCTGGCGCGGGCGACGGCGCGGCATAAAGAGATCGCTATTCGCACGGCCCTCGGCGCATCGCGCTGGCGCGTCGTGCGCCAACTGTTGACGGAGAGTGTGCTGCTCTCGCTCGTCGTCGGCGGGCTTGGCATATTGCTCGCGCTGTGGGGTGTTGACCTGCTGCTCGCATCCGTGCCGAAGGATTTCGCGCTGTTCATCCACGGCTGGAATCAGATCAGGCTCGACCGCTGGGTGCTCGCCTTCACGGTCGCCGTCTCGGTCGGCACGGGGTTGCTGTTCGGCCTCGTCCCGGCCTTGCAAGCCTCTAAGACCGAACTGAACGAGGCGCTCAAAGAGGGCGGGCGCACGTCGGCCGGTCATGCGCGTCGGCGCTTTCGCGGGGCGCTCGTCGTGTTGGAAGTGGCGCTCGCGCTGGTGCTGTTAGTGGGCGCGGGGCTGATGCTCAAAAGCTTCATGCGGCTCATGGACGTGCGCCCCGGCTTCGACCCGCATAACGTGTTGACGATGTACCTGTCGCTGCCCGGCGCGCGCTACGAGAAACCCGAACAGATCATCAGTTTCTACCAGCAACTCATCGCGCACGTGGCGGCGCAGCCCGGCGTCGAGGCCGCGGGCGTCGTCAACTTCCTGCCGATGAGCGGGAGCGGCGGCACAACCGCGTTCATCGTCGAAGGCCGACCCGCGCCCAAACCGGGACAGTATCCGGAGGCCAACTCGCGCGTCGCTAGCCCCAACTACTTTAAGGCGCTCCGCATCCCGCTCGTCAAAGGGCGCGTCTTTACCGACGGGGACAGAGCGGATACGCCGCGCGTCGCCCTGATTAACGAGACGATGGCGCGCGAAGTCTTCGGCGGCGAAGACCCGCTGGGCAAAGTCCTGCGCACCCCCGACGGCCAGAACCCGACGCAGATCGTCGGCGTCGTCAGCGACGTGAAGCACTTCGGGCTGGACGATGCGGCCGAGCCTTATCTCTACGTGCCGCACACGCAATCGCCCGCGAGCGGCATGGCGCTCGTCGTGCGTACCACGAACGAGCCGACGACGCTGGCGGCGGTCGTGCGCCGCGAGGTGCAGGCGCTCGATAAGGATCAGCCCGTCTACGACGTGAAGAACATGGAGCAGCGGCTGGCCGAACGCACCTCGCCCGCGCGGCTCACGTCGTTTCTGATGGGCGTCTTTGCCGCGCTCGCGCTCGTCCTGGCGGCGGTCGGCATCTACGGCGTCGTCGCTTATTCCGTCGCGCAGCGCACGCACGAGATCGGCATCCGCATGGCGCTTGGCGCGGAACGGCGCGACATACTGTTGCTCGTCGTGCGGCAGGGCATGGTGCTGGTAGGCGTGGGGCTGGCGCTCGGTCTCGGCGCATCGTTCCTGCTCATGCGCTGGCTCGCCAGCAAACTCTTTCAGGTCAGCGCCACCGACCCCTCGACCTTTGCGGGCGTCGCGCTGCTGCTCGCCGCCATCGCGCTCGTCGCCTGTCTCGTGCCCGCCCGGCGCGCGACCAAGGTCGATCCGCTGGTGGCCCTCAGGTACGAATGAAGTGCTGCGTGCTGAGTAAAAAACTTTCTGCTTGCTCGGCAGTCGGCACTGATCACTGCTTTTAAGGAGGTTCGTTATGGCATTCAAGTTTATGTTGTCGTTCTTATCGTTGGTGTTGTTGTTGGGCGGGCTGGTGCTGCTGGCGACGGCGCAGGAGAAGTCGCGCTCGGCGTGGACGTGGCAGAATTCGGACGACGCTTGGCGCAGGGAAGTGCGCGTCGAAGGGCACGCGGAGTTTAACGAAGACTATACGGACGTGCAGAGCTTAGCCGCCGACAGCATGGTGAAGATCGAGGAGCGGCGGGGCGGTGAGACACGCCGCTACGAGGTGCGACGCGGCGCGGACGATGCGCTCAGGCGCACCTACTGGTTAAACGGCGCGCAGCGGCCCCTCGACGCCGAAGCGCAACGCTGGGCGGCCGGCATATTGCTCGTCGCCGTGCGACAGGGCGGGCTTGATGCGCGCACGCGCGTCGCGCGCCTGCTGCGCCAGCGCGGGCCCGACGGCGTGCTCGCGGAGATTGGACAGATTGAAGGCGACTACGGGCGGCGCATCTATTTCGACGAGCTACTGAAGACCGCCAACCTCAACTCGGCCGCGCTGCAAAAGGCGCTGCGCGAAGCGGCGCGCGGCATCCGCAGCGACTACGAGCGTGCCCAACTCATTAGCCACGTGGCCGACATCTACCTGCACACGGACAGCCTCGTGCCGGTCTTCTTCGAGACGCTTGATCGCATCGCCTCCGACTACGAGCGCCGCCGCGTTATGGTCAGCATCTTGCAGCGCCCGCTTACGACTCCCGCCGTGCGGCGTCGGTTGCTGCAATCGGCCGCCGCGCTCACGTCCGACTACGAAAAGGCGACGCTCCTCATCATCGCCGCGCCCTCTTATCAAGCCGACGATGCGTTGCGCGCCGCCTTCAACGAGACGATCAACACCATCGGCTCGGACTACGAGCGCGGGCGCGTGCGCAACGTGCTGGCGCGGCGCACGACGATGAATTGAGTTAAAGCGCCGGGCGTGGGCCCAAACAGCAGCAGCAGACGAGGTGGCGCGATGAGCACGCTCTGGCAGGACGTTCGTTACGGGTGGCGCATGCTGTGGAAGCGCCCCGGCTTTACGCTGCTTGCGGTGGCGGCGCTGGCGCTCGGCATCGGCGCGAACGCCGCCATCTTCTCCGTCATCAACGCCGCGCTCCTGCGCCCGCTGCCCTTCAGCGACCCGGCGCGGCTCGTGCTCGTGTCGGGCAACTTTCAACGCCTCGGCATGACGCGGCTCGGCGTCTCCGCGCCGGAGTTTGCCGACTACAAAACGCAGCGCGACGTGTTCGCGCAAACGGCCGCGTTCACCCGCCAGACCTTCAACCTGACGAGCGCGGACGAGGCCGAGCGCATCGCGGGCGCACGCGTCTCGCCCGAACTCTTCGCCCTGCTTGGCGTCGCGCCGCGCGTCGGGCGCACACTCGGCGACGAAGAGGCACAAGGGGGCGAGCCGCACAGCGTCGTCCTCAGTCACAGGCTCTGGCAGGCGCGCTTTGGCGGCAACCCGGCGCTCATCGGGCAAAGCATCACGCTTGATGGCGACAGCTACCGCGTGGTCGGCGTCATGCCGCCCGCCTTTCAGTTTCCCTTCGCGGCTGGGGCAGATGCCGAGCGCGCGGACGTGTGGACGCCGCTCGTCTTCAACGCGCAGGAGTTGAGCGAACGCAGCCGCTACAACTTCGGCATGATCGCGCGGCTCAAAGAGGGCGCGACGGTCGAACAGGCCCGCGCGGCGATGAGCGCCGTCGGGCAGCGGCTCGCGGAGCAGTACCCGCGCAGCTATCGCGGGCCGCGCGGCGAAGACGGCGGCTGGACGGTCAGCGTCACGCCGCTGGCGGAAGAGGTGGTCGGATCGGCGCGCACGCTCTTGTACGTGCTGTTCGGCGTCGTCGGCTGCGTCTTGCTGATCGCATGCGCGAACGTCGCCAATCTGCTGCTCGCGCGGGCTGCGACACGGCAGCGCGAAGTTGCGATTCGCACGGCCTTAGGCGCAAGTCGCGGGCGCGTCGTGCGCCAGTTTCTGGTTGAGAGCATGATGCTCGCGCTGGCGGGCGGGGCGACGGGGCTGCTGCTCGCGCTGTGGGGCGTTGATCTGCTGCGCGCGGCGGGGCCGCGCGACATCCCGCGCCTTTCAGAGGCGGGACTCGATTGGCGCGTGCTCGCGTTTACGTGCGCCGTCTCGCTTGCGACCGGCATGCTGTTCGGGCTTGCGCCGGCCCTACGCAGCACGGAGACGGATTTGAGCGAGGCGCTCAAAGAGGGCGGGCGAAGCATGACGACGGGCTTCAAAGGTCAACGGCTGCGCGGTCTGCTCGTGGTCAGCGAAGTGGCGCTGGCGCTCGTGCTCACGGTCGGCGCGGGGTTGATGCTCAAGAGTTTTCGTCGGCTGCTGGGCGTCGCGCCCGGTTTCGACCCTGAGCGCGTGCTGACGATGGACTTGTCGCTCTCGTCCGACAGCTACGCGCAGGCGCGCAGCAAGATCGTCTTCTACGATCAACTGTTGGAGCGCGTGCGCGCGCTGCCGGGAGTCGAAGCGGCGAGCCTTACGTCGGCGCTGCCGCTGACGGGCGCGGTCTTTGGCGGCCCCTTCTCCATCGAGAACCGGCCGCTTGATCTGAGCGCCGCGCTCCCGCCCCGCGCCTACCTGCGCACCGTCACGCCCGGCTACTTCCGCGTCATGTCCATTCCGCTCAAGACGGGCCGCGACTTCGACGCGACGGACACGGAACAGTCCGTGCCGGTCGTCCTGATCAACGAGACGCTCGCGCGCAACTTCTTCCCCGGCGGCAATGCGATGGGTCAGCGCATCAAGATCGGTGCGCCGCAAAATCCGCGCCCTTGGTTGCAGATCGTCGGCGTCGTGGGCGACGTGAAATCCGATGGCCTCGATGCGGCGGCGATGCCGGAGATGTACCTGCCCTTCACGCAGAACACCGCGCCCAACATGACGCTCGCCGTGCGGACGCCGGACGCGCCGGGCCTGCTCGCCGCGCCCGTGCGCCGCGTCGTGCAGACGCTCGACCGCCAGCAACCCGTCTTTCACATACGGACGATGCGGCAACTGCTGGCCGCATCAATCGCACAACGCCGCTTCAACATGCTGCTGCTCGGCGCGTTCGCGCTCGTCGCGCTCGTGCTCGCCGCTTCAGGCATCTTTGGTGTGATGAGCTACACGGTCGCACAGCGCACGCACGAGATCGGCGTGCGGCGCGCGCTCGGCGCACAGACTAGAGATGTGCTGCGGCTCGTCATCGGACATGGCTTGCGCCTCGTGCTCGTCGGCGTGGGGGCCGGCCTCTGCGCGGCCTTTGCGCTCAGCCGCGTCCTCAACAGCCTGCTCTACGACGTGAGCGCGACCGACCCGGCCACCTTCGCCGCCGTGGCCCTGCTCATCGTCGCCGCCGCGCTCCTCGCCTGCTATCTGCCGGCGCGCAGAGCCACGAAGGTCGATCCGATGGTCGCGCTCCGCCATGAATGAGCACGCGCTTGGCCTACGAGGCCGCGAGCGGCTATAACAATTCTGCATCGTCTTATGAAGCCTGCCGACACAAACACTCCGCGCGTACTCGTCGCCGACGATCAGCCCGACGTGCTCGAAGCGTTGCGCCTGCTGCTCAAAGGCGAGGGCTACAAGATCGAGACGGTCACGTCGCCCACGGCCGTGCTCGAAGCGATGGGCGCGCGCGAATTTGATCTGCTCCTGATCGATCTCAACTACACGCGCGACACCACCTCCGGGCACGAAGGTCTCGACCTGCTCACGCGCCTGCAACAGTTGGACGCGAACCTGCCCGTCGTCGTGATGACGGCGTGGGGCAGCGTCGAGTTGGCGGTCGAAGCGATGCGGCGCGGCGCGCGCGACTTCATCCAGAAGCCCTGGGAGAACGCGCGCCTCCTGACGGTGCTGCGTACCCACATCGAACTGGGCCGGGCGCTACGCAAAGGGCAGCAACTCGAAGCCGAAAACCGGCTGCTGCGCGACGGCGTGCGCCCGCCGACGCTGATTGCCACCTCTGCGAGCATGCAGCCGGTCTTACACTTGATCGAGTCGGTCGGGCCGTCGGAAGCGAACGTCCTCATCACGGGCGAGAACGGGACGGGCAAAGAGGTCGTGGCGCAGACGCTGCACGCCGTCTCGGCGCGCGCCGGTCAGCCGATGATCACGGTCAACGTCGGCGCGCTCTCCGAAGGCACGTTCGAGTCGGAGCTATTCGGGCACGTCAAGGGCGCGTTCACGGACGCGAAAGCGGATCGCGTCGGCCGGTTTGAATTAGCCGATGGCGGCACGCTCTTTTTAGACGAGATCGCCAACGTGCCGCCGGCCCAGCAGGCGAAACTGCTGCGCGTCGTCGAGACGGGCGAGTTCGAGCGCGTCGGTTCGTCCAAGACGCGGCGCGTGGACGTGCGGATTCTGTCGGCCACGAACGCGGACTTGAAAGAGGAGGTCGCCGCAGGCCGCTTCCGGCAGGATCTGCTCTTTCGCCTGAACACGGTCGAAATCTATCTGCCGCCCTTGCGCGAACGCGGCGCGGACATCCCCGTGCTCGCGCGCTACTTCCTCGATCAGCATGCGCGGCGTTATCGTAAAGTGGTGACGAGCTTCACCGACGATGCGCTACAGGTGCTCGCGCGCTACGCGTGGCCCGGCAACGTGCGCGAATTGAACCACACCATCGAGCGGGCGGTGCTGCTGGCGCGGGGCAACGCCATCGAGCCGCGCGATCTGAATCTGCAAGCGGAGCGCGGCGGCATCGAGCGCGGCTTGGAAGAGATGAGCCTCGATGAAGTCGAGGCCTATTTGATCCGCAAGACGCTCGCGCGCTTTGACGGCAACGTGAATCAGGCCGCGGAAGCGCTCGGCCTCAGTCGCAGCGCGCTCTACCGCCGGCTGCAACGCTACGGTTTATGAGAGGCGACCGGCGGGACGAGCGCGCGCAGGCCAACCACGAGCAGCGTCTGCTGTTGCTCGCGCTGCTCTCCGGGCTGCCCGGCTCGATCACCGCGCTCATCATCCTCTGGGGCCACGACTACACCGACAAAGTGCAATGGACGCTCACCGTCCTGATCGTCTGCTGCTGGCTCGGCTTCGCCTTCTCTTTACGCGAGCGCGTCGTGCGCCATCTGCAAACGGTCTCGAACCTGTTGGCGGCCTTGCGCGAAGGCGACTATTCGATCCGCGCACGCGGCGCGCGCCACGAGGACGCGCTCGGCGAGGTGATGTCGGAGGTGAACGCTCTGGGCGAAACCTTACGCGAGCAACGGCTCGGCGCGCTGGAAGCGACGGCGCTCCTGCGCACGGTCATGGCCGAGATTGACGTGGCCATCTTCGCCTTCGACGCAGACGCGCGCCTGCGGCTCGTCAACCGCGCGGGCGAACGCCTGCTCGCGCAACCGGCCGAAAGATTGATCGGGCGCACCGCCGCCGATCTCAACCTTGCAGACTGTCTGAACGGCGCGGCTGACGACGAGAACACGCGCACGCTGGCGAAGACTTTTCCCGGCGGGTCGGGTCGTTGGGGCGTGCGCCACAGCACCTTCCGCGAACGCGGGCTGCCGCATCAACTCTTGGTCATGACCGATCTGAGCCGCGCCTTGCGCGAAGAGGAACGCGCCGCGTGGCAGCGCATCGTGCGCGTGCTCGGGCACGAACTCAATAACTCGCTCGCGCCGATCAAATCCATCGCCGGCAGTCTCGGCAGTCTTCTGGGGCGCAGCCCGCGCCCCGCCGACTGGCACGAGGACATGCAGCGCGGGCTGAACGTTATCGAAGATCGCTCGGCCGCGCTCGCGCGTTTCATGCAGGCTTACGCGCATCTCGCGCGCCTGCCGCCGCCACACTTCAAGCCGCTCGACGTGGGCGCGTGGGTGCGTCGCGTCGTTGCGCTCGAGACGCGCATGCACGTCAAACTGCAACCGGGGCCGGAGTTGACCGTGCAGGGCGACGAAGACCAACTCGACCAACTGCTCATCAACCTGCTGCGCAACGCCGTGGACGCCGCCTTGCAGACGGGCGGCTCGGTGCGCGTCAGTTGGGGGCAGACGGCGACGCATCTCAACGTCTGGATCGAAGACGAGGGGCCGGGTCTCTCGAACACGGCCAATCTGTTCGTCCCATTCTTCACCACCAAACCCGGCGGCTCAGGCATCGGGCTTGTCCTCAGTCGCCAGATCGCCGAAGCGCACGGCGGCACGCTCACGCTCGCCAATCGCCGGCACGGGCCGGGCTGCGAGGCCCGCCTGCGCCTGCCGCTCTAAACCCAATGCAAAAATAAACAGGCGCGCGCCGGTCGCTATTCGTGTCCGGCTGGCTATAAAATATAGCGCGATGCCGGAACGAGATTACGAACTGGACGAGCAGGTGGTGGCCGAGAGCCGGACGCGGCTCAAAAAACCGCCGCTCTACAAGGTCTTGCTGCACAACGACGATTTCACGACGATGGAGTTTGTCGTCTACGTCCTGCAATCCGTCTTCGCGCAGCCGGAAGAAGCGGCCTTTCACATCATGCTCAAAGTACACGTCGAAGGCGTCGGCATCGCGGGCATTTACACTTACGAAGTGGCCGAGACAAAAGCCGCGAAGGTCGCGGAACTGGCGCGGGCGCACGAATATCCGCTGCTCTGCACGGTCGAAGAAGCGGAAGAAAGCACTGATTAGAGGTCAGAGGTCAGAGGTTAGAGATCAGTAAGAAAAGGTTCTGACTAACCTCTAACCTCTGCCTTTAACAGCCAAGCATTATGATCACACGGGAGCTACAGGAAACGCTCGCGGCGGCGGTGGACGAAGCGATTCGGCGGCGGCACGAGTACGTGACGCTGGAACACCTGCTCTACGCGCTCTTGTCCGACCGCACGGCGGCCAACGTCATACGCCAGTGCGGCGGGCAGATTCCGCCGCTCAAGCGCGAGTTGGAAAAGTTTTTTGACGAGAACATACTGCCGCGCGCCAACGACCTGACGGAGTTGCCCGAACAGACCGTGACCTTTCAGCGCGTGCTCGAATACGCGCTCTTGCAGGCGGACGGCAGCGGGCAGAAGGAAGTAAACGGCGGCAACATCCTCGCCGCGCTCTATCAGGCGGAACGCTCGCACGCCGTATTTCTACTCAAGCAGCAGGGCGTCACGCGGCTCGACGTGCTCAACTTCATCGCGCACGGCATCTCTAAGTTAAACCCGCAGCCGTCCGCGCCCGGCCGCGTCGAAGCCGGCGAGGATGAAGAGCCGCAAGCGCCCACCGATCCGCTCGCGGCGTTTACCGTCAACCTCGTCGAACGCGCCGCGCAGGGCGGCATCGATCCGCTCATCGGGCGCACGACCGAAGTCGAACGCACGATCCAGATTCTGTGTCGCCGCCGGAAGAATAATCCGATCTACGTGGGCGAGCCGGGCGTCGGCAAGACGGCGATTGCCGAAGGACTGGCGCGCAAGATTCATTTGAACGAAGTGCCCGAAGCTTTGCGCGGCGCGCACGTCTACGGGCTCGACATGGGCGCGGTGCTGGCGGGCACGAAGTATCGCGGCGAGTTCGAGCAGCGCTTCAAGGCGATCATCACGGCGCTCAAGAAGATTCCCGGCGCGATCCTCTTCATTGACGAGATACACACCATCGTGGGCGCGGGCGCTGTCTCAGGCGGCTCGATGGACGCGTCGAACATCATCAAGCCCGCGCTCGCTACGGGCGAACTGCGCTGCATCGGTTCGACCACCTACGGCGAATACAAAGCGGCCTTTGAGCGTGACCGCGCGCTCGCCCGCCGCTTCCAGAAGATCGAGGTCGGCGAGACGAGCGTGGCCGAGACCGTGGCGATCCTTGAGGGCTTGAAAAGCTACTACGAAAAGCATCACGGCGTCCGCTACACGGCGGACGCCCTGCGCGTCGCCGCCGAGCTTGCGGCCAAGTATCTGCACGACCGCTTTCTGCCCGATAAGGCGATTGACGTGATTGACGAAGCGGGCGCGGCCGTCAAGTTGTTGCCGCCGGACAAGCGGCCCCGGACGATCCGGCAGAAGGACGTGGAGACGGTCGTCGCGCGCATGGCGAAGATTCCGCCGAAGACGGTGGTGAGCGACGAGAAGGATCGGCTGCGCGATTTGCAGCGCGAGTTGCAGGCGGTCATCTACGGACAGGAGCACGCCATCGCGCAGATCACGAACGCGATCAAACTGGCGCGCGCCGGGCTTGGGCAACCCGATAAGCCGGTCGGCTCGTTTCTGTTCTCCGGCCCGACCGGCGTGGGCAAGACGGAGCTTGCCAAACAACTAGCGCGCGTGCTCGGCGTCAATTTCCTGCGCTTCGACATGAGCGAGTACGCCGAGGCGCACACGGTCTCGCGCCTGATCGGTGCGCCGCCCGGCTACGTTGGCTTTGATCAAGGCGGCCTGCTGACCGATGCGATCAACAAGACGCCTTACGCCGTACTCGTGCTGGACGAGATCGAGAAAGCGCACCCGAACCTCTTCAACATTCTGTTGCAGGTGATGGATCACGCGACCCTGACGGACAACAACGGCAAGCGGGCCGACTTTCGCAACGTCATCCTGATTATGACGACCAACGCGGGCGCGCAGGAGTTGAGCGCGGGCGGCATAGGTTTTCAGTCGAACAGCACGGGGCGCGGGCGCGGGCGCGGCGCAATCGAGCGCACCTTCAGCCCGGAGTTTCGCAACCGGCTCGACGCGTGGATCGCTTTTGAGCCGTTGAGCTTTGAGGTGATCGTGCGTGTGGTTGATAAGTTCATCGGCGAGTTGAACGCGCAACTGGCGGAGCAGAAAACAACCGTGCGTCTGAGCGCAGGGGCGCGCGCGTGGCTCGCCGAACATGGCTTCGACCGGCAATACGGCGCGCGCCCGATGGCGCGCCTCATCCAGACGAAGATCAAAGCACCGCTCGCCGAAGAGATTCTATTCGGTCAACTCACAGCGGGCGGCGAAGTGCTGGTTGACGTGCAGGGTGACGAACTGACGCTGCGCTTGCCGGAGAAATAGCGCACGAAGGGGAAGTCTCACGCAAAGCCGCAAAGGGCAGACGCAAAAGATCATCAGCCAACATCTTTGCGTTCCTCTTGGCGGCTTTGCGCTTTCGCGTGAGGTTATTGTTTAAGAGTCATGGCCCTGATTCAATTTCCCGATCCGCGCGAGTCGGCCTACGAGGGCATCGTCGCGCTCGGCGGCGAGTTGAACGTGCCTAATCTCCTGAACGCCTACCGGCGCGGCATCTTTCCTTGGCCCATCGAAGGCTGGCCGCTGACGTGGTTTTGCCCGGAAGCGCGCGCCATTCTTGAGTTCAAAGACCTGCACATCCCGCGCAGTCTGCGCCGCGAAATTAAACGCGCCCCGTTCCGCTTCACGCTCGACCGCAACTTCCGCGCGGTCATCACCTGCTGCGCACGCATCAAGCGCACGGGCGAGACGGGCACTTGGATCACGCCGCAGATGTTCCGCGCCTATTGCGCGCTGCACGCCGCCGGTTACGCGCACAGCGTAGAGGCTTGGGCGGGCGATGAACTGGTCGGCGGACTCTACGGTGTGGATGCCGACGGCGCGTTCGCCGGTGAGAGCATGTTCCATCTGCGCCCGAACGCATCGAAGCTCGCGCTGCTCGCGCTCGTCGAACATCTACAAGCGCGTGGCCTCGATTGGCTCGACGTGCAAGTGCTGACGCCGCACCTCGCCGCGCTGGGCGCGAAGGAGTTGAGCCGCGACGAGTTTCTCGTGAAGCTGTCGGCCACGCAGGCGCGCGGCTTGCAGCTTTTCACTTGAGCGAAAAATCTGCAACATAATCCGGCGCGCCACGTTCTTACCTGCGGCTGGTCGTTGTCGGTTTAGCCAACTCTGATCCAAGCAACCAACTTAGCGATCAACTGATGATGCATTGTTGCCTCATGCACGAAAAAGTTAGTTGACAGAAAAATTGAATGCGCTTATAACAGGCAACTCGCGCTGGCCGATGAAGACAGCGCGCATGAGGTGAAAGAGAGACTTCGATGTTGATAAACCGGACAAGACGAGAAGCGATGCGCGGCACGGGCGCGGCGACCCTTTGGTCGCTTAGCACCCCGCTGGCCGGTCTGCCTCTGTCCGTCTTTTGTCCGAGTTCGCTAAGCCTATCATTAGCATTTGGCGTCTTCGGTGAGAAACCCGGACAAGCGGAAATCGGCCAGATTTCCGACGACCGTCAATTGCATCTGTAACAAAGCGGGAGCGGCTCCCGCTCCCGAAATCCCAAGCAAAACTGGTGAATTGAAGGAGCGGGCCGGCTTCCCTGAGAAGCTGTAAAGCCCGCTCTTTTTGTCGTTATTTGATAACTGAAGTGACTTTGTGTGAACGACGAGGGGCAGGGATGCCTTCGCGGGTGGCGAGACTGTGTGCTTTGCGAGAGTCCAGCAGTCTGCGGGCCACCCTCAGGAGAAGTGTGTCTCGAAGTGTATCCGCTACACGCGCGTCGCCTGTCCTCGTCGTGTTTTTATCATAACAGAATTTACCTGTGTGCCTGAGCAGCGAAAGCACACGACTGTGAAGAAGGATTGAGGGACGAAGCAGAAACAGCTTTCCATTCATCCTTCATCCTTCTGCTCTCTCCTTTGAACCCGTAGCTCAGCGGAATAAGAGCGCGACGGTGCGAATGTCGAGGTCATTGGTTCAAATCCAACCGGGTTCATTCAAGTGAAGACCGGGCCGGCGTAGCCCAACGGGCAGAGGCGCTCGCCTTAAAAGCGAGTTAGTGAGAGTTCGACTCTCTCCGCCGGCATGCGTGCTATGTGGAGGTGGCGCAAATGGCAGATGCGCCAGTTTCAGGCACTGGTTCATGCGGGTTCGCCTCCCGCTGCCCACTTAACAAGCTCCACTAAGCGGCGCGCGCGCCTCACCCGTCGCGCCGCCCCTCCGCCCGCTTAGTGCAAACAGCGAACACGCTGCCCCGGTTCGACGGAGCTTACCGTTACAACTCCCAGTGCCAAAAGGGAAGGCGACGGTCTGCCACACCGTCAATTACGAGTTCGAGTCTCGCCGCGTGTTCTTACAACTACAACTGACAAATCCATCGCAAAGGAGGTGACGCTGGCATGAGTGTGAAACGCAAGGTCTTGTTATTGAATGCTTCATATGAGGCGCTCGGTGTGGTTGAAGCGGCCCGCGCCGTCCGCCTTGTGTGGAAGGGTGCGGCGCAGCCGGTCGAGTACGTCGGCGGCGGCGTCTTGCGCTCGCAGCACTTCGTCTTCGTTGTGCCGAGCGTCGTCCGGCTCGTCGAGTACATAGACATAAGGCGACGCCGGGCAAACTCCGGCAAGCAGCGTCTACGCATCCTCGCGCGCGACCGGATGCGCTGCCAGTACTGCGGCGTGCGCGGCACGGCGTTCGAGCTAACGCTCGACCACATCCTGCCGCGCTCGCGCGGTGGCCGCAGCGACCCGGAGAACCTCTGCGCCGCGTGCAAGCCCTGCAACCAGCGCAAGGGCGACCGCACACCTGACGAAGCGCGCATGCCGCTGCTCGCCAGCCCCAGCGCCCTGCGCTACGGGCTGGACAAGGCGATGCTACGGTACTACGCCGCGCACCGCCCGGAATGGCGGCCTTACCTCTTCCTCGCAGAGGAGAGCGAAGTGGCCTGAATCCACACGGCCACATCGAACTACCGGCGCGCGGGCCGGCGCTAAGCATTTGCCGCTGGCCCGCCGCCGCACTACACAAGTTACTTCAGCGAGCTAATAGCGCGGCCGATTTAAGTCAAGGACAAGTGCCCGCGCACAGACGCGCAGCCCGACCATAGCGAGACCGGCAAGATGTCCAGCGTGCAATATGTATTTACGATTCGTGACAATGGACATCCATCCGCTCACACGCGTCCGCACGGGCATCTTCTCTGCTGCTTTAGACCTGCGCGACGAGGATTCACTGGCGGATTGTGAGTGCGCCCAACTGTGCGAACTGCTGCGTTGGTTCGATGAATATCTGCCTGAACCGACCAGTTTCACGCGCGCACGACGGACGAGTTGCGTGCGGCACGGCGTCTGCTGGTTCAAGCATTCGGCGCGGATGCATCTGGCCCAAATCTGGCAGATGGTCGCGCTCTTGGAGCGCAACGGCATCTGGATTCGGATGCTCAAAGCCCACTGGCCCGGCTACGTCATCTATGAAGACGACTGGCAGATCGTCGCCGTGCCCTCTCTGTCCAAAAGACGCTAAGCGATGGCAAATCCAATTGACCATGTGATGCGGTTAGTGAACGAGTTTGAAGCCTGCACGCTGGCGCGGGAGCGGTGGACGCATGAGGCGCACCTTACGGTGGCGTTGTGGTATCTGGTGCGATACGGTGAGGCGGAAGCGACCGCGCTGATTCGGGTGGGCATACAGCGTTACAATCAGGCGTGCGGTGTGGCTCAGACGGAAGCGGGCGGCTATCACGAGACGATCACGCTCTTTTACGTGCGCGTGCTTAGTCGTTATGTGGCGAGCGCGCGGCCCCGTGCGTCGCTGGCGGAACTCGCCGATGGATTAATGACTGCGTGCGGCGATCGCGCGTTGCCGTTTGCGTATTACAGTCGTGAGCGCCTGTTGTCGTGGACGGCGCGGACGAGTTGGGTCGAGCCTGATCTAAAGCCGCTCGATTGACGAAGAGGCGCAAAAATCTTTGCCCGCTTCTGTGCAGGCGCTTATGCGCGCACTTCGACGAGCCACGTCCCGCCGGCCAGTTCCTTCAGTTCAATCTCGATGGGCAGAAAACGCTTGACGATCTCGATGTTAGTCGTCGTGTGGAGCGACGGCGGGCCCGTCGTGTATGAACCGCCCCGGGCCAGCGCGAGCGGGATGAGCAATTGATCGGCAAGATGTTCACCGACGGGACCCGCGTGCGCGAGGTAAGCGCGCGCTTCGGCACAGGCGCGCTCTGCTACCGTCTCGGCGCGCACGCCGCGCTCGCCCATGCCGGTGATGATCTCGGTCAGGTGCGCGCTCGTAAATTCCAACGTCAGCACATTGCCGGGGCTGAGCGCGTTGGTCGAAGTCTCAAGCTGCAACTGTTCCTCCGGCCAGCCAAGTTGTGCACGCACGACGCCCAACTCGCGCGCGGCAATGGCCGGCGGCAGTTTGACGACGAGTGCGCGGGCGCTTTGTGTGTGGAACGCGCCGCGCTCGCGCAGGTCTAAGCGCGTGAGTTGGGCGGCCGGTTCGATGTAGACGTTGAACTGTCCGCCGCCGGGCGGGTAGAAGCCGAAACGCACAAGCTCGATTGAGACGCGCGGCCCGCAACGCGCGATGAGCGGGAGGAAGGTGCGGGCTAAGAACTCGTAAGGCGGCGCGTGGACGTTGTGCGTGCCGCCGCGCAGGACGAGCAGGCTCGGCTCTGCGGCGATCATCAACGGCGGCAAGACCGTTTGCAGGACGAGCGTGGTGCTGCCGGCCGTGCCGATGTCGAAAGTGTACGCGCCGGGCCGGACGCGGCCGGGCCGGAACGTGAACTCGCGTGCGCCCACGCGCGCCCCTTCAACCTCGGCCGCGCCGACCTCGGCCGCCGCATTGACGGCCGTTAGATGTTGGCGTTGCAGCCCCGGCTTCTCGCGCCGCGCGCGGACGTTGTAGATGCGGAAAGGCTGGCCCGTAATCAGCGCGAGCGCCAGCGACGTGCGTATGATCTGACCGCCACCCTCGCCAAACGAGCCGTCTATCGTGATCATGTGACTCACTTATTGTCTGCCCTGAATGCATAAGCCTAGCGCAAACACGCCATGTTAAGCTACGCGCCGTTAATGCCTGCGGGGTTGCAACGACAATGACGACGTATAACCTCTGCCTGCTCGGCTTCGGTCACGTCGGGCGCGCGCTCGTCGCGCTGCTCAGCGAAAAGGCCGACGAGTTGCGCGCGGATTACGGCATCGAGTGGCGCGTGACCGGCGTGGCGACGCGGCGCTTGGGCTGGCGCGTTGCGCCCGGTGGGTTTGACCCGGCGGCGCTCCTGCGTGTTGAAGTCGGCGCGCAGTTCGACGCGTCGCCTGCGGACGTGCATGGTTGGCTGCGGGCGAGCGCGTGCGACGTGTTGTTTGAGACTACTTCACTTGCGCCGTTCACGGGGCAACCCGCCATCGAGCACATACGCGCGGCGCTGACGGCGGGCGCGCACGCCATCACGGCGAACAAAGGGCCGGTCGTACACGCTTATAGGGAACTGGCGGCGCTCGCACGCGCGCGTGGTCGCCGCTTCATGTTTGAAGCGACGGTCGCAGACTGCCTGCCCGTCTTCTCGCTCTTTCGTGAGACGCTGCCGGCGGCGCGCATCTTAGGTTTTCGCGGCGTCCTGAACTCAACGACGAACGTGGTGCTTGAGGCAATCGGCGCGGGCGCGACGTTTGCCGAAGGCGTGCAGCGGGCGCAGGCATTGGGCGTGACCGAAACCGATCCGGGCTACGACGTGGACGGCTGGGACGCGACCGTTAAAGTCTGCGCGTTGACGACGGTGTTGATGAATAGGCCGCTCAAGCCCGACGAGGTCGAGCGCAAAGGCATAAGCCTGCTCGCCGCAGCCGAGGTGCGCGCGGCACAGGCGGCGGGGCGGCC
>DASVQA010000084.1:0-2368 GCA_036389375.1 Pyrinomonadaceae bacterium | reverse complement strand
GACCGAGAGCAAGATCGCCTCCGACACCGACGCCTTCCTCGAAGACGCACGCGCCCGCGCCGAGATCGTCATCCTCAATCCCGTGTGAGACAGGTCGGCAGTTAAGAGAAACCAACCAGACGCGCAGTCGAGCGGGGCGCGCAGTGCGCCGCACGACTGCGCGCCGGTTCAACTATCTACTGCCTGCTATCCTCTCAACTGTTGCGCGACAGCGTTGCTCATCTCGGTAGTGAGCGCGGCGCGGTCGGCGAAGAGTTCCCAGACCTCGCCGGGCGCGGCCGGCACTTCGCGCGCGTTGATGCGGCTGATGAGCCGGAAGCGTTCGGTCGGGCTGGGGTGCGTGTCGGTTTCGTCGGTCGCGCGGCTGAGCATCGCCGCAAACTCTTCCTCAATGGTGCGCTGCTGATTGGGGCCGGCCGGCTCGGCCAACTCGTAGAGGTTGACGAGGGCGCGCCGGTCGCTCTGGGCGTTGGCCAGTTCCAGCCTGACGGCGTGGTCGAAACCGATCTCGCGCCGGATGACGTGCGTCAGCCCGTCCTTGAAAGCGGCCGCGCCGTAGTGATAGACGGCCAGCCTGTCAGCCAGAACTTCCTGCAAGCGGCTTGCGCCGTGACTGATGATGGTGAAGATTTTGAAGTAGAGCCGCAGGAAGTGGAAGCCGAGATTCCAGTAGGTGTTCTGTCGGCTGGCGACGATGCCGCGCGCGAAATTGAGCATGTCGTTTTTGACGCGCAGGGCGATGTCGCCGCCCGCCGTGTCGCGCCCGACGAAGTGGCCGTACTCGTGCGCCAGCACGGCGCGAAAGGCGTTCTGCTTGAAGCCGTTCAGCACGCCCAGACCGACCAGCAGCACGCGCTCGGCTTCGTCGTTCATCCGGGCGCGAAAACTGCCGCGCTCATAGACGGCGACCTCCGTGCCCGGCGTCACGCGTATCTCGTTGACGGGGCGCGTGCCGACCTGCGCGGCCACCTCTTCCATGAGCGCCCACAGACCCGGCGCTTCGGCGCGCGCCAACACGCGACCGGGGTCTTCCGGTTTGTAGCGCGTAAAGAGCGAGCGGATCATCTGGTAGACCGTCATCAGCGCGCCCAACCCGATGACGACGACCAGCTTGATCGGAATCCGACCGAGCAGCAGGAACGCGTAGATGATGCCGGCCGCCAGCCCCAGCACGAGCAGCGCGACGACGGGGAGCGAGATGTAGTAGTACAACCCGGCGAGGTTGATCACCTTGCGGTACATGGCGCGCAGCCGATGTACGTCGGGGCCGGCAGGCACGTTCGGGTCGGCCGCTTCCAACTGCCTGAGCGTGCGCTTCGACAGATATTTGCCCAGCACGAACATGAGCAGGATGCCCGCGGCCCAGATGATCGTTGCGCCGAGCGCAAGGTACAAGCCGCGCCACGCAAGCGCGCGGCGATGCACGCCTGAGTCGAGAAACTGTTGGACGATTTCGGCGTTGAGACCCAACTCGCCCGCGCGCTTGATCTCGCGCTCGGCCTTTAGCCAGTCCTCGTCGCCCGCCGCCAGAATCGCGCTGAAGTAGTGCGTCGGCATCAAGTCCGGTTGGTGCGCGACGAGCCATTGGGTGGCGGTGCGGAAATCTTCGATGGCGTCCTGTTCGAGCGCGAGTTGACCTAAGAGCAGCGCGTAGCTCGGATCGCTCGTATCCTTGTTCAGCCGCAGCGCCTCTTCGGCGAGCGCCCGCGCTTCCTGTTTTTCGACGCCGCTGCCTTGCGTCTGCTCCGTCGGATAGGCGAGCGTCTGCGCCAGCCCCAACAGGTTATCGGGCGAGTTCCTGGCGGCGACGGCCTGGCGCAACAACGCCAGCCCTTCCTCCTTCTGACCCACTCGGACGAGCGCATAACCGAGTCGGCGATTAACCGCGTCCCACTCCGGCGCGCGTTGCCGGACTGCACGATAAAGCCGCACGGCCGTCTCGCTGTCGTTCCGGTCAAGCGCCTCGGTCGCCTGCTTGAAATGCTCGACCTCTGTGGGCGCAATCGTCTGCAACTCAGCCCACAGCGCCGCTTCCTTCTGCATGTCGCGGCCCGGTCGTGCTTGCCCTCTGGTGTGCGCGGGCGCGGCCATAAGCGCGAGGAGCGCAGCCGCGAGCAGCAGCAGCGCCGGTTTATAGCTACGGGTGCGAAGCAAGGTAGTACCTCCAAAGTTGGTTGGATCGCGTGCCCGGACTTGCGGACGGGCGGCGACAGTCTGAACAAGCGCGGCCGGGGCCCGATTCTGTTGAAGCTGATGGTTTGACCCGCTTGTGCTTGGGAAAAATTTCGGCGGCGGTGGTGCCCCGAAAAATGTGCGAACCGTCGTCGGGTGAGCCGCGCACAGTTTAGTGGGCGGGCGCGGAATTCTC
>DASVQA010000083.1:0-39923 GCA_036389375.1 Pyrinomonadaceae bacterium | reverse complement strand
GACGACGGACGTGACGGGCGTGGCGCAATTGCCGCAGGGCGTGGAGATGGTCATGCCGGGCGATAACGTGGCGATGGAAGTGGAGTTGATCACGCCGATTGCGATGGAGAAGGGGCTGCGGTTTGCGATTCGTGAGGGTGGCAGAACGGTGGGCGCGGGCACCATCTCTGAAGTCGTCGAATAGTTGTTCATCAGTCGCCAGCCAGCGTTCGGACAGAGACGTTGGCTGGCGCTCAGGTTGCTGGCTGGTAGTTGAAAGCTAATTATGCTGAACGAAAAGATCAGAATCCGACTCAAAGCCTACGATCATCGCGTGCTGGATCAATCCACCACCGAGATCGTCGAGACGGCGAAGCGCACGGGCGCGCGCGTGGCGGGGCCGATTCCGCTGCCTACGTCGAAGAACAAGTGGACGGTACTGCGTTCGCCGCACGTGGACAAGAAATCGCGTGAGCAGTTTGAAATCCGCACGCACAAGCGGCTGATGGACATTCTCGACCCGACGCCGCAAACCGTAGATGCGCTGATGAAACTCGATCTGCCCGCCGGTGTGGACGTGGAGATCAAAGCGTTCGGCAGACAGTAAAAAGGCAGTGACAGGTGACAAGTGACGAGGGACAAGTTTTTGTCTGCATCTCGCCACCCGGTCACCCGGTCACTCGTCACTGAGGTTAAGTGATGGTTAACGGAATCATCGGTCGGAAAGTGGGCATGACGCAGTTGTTCGCCGAGGATGGCACGGTCACGCCGGTGACGGTCATCAAGGCGGGCCCGTGCGTCGTCGTGCAGAAGAAGACGGCCGCAGGCGCGGACGGTTACGACGCTGTGCAGTTGGGGTTGGTCGAAGACCGACCGGTTAAACTGAAGAACGTCAACAAGCCGATGCGCGGCCACTTCGAGAAGACGGGCGCTGGCATGCCGCCCACGCGTGTGCTCAAAGAGATTCGCGTCAGCGACGGCGACAACGGTCTGAACGTGGGCGATCAGGTGCTGGTCGATCAGTTTGCCGATGGCGACAAGATCGAAGTCGTCGGGCGCAGCAAGGGGCGGGGCTTCGCCGGTACGGTCAAGCGCCATCACTTCAATCGCGGGCCTGAATCGCACGGTTCGATGAACGTGCGCGCGCCGGGTTCCATCGGACAGTCCGCCTATCCGTCGCGCGTGATCAAAGGCACGCGTTCGTCGGGGCACATGGGCGATGAGCGCGTGACCATCAAGGGGCTGACCGTGGCGCGCGTTGATGTGGAGAACAATCTGTTGATGGTGCGTGGGGCTGTGCCCGGCGCGAACGGCAGCGTCGTCATCGTCCGCAAGGCGGATAGACAGAAGAAAAAGCAGTGACAGGTGACGAGTGACAAGCAGGCACGAGTTTTTATCTCGGCACTGGTCACTCGGCAACCCGGCACACGGCACTGGAGTTGAGCTTATGCCTACCGTGAAGGTGCGCAATCTGAAGAACGAAGAGGTCGGCGACGTTGAGTTGTCGGACGCGGTCTTCGGTGCGGAATTGAATGAGGCTTTGATCCATGCGGCGGTGAAGGCTTATCAGGCCGGCGCGCGGCAGGGCACGGTCGGGACGAAGACGCGCGGCGACGTGTCGGGTTCAGGGCGCAAACTGTGGAAGCAGAAGGGCACGGGGCGCGCGCGCATCGCGTCCATTCGTTCGCCGCTCTGGAAGGGCGGCGGCAACGTACATGGGCCGCAGGCGCGCGACTGGTCGCACAACATGCCGAAGAAGATGAAGCGCGGCGCACTCAGGTCGGCGCTCTCTGAACGGCTGCGCGAGGGCAATCTGGTCGTGCTCGAAGCGTTCACGCTCGATCAGCCGAAGACGAAAGATTTCGTGGCTGCGCTCGGCGTGCTCGGCTTCACAGGCAAGACGCTGATCGTGGATTCGCTCGATAACGCGAACCTGATCATGTCTTCACGCAACGTCAAGGGCACGAAGATCGTCAACAGTCGCGGCTTGAACATCTATGACCTGCTCTATCACGACAAACTCGTGCTGTCGCGCGCGGCCGTGGACGAGTTGACGGCGCTGCTCGACCCGCGGGCGCAGGACGAGAGCCGGCCGGCGGCGGCGACAGAGAACGGCGCGGGCGCAGCCGAGCGCACAGAGGAGGCGGCGTAAAACGAGATGCGAACTGTGTGGGACATCATCAAGTCGCCGGTTATCACCGAGAAGGCTTTGATCGCCAAAGAGGAGACGCAGGACGGGCGGCAGTTGCTCACCTTCCGCGTGGACAAACACGCGACCAAGCCTGAGATCAAATCGGCCGTCGAAACGATCTTTCAGGTCAAGGTCGATCAGGTGCGCACGATCAATTATCTCGGCAAGATGGCGCGGCGCGGGCGCTACGAAGGGCGCAAGCCTTCGTGGAAAAAAGCCTACGTCACATTGGAAGCCGGGCAGAAGCCGCTCGACTACGGCGAAGCGATTTAACCGCAGTGACAGGTGCCGGGGGACAAGCGACAAGACTTGTCCACGCTCGTCACTCGTCACTCGTCACCTGTCACTGTCTTAACGTTATGGGCATCAAGAAACTGACACCAACCTCGCCGTCGCGGCGTTATCAAACGTACCTGACGCGCGACGAGTTGACGAAGGGCGCTGAGCCGGAGAAGGCTCTGCTTGAGCCGAAGACCCGCATCTCAGGGCGCAATAACAACGGCCACATCACGATGCGGCGGCGCGGCGGCGGGCACAAGCGTTTCTACCGGATCATTGATTTCAAGCGCGACAAGGCGGGCGTGCCCGGCCGCGTCACGCAGATCGAGTACGACCCGAACCGCTCGGCGCACATCGCCCTCGTCACCTATCTGGACGGCGAGAAGCGTTACATCATCGCGCCCGCCGGGATCGAAGTCGGCAAGACCGTGATGAGCGGCCCCGAGGCGGACATTCTGCCCGGCAACGCGCTGCCGATTCGCAATATCCCGTTGGGCACGCAGATTCACAACATCGAACTGCGCCCCGGCAAGGGCGGTCAGTTGGCACGCTCCGCCGGGTCGTTCGCGCAACTCGTGGCGAAAGAGGGCGACTATGCGCAGGTGCGTATGCCTTCGGGCGAAGTGCGGCGCGTGCCCGTCGTCTGCTATGCGACCATCGGGCAGGTCGGCAACGTCGAGCACGAGAATGTGAGTTTCGGTAAAGCCGGCCGCTCGCGCTGGAAGGGTCTGCGCCCGAAAGTGCGCGGCGTGGCGATGAACCCGGTCGATCACCCGCACGGCGGCGGCGAAGGTAAGACTTCGGGCGGGCGGCATCCGGTGACGCCCTGGGGCCAACCGACGCGCGGCTACAAGACGCGCAATAACAAACGCACGCAGAAGATGATCGTGCGCGACCGGCGCGTCAAATAAGTAGGGGCGGCGGATGAGCGTCGAGCTACTTAACCATTTATTGCACCTGATTCGGAGTTTGCGATGGCACGTTCAGTTAAGAAGGGGGCGTTCGTTGACGAATCCCTCACTAAAACAGTAGAGCGCATCCGCACGAGCGGCAATCGTCCGCCCGCGATCAAGACGTGGTCGCGCCGCTCGATGATCACGCCGGACTTCGTCGGCCTGACCTTCGCCGTGCATAACGGCAAGCGGCACGTGCCGGTCTACGTGACGGAGAACATGGTCGGGCACAAACTCGGCGAATTCTCGCCCACGCGCACCTTCAAGGGGCACTCCGGCACGAAGGCGGAAAAGGGCGGCAAGGTAGCGAGATAAAGTGCTGAGTGCCGAGGGCTGCGGGCTGAGTAAAAATTCTCGGCCACCCAACACTCAGCACTGAACACTAAGCACTGAGGTTTCTATGGAAGCGAGAGCGAGTGCAAAGTATTTGCGCGGGTCGGCGCAGAAGGCGCGGCTCGTAGTGGACATGATTCGCGGCAAGAACGTGAACGAGGCGTTGGCCGTGTTGCAGTTCACGAACAAGCGCGCGGCTGATGGCATTGAGAAGTGCGTCCGCTCGGCGGTGGCGAACGCGACGGAGAAGGCCGAGAAGGCGAACGTTGCGATTGACCCGGACGACCTCTGGGTTAAGGCGTGCTTCGTGGACATGGGGCCGACGAAGAATCGCCGCCGTTTCCGTCCCGCACCGCAGGGGCGTGCCTATCGTGAGCGTCGCCACTTCTGCCACGTGACCGTGCTGCTCTCAAATGAGGAGCGCGCCGCGAAGGCCAACGGGCGCGGCACGAAGGCGCGCGCGGCCACGTCGAAAGCGGGTAAGCCTGCGACCGGCGGCGAGGCGAAGCGCACGACGACGAAGCGCGCGAGCAAGCAGGCAACGGCCGCACCGCCGCCAGCCGCGCCACCAGCAACTGAAACGTCAGAAGAATAGTCAGAACGGAGTAAAGAGAGTGGGTCAGAAAGTTCATCCTTACGGCTTCCGCCTCGGTTATAACAAGGACTGGCATTCGCACTGGTTCGCCAAGACGAAACAGTACGGTGATTTCCTGCACGAAGACCTGAGGCTCAAGCGGCAGTTGAAAGCGCGCTTTGCCGGCGCGGGCGTCTCGCACGTTGACGTGGAGCGCGCCGCGAACCGGCTGAAGATCGTCATCTACACCTCGCGCCCCGGCATCATCATCGGGCGCAAAGGCGCGGAGATCGACAAGCTCAAGGCCGACATCGCCGCGCGTACGGGCCGCGAAGTGCTGGTTTCGATTCAGGAGATTCAGAAGCCGGAGCTAAACGCGCAGTTGCAGGCCGAGAAGATCTCGGCGCAGCTTGAGAAGCGCATCGCCTTCCGGCGCGCCATGCGCAAGACGGTCGAAGAGACGCTCCGCTTTGGCGGGCAGGGCATCAAGGTCAAAGTTTCGGGCCGCTTAAACGGCGCGGAGATCGCCCGCAGCGAGTGGTACTTGCAGGGGCGTTTGCCGCTCCACACCCTGCGCGCGGATATTGATTATGGTTTCGCCGAGGCGCACACGACGTTCGGCGTGATCGGCGTGAAGTGCTGGATTTATCGCGGCGAAATTCTCGACGCGAAAGCGGCGATGGCGCGCGGCACGACGACCGACCCGATGAACGAAGTGCGCGCCGACGGGCGCGAGCGCCGGCCGCGCGGCCCGCGCCGCGACCGCGACGGTGAAGGGCGCGAACGCGGTGATCGCGGCGACCGCCGGCCGCGCGGCGACCGTGCATAAATGATTTGATACTTGTGCGCTCGAATCTGCATTCGAGCGCAGGGACAGAGGTGCATTCATCATGTTGATGCCGAAAAAGGTCAAGCACCGTAAGCAGATGAAGGGGCGGATGACGGGCGTTGCCACGCGCGGCGACCGCATCAGCTTCGGCGAGTACGGGCTAAAGACTTTAGAGCCGGCGTGGATCACTGACCGGCAGATTGAAGCGGCGCGTATTGCGATGACGCGCCACATCAAGCGCGGCGGCAAAATCTGGATTCGCATGTTTCCCGATAAGCCGATCACGAAGAAGCCGGCCGAGACGCGTATGGGTAAAGGTAAAGGCGCACCCGAATACTGGGTGGCGGTCGTCAAACCGGGGCGCGTGCTCTACGAAATCGAAGGTGTGGACGAGACGACGGCGCGCGAGGCCATGCGGCTGGCCGCGCAGAAGTTGCCGATCAAGACCAAGTTCGTGACCCGCGCCGAGCAGGAAGGGGGCGCAGTCTAAGCAATGAAGAGACGCGAAGAGTTGGACAAGCTGCACGAGTTGTCGGACGACGAGTTGAGCAACGAGGCGGCGCGGTTGAAAGAATCGCTGTTTCGTCTGAACTTCAAACTCGCACTGGGCGAGGTTGATGCGGTCAAGACCTTGCGGCGCGAGAAGCGTTCGCTGGCGCGCATCCATACGCTGATGCGCCAGCGGCAACAGCAGGCCACGCGCTAAAGTTTTCAGGCACTATTTGTCGCGGCGCACGCATTGATGGCGGAGCGGCGGAAGCAGGTTTAAGAAATGGCAGAAGAGACTAAAGAACAGGCAGCGACGACCGATGCGGCCGAGGGCGCTGAAGCGGCCACGAGCGGTGAAGGGCTGACGCAGGCGCTCGCAAGCGGCGTGGACGCGCAGGCGGGCAACGCGGCGGGCACAGAGGCGGGCCGCAGCGGGCAGCGCATGGAGAAGGTCGGCGTCGTGGCGTCGGACAAGATGCAGAAGACGGTGGTGGTGCGGGTTGATCGGCTGATCAAGCATCCGAAGTATCGTCGCTACGTGCGCCGCACGTCGAAGTTCATGGCGCACAACGAGACGGACGCCACCATCGGCGACAAGGTGCGGATCGTCGAAACGCGCCCCTTGTCCGCGCGCAAACGCTGGCGCGTCGTCGAAGTATTGCAGAAGGCCGAGAAGTAATTGATTCATTAGATCATTTGTTCATTGATTCGATGAGTAAATGAATCAATGGCTCAATTCAGGAGTGAGCTATGGCGATTCAGATGCAAACGTCTCTGGACGTGGCAGACAATTCGGGCGCGCGCCGCGTCGAGATGATTATGGGCATCGGCGGTTCGACCGGGCGGAAGGCTTCTCTGGGCGACCGCATCAAGGTGACGGTTAAAGAGGCTGCGCCGGACGGAGCGGTGAAGAAGGGCACGGTACACAACGCCGTGATCGTCCGCACGCGCAAAGAGGTGCGACGCAAGGATGGCACTTATATCCGGTTCGACCAGAACGCGTGTGTGTTGATTAAGCCGGACGATACGCCCATCGGGACGCGCGTCTTCGGCCCCGTCGCCCGCGAACTGCGCGACCGCAACTTTATGAAGATCGTTTCGCTCGCGCCGGAGGTGATTTAACGAGATGGCACAGCAGGGGATCAGGCGTGTGAAGATCAGAAAGGGCGATCAAGTGGTCGTCATTGCCGGGCGCGACAACGGCAAACGCGGGCGCGTGCTCGAAGTCGAGCCTCGGCGCGGGAAGGTTAAAGTCGAAGGCGTCGCCATCGTGAAGAAGCACCAACGGGCAACGCCCGGTTCGACCCGCGGCGGCGGCATCATTGACCGCGAGGCGTTTATAGACATCTCGAACGTGCAACTCATCGATCCGCAGTCGGGTAGCCCGACGCGCGTGCGTTATGACGTTGAGGGCGACGGGGCGAAGCGGCGCGTCGCGGCGAAAAGCGGGCAGTCTTTAGAGAAGTAGCGGCGTCTAAAGCAGGTTTTTTTGAGTCTGGAAACGTCGCTTGGCGCGGCGAGACCCAGACGGAAGGTTAAAGGACAATGGCAGCGAGATTGAAAGAGCGTTATCAGCGCGACATCGCGCCGGCGCTGGCCAAAGAGTTCGACATCAAGAACCCGATGGCCGTGCCGAAGTTGGAGAAGATCGTCATCAATATGGGTTTGGGCGAAGCCATCGCCAACTCGAAGATCGTGGACACGGCCGCCGCCGAGTTGACCTCAATCGCAGGGCAAAAGCCGGTTGTGACGAAGGCGAAGAAATCAATCGCCTCGTTCAAACTGCGCGCGGGCATGCCGATTGGCTCGATGGTCACGCTGCGCGGCGACCGCATGTACGAGTTTCTCGACCGGCTGGTGTCGGTGGCGCTGCCGCGCGTGCGCGACTTTCGCGGCGTTTCGCCCCGTTCGTTCGACGGGCGCGGCAACTACACAATCGGCATCCGCGAGCAACTGATCTTCCCCGAAATTGATTTCAACAAGGTGGACAAAACGCGCGGCATGAACATCTCCATCGTCACCACCGCGCGCAACGACGAGCAAGCCCGCGCGCTCCTGCGTGCTTTGGGCATGCCGTTCAGACAACAGTAGAGAGCAGCGGTTAGAGGTTAGCGGTCAGGCAGCACTGTCCGCCCTAAGCTCTGACCTCTGACCTCTGACCTCTGAGGTTTTATGGCGAAGATATCTTTAATTGCGAAGTCGAAGCGGAAGCCGAAGTTCTCGTCGCGCGCCTACACGCGCTGCCAGCGGTGCGGGCGACCGCGCGGCTACCTGCGCAAGTTCAAACTGTGCCGCATCTGCTTCCGCGAGTTGGCGCTGCAAGGGCAAATCCCCGGCGTCATCAAATCGAGTTGGTAATAATGCAGCGGGCAGAGCTGAGCGGTCAGCGGTCAACGAATGACCAGCCTTGACCTCTGACCTCTGACCTCTAATCTCTGGAGTTTTGCGTAATGACTGATCCTATTGCCGACATGCTGACGCGGATGCGGAACGCGATCACCGCGAAGCACTCGCGTGTGGACATCCCGGCGTCTAAATTGAAACTGGAGATCGCCCGCATCCTGAAAGAGGAAGGCTACATCAACAATTTCGTCGTTAAGGGCGAAGGCGTGCGCCGCACCTTGCGCATCTTCCTGCGCTACGACACGCGGGGCACGTCCTCCATCTCGCATCTGGCGCGCGTTTCGCGGCCCGGGCGGCGCGTCTACGTCGGCTCCGATGGGATTCCGAAAGTCCTCGGCGGCTACGGCGTCAACATCGTCTCGACCTCGCGCGGGCTGATGAGCGGCAAACGCGCCCGCCGCGAAAACGTCGGCGGCGAAGTGCTGGCAGAAATTTATTAGTAGTGACAGGTGACAAGTGCCGGGTGATAAGTTAACAACTGTCCTTGCCCGCCCCCTGTCACCCGCTACTCATCACTGAGGTTGATCATGTCTCGTATTGGTAAGAAAGTCATCACCGTGCCGAAGGGCGTCAGCGTGACGGTCGGCGCGCACGAACTTGAGGTGAAGGGGCCGAAGGGCACGCTCAAGACGCCGATCCCGGAAGGCATCTCGTTTAAGCTTGAAGGCGACCAGTTGCAGGCCGAGCGCACGTCGGACGAGTTGGCGGCGGCGCACGGGCTTGCGCGCGCGCTGGCGAACAATGCGATTGTGGGCGTGACCGAAGGCTTCTCGAAACAGATGGACATCGTCGGCGTCGGCTACAAGGCGGACGTGCAGGCGAAGCGCATCGTCTTCTCGCTCGGCTACTCGCACCCCATCGAGTTCCCGCTGCCCGAAGGTATAGACGCCAAAGGCGAGCGCGTGCCAACGAAGTCGTCAATCCCGCAGTATCAGTTGACGCTCACGCTCTCCGGCATTGATAAGCAGAAGCTTGGCCAGACAGCCGCCGAGATGCACAACCTGCGTAAGCCCGACCCTTACAAAGGCAAGGGTGTGCGCTACGCCGATGTGCCGCTCAAACTGCGGCCGGGCAAGACGGGCAAATAGAGCAGTGACAAGTGATGAGTGGTGAGTGACGAGTGAAAAACTTCCTCTTGCTTAGCACCTGTCACGCGCCACTCGTCATTGAGGTTTTGAGATGGCACAGAAGGATAGAGCAGACATTCGGCAGGCGGTACACCGGCGGATTCGCCGTAAGGTGTTGGGGTCGGGCGCGCGCCCGCGCCTCGCGATCTACCGCAGCCTGAACCACATCTACGCGCAGCTTATCGACGACGAAGCGGGGCGCACGATTGCCTCGGCTTCGACGACCGAGAAGGATTTGCGCGGCACAACGGGCGGCAACGTGGCGGCGGCGGAACGCGTCGGGCGCGCGATTGCCGAGCGGGCGCTCAGCAAGGGCGTCGAGAGCGTCGTGTTTGATCGCGGCGGCTATCGTTATCACGGGCGCGTGAAGGCGCTGGCGGACGCCGCGCGCGCGGCCGGTCTAAATCGGGCAGAGGCAGCGGCGCAAGCAGCAGCGCCCGCCGGAGACAGTCAGGAATAACAATGCGACAACCGAAACATCGGATTACGGCGGCAGGACTTGATCTACAGGATCAGGTTATCTCGATTAACCGCGTAACGAAAGTGGTCAAGGGCGGCAAGAACTTGAGTTTTGCGGCGCTCGTCATCGTCGGCGACGGCGCGGGGCACGTCGGCTTCGGCTCAGGCAAGGCGCGCGAAGTGCCGCTGGCGATCAAGAAGGGCATTGAGGCGGCGAAGAAAAATCTGATCCGCGTGCCCCTCATCGAGAACACGCTGCCGCACCAGTTCATCGGCGAGTATGGCGCGGGGCGCGTGTTGATGAAACCGGCCAGCGCGGGCACGGGCGTGATCGCGGGCGGCGCGGTGCGGGCCATCATGCAGGCGGCGGGCGTCCACGACGTGCGCACAAAGGTGCTCGGCTCAACCAACCCGCACAACGTCGTGCGCGCCACCTTCGACGGTCTCTTGAACATGAAAGACCCGATGGAAGTGGCACGGCTGCGCGGCAAGCAGGTCGAAGAATTATAAGCTTGAGGTTTCCGGTTTCGAGTTCCGCGTTGGGTTGGTTTTAACTCGAAATTCGTAACCTGAAGCTCGAAACTGGCACGAGGTTTGTTATGGCTGAACAGAACAGCGAACAGCCGGGCGGCGGGAAGATTCGCATACAGTATTATCGCAGCTTCATCGCCTTTCCGAAGACGCAGAAAGAGATCGTGCGGAGCTTGGGGTTGACGAAGCTCAACCAGATCATCGAGCGCCCCGACACACCTGCGGCGCGCGGCGCAGTCGCCAAAGTGCCGCACCTGATCCGCATCATTGAGTAGGTGAAATCATGGCTATCGGTTTGAACAACTTGCACGCGCCGGCCGGTGCGACGCACAAGAAGAAGCGCGTCGGGCGCGGGCCCGGTTCGGGCCTCGGCAAAACGGCCGGGCGCGGCAACAAGGGGCAAAAATCGCGCTCCGGCTATTCGGCCAAGATCGGCTTCGAGGGTGGGCAGATGCCCTTGCAGCGCCGTCTGCCGAAACGTGGCTTCACGAACATCTTCAAGAAGCAGTGGACGGAAGTGAGCCTTGAGACCTTAGAGCGCAGTTTCGTCGCCGATGAAGAGATCACGCCCGACCTGATGCATCAGCGCGGCGTTATCGCCAAGGGCAAGCGCGACGTGGTTGTGCTCGGCACGGGCGACATCACGAAGGCGCTGCGCGTCTCGGCGCACCGTTTCACCAAGAGCGCCCGCGAAAAGATCGAACAGGCGGGCGGCACGGCCACGCTCATCACCAAAGCAGTGCCGAGCGCAGAGTAAACGAGTGCCACGTTCAAGGCAGCGTTTCGCGGCGAGTGCCGGGTGACAAAAGACGTGGCAGAGGATTATCCTTGCTCGTCACTTATCACTCGTCACTCGTCACTGTAGTTGAGGGCTTATGGAAAAGTTTTTCGCCGCCGTCCGCAACATGTTCCAGGTGCCAGACCTGCGCAAGCGTATCTTCTTTACGCTCGGGTTGCTGGCCGTCTATCGCCTCGGCGCGCACATCACCGCGCCGGGCATCAACAAGGAACGGCTGATTCAGGTCTGGGCCGATGTCGGCAACACGCTGCTCGGCGTGCTCGACCTGTTCTCGGGCGGAAACTTCCAGACCATCTCTGTCTTCGCGCTCGGCGTCACGCCTTACATCACCGCCTCGATCATCCTGCAACTGATGACGACAGTCTTCTCGCAACTGAAACGCTTGCAGGAAGAGGGCGAAGCCGGGCGGCAGAAGATCAACCAGTACACGCGTTATTTGACGGTGGTGCTGGCGGGCTTCCAGACCTCAATCGTCGCGCGCTGGCTGCAATCGCAGGGCGTCGGGCCGAACACCTGGGGCTTTTTGATCACGACTATCCTGACGCTCACCACCGGCACGATCTTTGTCATGTGGCTCGGCGAGCAGATCACCGAGCGCGGCATCGGCAACGGCATCTCGCTCCTGATCTTCGCCGGCATCGTCATCGGGCTGCCGACGCGCGGCGTGCCGCAGGTGCTACAGCGTTTGCAGAGCGGCGACACGTTCCAGATTCTCGGCGTGCTGATGATGATCGCCGTGCTAGTGGGCTTGATCGCGTTCGTCGTCTTCGTGGAATCAGGGCGGCGCAAAGTACCGATCAGTTACGCCAAGCGACACGTCGGGCGGCAGATGGTCGGCGGGCAGCAGACGAACATGCCGCTCAAGATCAACATGGCGGGCGTCATCCCCGTCATCTTCGCTTCGTCCATGCTCGCGTTCCCGCAGACCATCGTGCAGTTCATCCGCTTCGAGCCGTCGCAGCCCGATTCGTGGCGCTACAAGCTGCACCTCTTCTTCCAGCAGTTTCACGGCGGCGACCCCTACTACGAGTTGATCTTCCTGAGCCTGATCGTGATCTTTACGTTCTTCTACATCACGATCATCTTCAACGTCGAAGAGGTGGCGGACAACCTCCGCAAGCATGGCGGTTTCATCCCCGGCATCCGCCCCGGTCGCAACACGGCTGAATACCTGAACACGATCCTGACGCGGCTAACGACCGTCGGCGCGATCTATCTGGCGTTCGTCGCCTTCCTGCCGCAGTTGATGTTGAGCGGGTTCAAGGTCGGCCGGTTGCCCTTCGTCGGGCCATCGCTCGATGCCTTCTTTAGCGGCACGCCGGGCTTAACGTGGATTCCGACGGGCATGGGCTATCAGTTCTACTTCGGCGGCACGTCACTCCTGATCCTCGTCGGCGTAGCAATGGACACGGTCGCGCAGGTCGAGGCGCAACTCGTCATGCGCAACTATGAGGGCTTCCTCGGCGGCGGCAGCCGTCTGCGCGGCCGAAGAACATAGAAATAGAGGTCATAGGTTAGAGATCAGTTAAAACTGTTCATCCTAACCTCTAACCTCTAACCTCTGACCTCTTAAGGAATGTCGAAGATTGTCGTTTTGATCGGCGCGCCGGGCGCGGGCAAGGGCACGCAGGCGCGACTGTTGCAGGAGCGGCGCGGTCTGCCGCAGATTTCGACCGGCGACATGTTCCGCGCACTGGCGAAGGCCGAGACGCCGCTCGCCGCCGAAGTGCGCGCCGTGCAGGCCGCAGGCAAGCTCATCTCGGACGACCTCGTGATTCGCATCGTCGAGGAGCGCACAAGTCAAGACGATTGCCGCGCCGGTTACATCCTCGACGGCTTTCCGCGCACGACCGTGCAGGCCGAGATGCTGGAACGACTCGCCGCCGCGCAGGGGCACGAGATTCAGGTGCTGCTGGTGGACGTGCCCTTTGACATTTTGGAGAAGCGCACGACGGGACGGCGCACCTGTCCCGTCTGCCACGAGATTTACAACATCTACTTCAAGCCCCCGCGTGTAGATGAGGTGTGCGACCAGCACCCGGAAGCGCGACTCACGCAGCGCGCCGACGATACGGCCGAAAAGATCAGAGTGCGTTTGGCGACCTATCAGCAAGAGACGCAACCGCTGCTCGATTATTACGAGCGCACCGCGCGCCTGCAACGAATTGACGGCACGCGCGCGCCGGAAACGATCTACGCGGACATTGAACAGGCAGTCATGGAGCGACAAGTGACGAGTTAAAAACTCGTCTGCTGCTCGTCACCTATCACCTGTCACCCGGCACTGTTTTATGATTATCGGCAAGTCGCGGAAAGAGTTGGAGAAGATGCGCGGGGCCGGGCGGCTCGCGGGGCAGGTGCGCGAAGCACTGCGCCGCATGGTGCGGCCCGGCATAACCACGCTCGAACTCGACGCGGCGGCCGAGCAGATGATCCGCGACGCGGGCGCGCTGCCGACGTTCAAAGGCTATCACGGTTTCCCTTATTCGATCTGCGCGTCGGTCAATGAGCAGGTCGTCCACGGTTTCCCTTCGCGCTACGAATTGCAGGAGGGCGACATCATCTCGATTGACGTGGGCGCGACGCTCAATGGGTTCGTGGGCGATACGGCGACGACCGTGCCCGTCGGTTGGGTGCGCCCCGATTGGCTGCGCCTCATCAGCGTGACCGAGGAGTGTCTGGAGCGTGCGATCAAAGAGTGCTGGCCCGGCCGGCATCTGGGCGATATTGGTTGGGCCGTGCAGGCGCACGCCGAGGCGCACGGTTATTCGGTCGTGCGCGAATACGTCGGGCACGGCATCGGGCGGCGCATGCACGAAGACCCGCAGATTCCGAACTACGGCACGCCCGGCAAAGGCACAAAGATCAGGGCCGGCTACGTCTTCGCCATCGAGCCGATGGTCAACATCGGCACACACCAGACGAAGACGCTCAAAGACGGGTGGACGGTCGTGACGCTGGACGGGCAACCCTCGGCGCACGTCGAGCACACCATTGCCATTACGGAGGACGGGCCAGAGGTTTTCACGCGCGTCGAGCAGGCGGCCGAGCCGCAACCGGCAGAGGTCGCCGCGCATCTATAACCTGAACTGTGGCCGTCACTTGGCACGCAGGGTGCGGCTGTGTTAGTATCCGAAGTTTGCCGACATAGGCAGTTTTAAGTCTATAGCGGTTATGGCTAAGGAAGAGGCGATAGAGGTGATGGCGCAGGTGGTGGAGACGCTGCCGAACGCGATGTTTCGCGTTGAATTGGAGGAAAGCCGTCATCAGGTGCTTGCCCACGTGTCCGGCAAGATGCGGAAGAATTTCATCCGTATCCTCCCCGGCGACCGCGTGCTCGTCGAGTTATCGCCCTACGACCTGAATCGTGGCCGGATCACCTATCGTTACAAGTGATGCGCGCTGCGCGTTGATGAACTCCGGCGGAAGGTAGGCTAGGCATGAAGGTACGGGCTTCAGTTAAGAAGATGTGCGACAACTGCAAGATCATCCATCGCAAAGGCGTGGTGCGCGTGATCTGCACAAATCCGAAGCACAAACAACGGCAAGGCTAAAAGCGATCTCAAAATTATTAGGAGTTAGAGCATGGCTCGTGTGGTTGGCGTCGATCTCCCGGTTAATAAGCGCGTCGAGATCGGTCTGACGTACATTTTCGGCATCGGGCGTTCGCGCTCGAATACGATCCTCAAAGAGGCGGGCGTCCACCCGGACACGCGCGTGCGCGATCTGGACGAGGATCAGCTCGGCCGCATCCGCTCGGTCATCGAGGGGCAGGGCGACGTGGAAGGCGATCTGCGCAAGCGCACGCAGATGGACATCAAGCGTTTGATGGACATCGGCTGCTACCGGGGGCTGCGCCACCGCCGGGGCTTACCCGTGCGCGGGCAGCGCACGCACACCAACGCGCGCACCCGCAAGGGCCCGCGCCGCGCCACCATCGCCAAGAAGAAAGCACCGGGCAAGAAATAAGTAACAGCGGTTAGCGCTTAGAGGTTAGCGGTCAGTTAGAACTGATTTCACTAAGCTCTGACCTCTGACCTCTGACCTCTGAGGTTTCATGGCTAAAGCAACAGCAGGCGGCAAAAAGAAGGTCTTTCGCAAGAAAGAGAAGAAGAATATCCCGAACGGGATCGTGTTCATCGCGGCATCGTTTAATAACACGATGATCACGATCACCGACCTTGAAGGCAACCTGATCGCCCAGTCGTCGGCGGGCGCACGCGGCTTTCGCGGCTCGCGCAAAGGTACGCCCTTCGCTGCGCAGCAGGCGGCTTACGAGGCAGCCAACAAGGCCAAAGAGGCCGGCATGCAGCAGTGTGAAGTGCGCGTGAAGGGGCCGGGCGGCGGGCGTGAATCCGCGATCCGCGCCATCAACAACGCCGGCATCCGCGTCATCGCCATCCGCGATACGACGCCGATCCCGCACAACGGCTGCCGCCCGCCGAAGCGGCGCAGAGTATAAGAGTAGTGCCGAGTGCCGAGTGATAAGCAGGGACAAGTATTCAACTTGTCACTTGTCGCTTGTCACCTGTCACTGTAGTTAAAACTTAAAGGATGAAGGGTCAGCGTCTCACATGGCGCGACCTGTAAACTTTTCCGTCTGAAGTTTCAGACAGGAGGCGACAAAGCTAAATGGCTAGGTATCGTGCAGCGGTGTGCCGTCTGTGCCGCCGCGAAGGTGGAAAGTTATTTTTGAAGGGCGACCGCTGTTATAAGCCGTCCTGCCCGATTGAAAAGCGCGGCACTCAGCCGCCCGGTCAGCATGGCAACAGCCCTCGGCGCGGCAAGGCGCTCGTCGGCTACGGGCAGCAGTTGCGCGAGAAGCAGAAGGTCAAACGCATCTACTTCGTGCTCGAAGGGCAGTTTCGCAACTACTTCGAGCGCGCCGCGCGCATGCGGGGCATCACGGGCGAGAACCTGCTCTCGCTGCTTGAGCGTCGCCTTGATAACGCCGTCTATCGCGCCGGTTTCGCCACCTCGCGGCGGCAGGCCCGTCAACTCGTCAATCACGGGCACATACAGGTCAACGGGCGCAAGGTTGATATTCCATCGTTCTCGGTCAAGGCCGGCGATGTCGTAACGATCAAAGAGACGAGCCGCAAGAACGCGCACATCGAGGGCGCGTGGCAGACGGCGGCCGGGCGTGGTCGCCCCTCTTGGATCGTCCCGGCCGACGGCGCGGATATGAGCGCACGCGTCGCCAGCCTGCCGGTGCGCGATGATATTGACCGCTCAATCAACGAGCAACTGATCGTCGAGCTTTACAGCAAGTAATGTTTCTGAGCGCCTGCGGCGCGCGACTCGCCTGCGTCAACGCTACGTTGGCGGTCGCGCGCGGCCCGGCGCACACGTGTTTTTATCGGGATCGCCAGACACGCACAGGTTAGAACTATATGAGCATGGAACAAAGCACACTCTGGACTGGCTTCCAGATGCCGCGCCGTTTGGCCGTCGAGAACGAGACGCTGACTGAACGTTACGGCCGTTTCTCGGCGCAGCCGTTCGAGCGCGGCTTCGGCACGACTATCGGCAACTCTTTGCGCCGCGCGCTGCTCTCTTCGATTGAAGGCGCAGCCATCACGGCCGTTAAGATCGAAGGCGTCGAGCATGAGTTCTCTTCGATTCGCGGCGTCGTCGAGGACGCGACCGACGTGATCCTCAACCTCAAGCAGATTCCCATCAAACTGCACGGCAACGAAGCGAAGACGCTGACGATCACGAAGGGCGGCGCGGGCGAAGTCCTCTCCGGCGACATCGAACACGATGCCGACGTGGAGATTCTCGATCCGAACGTCTATCTCGCCACCGTCAGCGAAGGCGGCTCGCTCAACATCGAGATGCGCTTAAAACGCGGGCGCGGCTACGTGCCCGCCGACCGTAACTTCGACGAAGACCTAAGCTTGGGCTACATCCCGATTGACTCGGTGCATACGCCCGTCAAAAAGGTCAACTACACGGTCGAAGCCGCGCGGCTTGGGCAGAACACAGAGTTTGATAAGTTGACCATCGAAGTCTGGACGGATGGTTCGGTCAAACCGGACGACGCTATCGGTCTCGCGGCGAAGTTGATCAAAGATCACATGACGATCTTCATCAACTTCGAGGAGGACACGGACGAGGTCGCCTACACGGGCATCGAGCGACCGCCGCTGCCGCGCAACGACCTGCTGGATCGCTCGGTGGACGAACTTGAGTTGTCCGTGCGCTCGTACAACTGCCTGAAGAACGCCAACATTCGCACCATCCGCGACCTCGTCCAGCGCAGCGAGCGCGAGATGCTGGCGACGAAGAACTTCGGCAAGAAGTCCTTGAACGAGATCAAAGACCTGCTGCACGGCATGGGGCTGGATTTTGGCATGGAGTTCGACGAACAGGGCAACCCGATTCCGGGCACGGGCGGCGGCGACTCGGAAGGCTTAGATTACGAGGGCGACGACGAAGAGTAGGCCGAAACAGATGAGCGGCGAATGATGAAAGCCGTTTTTAATCGATCATTCCGCGCTCAGCAATCATCTTTTAGGACATTGTCATGCGACATCTTAGAGCACATCGCAAACTTGGCCGCACGACGGAGCACAGGCTTTCGCTGCTGCGAAACCTGGCGACCTCGCTGATTAACGCGCACAACGAGCAGATCGTTACGACCTTGCCGAAGGCGAAGGAGCTGCGCCCCTTTATCGAGCGCGTCATCACGCTCTCGCGCCGCGCGCAGAATTTGACGGGCGACGAGGCGGGCGCGCAGACCGTCCACCTGCGTCGGCAGGCCGCAGCCTTCTTTCACGCGGGCAATCACGGGCAGGCGCAAGCCGCCGGCCGGCGCGGCGGCGAGCGTGCCCCGCGCACGGCAGGCGTAGCGGCGGTCAAGCGCCTGTTTGACGAGTTGGGCGAGCGGTACAAGGATCGACCGGGCGGCTACACGCGCATCATCAAGTTGGGCCGGCGCGACGGCGATAACGCCGAGTTGGCGATCATCGAGTTGGTGGATAATCCGCGCGAGCGCGAGGCGGCGCAGCAGGCGTCGAAGCGCGCGAAGTCTGCGGGCGCGGGCAAGAAAAAGAGCGCGCGTGCTTCCAAGTCGGGCGAGGCGGAAGGCGGGCGGCGCGGCGGGCACAAGGCCGACCGCACCTTTGAGAAGGAAGAGACCACAGAAGCGCGCGGGCGCGGGCGCACGTCTGTGCCGAAGGATGCCGACAAGGCCGGCAGCGGCGGGCGGCGCTCGAAGAAAACCGAATCCACCGCCGCCGAGCAAGAGTCCGAGTAGTTAGCATGCAGGTCGGGCCGACGCGCCGTCGTCAACGGGTGCGTGCGCCGGTTCTGATTCACGTCTGTGGCCCCCAAGCCCCGCCGCGACGACCGGCAAGAAGCGGGCTGGGGGTCTTGCCTTTGTGCTGGTGTCTCGATGCGAGTCTATAAACTTATCCGTGCGGAGGCGCGAGAAAAGATGAGCAGTCACGACAGACCAGAAGGGGCGGCGAGCGCGCCGACGCGTGCGCCGGAAGCGCAGCCCACCGAGCCGCGTGGCGGCAGCAGCGCAGCAGAGCAGAGCGCGACCGGGCACAGCGCGCCGACGGGTGCGCAGAGCGCGGGCCCGGGGGGGCGGCGACACCAGCGCCGCCGACAACATCGCACGGGCGGCGGGGAAAGTGGCGGCGGCCGAGAGCAACGCGAACGCGGCGAACAACGCGACACCGCGCGCACAGCAGCCGGGCAACCGGAACGTGAATTGAACCTCGAAGAATTGCGCGAGTTGTCCGAGTTGCTCAACGCGCAGGGCTTCAACGAGTTTGAGATCGAGCGCGAAGGCTTCCGTCTGCGCCTCAGCCGGCACGCGCCCGCCCCGGTCGCGCAGCCCGTAGCGGCGTCGGCCGACACGTCAGGCGCGACCACGAGTTTGCCGCCGGCGCAGACCGCCACAACTCAGGCCACGACGGCGGGCACGACCACCACAGCAGAAACGAGCGCGCCCGCCGCCGAAGCGGCCACGCCGGCCGCCACGACGGAGCAGGTGGACATGCTCACGTCGCCGATTGTCGGCACGTTTTATCGTTCGCCCTCGCCGGATGCGCTGCCGTTTGTCGAAGTCGGCAGCCGCGTCACACGCGGGCAGGTCGTCTGCATCATCGAGGCGATGAAGCTGATGAACGAGATTGAATCCGATTGGGACGGCGTCGTCGCGGAGATTTACCCGCAGAACGCCGCGCCTGTACAGTTCGGCGAGCCGCTATTCGCCATCAAGCCGGCGTAAGCGCAGCTTGCGTGCGCCCACGAGCCACGCTCTGGCGCGCGCCACACGTTTGCCGCCGACCTGTAGCACTGTCTTTATGCCAATCACGCCGCGCAAGTTCAGGAAAATTTTGATCGCTAATCGCGGCGAGATCGCGTGTCGCATCATCTGGGCCTGTAAGGAGATGGGCATTCGCACCGTCGCCGTCTACAGCCAAGCCGACCGTGACTCGCTCCACGTGCGCTTTGCCGACGAGTCTATCTGCATCGGGCCACCGCCCTCGGCGCAGAGCTATCTGAACATTCCGGCTGTCATCAGCGCCGCCGAGATCGCCAACGTGGATGCGATTCATCCCGGCTATGGCTTCCTTGCGGAGTCGCCCAAGTTCGCGGAAATCTGCGAGGCGTGCAACATCAAGTTCATCGGCCCGCGCTCGTCCGTCGTCAAACTGATGGGCGATAAGGTCGAGGCCCGGCGCACGATGAAAGAGGCGGGCGTGCCCATCCTGCCGGGCAGCGCCGAGCCGCTGGAATCTGAAGAAGAGGCTCTGCGGCTCGCACGCGAGATTGGCTTCCCCGTTATCATCAAGGCGGCGGCGGGCGGCGGCGGGCGCGGCATGCGGATCGTGCGGACGGAGGCGGAACTCGGGCCGGCGCTTGAAACCGCCGCGAACGAAGCACTGGCGGCCTTTAAGAACGGCGACATCTACCTCGAACGCTACGTCGAGCGCCCGCGCCACGTCGAGATACAGGTCATGGCCGACGAGTTCGGCCATTGCGTGCATCTCGGCGAGCGCGACTGTTCGATTCAACGTCGGCATCAGAAGCTGCTGGAAGAGGCATTGTCGCCCGCGCTGACGCCGGAGTTGCGTGAACGCATGGGCACGGTCGCGGTCGAAGCCTGCAAGCGCGTCGGCTACACGAACGCCGGCACGATTGAATTTCTGCTCGACGAGGATGGGCGTTTCTATTTCATGGAGATGAACACGCGCATACAGGTCGAGCACCCGGTCACGGAGATGGTCACGCTCGCCGACATCGTGCGCAACCAGATTCGCGTCGCCGAGGGCGAGGAGTTGGCCTACGAACAGAAGGACGTGATCTTCGTCGGGCACGCCATCGAGTGTCGCATCAACGCCGAAGACCCGATGACCGGCGTGCCGTCGCCCGGTCTCATCACCGCCTACAATCTGCCGGGCGGCCCCGGCGTGCGCGTGGAGACGGCCGTCTATCCCGGCTACTTCGTGCCGCCCTATTACGATTCGATGATCGCCAAACTGATCGTACACGCGCGCACGCGCGAGTTGGCGATAGCGCGCATGCGCCGCGCGCTGGAGGCGATGGTCGTCGAAGGCATCAAGACGACTGTGCCGCTGCACGTCAAGATCATGGAAGACCCGGATTTTCAATCCGGCCAGTACACGACCAAGTTTATGGAGCGGTTCTACACGCCCAAACGTCGGGCGGGCGCGGCGAATGCCGGGCAAGAGGCGGTCGCCGTCGGCTGAAGCGGCGCATGTGCATGTGCATGCCGCCCGCGTTTGACGCTCCGGCAATGCGCCCTTATAATTTACGACTTTCCCGCAGGGGATTTTCGCGTCTGAGGAGAGGGATCATGGCTTACGCAATCATACGCACGGGCGGCAAGCAGTTTCGCGTCGAAGAGGGCGCGACGGTGCGCATCCCTGCGCTCGACAGAGACGCCGGCGAGAGCGTGGAGTTTGAAGTGCTGACGCTCGGCGGCGGCGACGGCGGCACGCGCGCCGGTGCGGATGCGCTGTCGGGCGCGCGCGTCGCGGGCACGGTCGTCGATCACGGCCGCGGCGACAAGATTATCGTCTTCAAAAAGAAGCGCCGCAAACAGTACAAGCGCAAACAGGGCCACCGGCAGGACTATACGACGGTGAAGATTGACTCAATCGGATAGGAAAACAGAGATCAGAGGTTAGAGGTTAGTAAAAAATTTCCTCACTGACCTCTGACCTCTTTACGGAGTTATCAGCGATGGCACATAAAAAAGGCGTTGGTTCTTCGCGCAACGGGCGCGATTCACATTCGCAGCGGTTGGGTTTGAAGAAGTTCGGCGGCGAGCACGTGCTGGGCGGGAATATTCTGGCGCGGCAGCGCGGCACGAAATGGAAGCCGGGCAAGAACGTCGGGCGCGGCAAGGACGATACGTTGTTCGCGCTGATTGACGGTGTCGTGAAGTTTGAAGACAAGGGCCGGGGGGGCAAGTACATCAGCGTCTATCCGGCGACGCAGGAGGCAGCGCCAGCAGTTGCTGCATGAACGAAGGGCCTCTCCTGCCGCCCGCCCGAAGTTTGACCGCGACGCCCGCGCCACCTCGTTTGAGCATGCGCCGGGCGTCGCTTTGATTTATCCGAGCGGAGCACGACGGACAATTTTAAGTGTTTCTTGATCGCGTCAAAATCAGGGTACGGGGCGGGCATGGCGGCAACGGCGTGACGGCCTTTCGGCGCGAGAAGTTTGTGCCGCGCGGCGGGCCGTCGGGCGGCGAGGGCGGGCGCGGCGGCGACGTGTGGCTCGTCGCGGACACGTCGCTCAACACGCTGCTTCACCTGCGCTACAACCCGGAACACACGGCCGAGCGCGGGCGGCACGGCGAAGGGTCGAACAGGTCTGGGCGCGAGGGCGTGGACATAGAGGTGCGCGTGCCCGTCGGCACACAAGTCTTGGATGTGGAGACCGGCGATCAGTTGGCCGATCTCACGGAAGACGGGCAACGCTGGCTCGCCGCGAAGGGCGGACGCGGCGGCTTCGGCAACGCGCATTTTGCGACCTCGACCAATCGCGCGCCCCGTTATCATCAAGAGGGCAGCGCGGGCGAGGAGCGCGAGTTGCAGCTTGAGTTGAAACTGATCGCGGACGTGGGGCTGGTCGGCTTCCCGAACGCGGGTAAGTCAACGCTGATCTCGACCATCTCGGCCGCGAAGCCGAAGATCGCTGACTACCCGTTCACGACGCTTGAGCCGCATCTCGGCGTGGTTGATCTGGGCGATTATCACACCTTCGTCGTCGCGGACATCCCCGGCCTCATCGAAGGCGCGCACGAAGGCGCGGGGCTGGGTGATCGCTTCCTGCGCCACGTCGAACGGACGAAATTGCTGCTGCATCTGGTTGATCTCTCGTCGCTCGCGGGGCGCGACCCCGTCGAGGATTACGAGAAGATCAACCGCGAACTGCGCGCCTACGATGCGCGGCTCGCCGAACAGCCGCAGATCGTCGTCGGGACGAAACTGGACGCGCTCGACGAGCCGGAGCGGCTGGCGCGTCTGCGCGAACGGGCTGCGCGCGACGGGCGCGAGTTTCATGCGATCTCGGCGGTGACGAATAAAGGCGTGCGCGAACTTGTACAGGCAACGGCGCGTGCGCTCGCGGATTTGGCGGCGGGCGACACGGCGCGGCGTAGCAGCGGCGGCGAGATAGAAGTCGGGCCTGAGCCGCAACGCTTGACGTAGCAGGCGCGTGTGGCGCATGCTGCGCCGAACTTTCGGGCGGCGGCACGCGACGGAAGCTTAACGCATCGTGTTACTTCCATTGGTCGCCGCGTCGAGCCGGATGTTTCGCTTCTCATGCAGCAGCGGCGCGTAGGTCTCTATGGCGGGACGTTCGACCCGGTACACGCCGGGCACGTGGCGGTCGCGCGGGCGCTGCTGGAACTGTTCGCGTTCGACGAAGTTCTTTTCATTCCGGCATATATCGCGCCGCACAAACGCACGGGCGCGCGCCGTCCCGCCGCGCCCTTCCACCGCTACGCGATGCTCGCGCTGGCGACGATGGCTGAGCCGCACATGCGAGTTTCGACCGTCGAGTTGGACGCGCCGGAGCGGCCGTACACGGTTGAGACGCTGGCGCGTTTGCGTACTGAGTTCGGCCCTGGTGCGCGGTTATTCTTTGTGATGGGCGCGGACTCATGGGCGGATATTGCGACGTGGCGCGAGTGGGAGCGGCTGCTGGGGCTGACCGATCACGTCGTGATGGCGCGACCGGGTTACACGCTTGAGACGGCGCACGTGACCGAGGAAGTGCGTCGGCGCGTCGTGGACTTACGTGGCCGGACGAAGGCGGAAGTGCTCGCGGCGCTCAAGGCTGCGATTGAGCCGCGCATCTATTTTACGGATGCCGTATTCGTGGATGTGTCGGCGACTGCGATCAGGCAGTCTGCCCGCAGGGCGGCGGATGAGGCACAGCCATTAGTGCCGGCGGCAGTGGCCGAGTACATCAGGAAGTACGGGGTTTATAGAGAGACGCATGACAGTGAACGAGACGATGCCGAAGGGCGACCGGCGCACGGCGACTAAAGCGCGCGCGCAGGCCGAGCAGTTGTCGCCCGCCGAAGAATCCGCGCCCGCCGACGCTACGGGCGCAGCGCAGCCGCTCACGCCCGAAGTTATCACGGCGCTCCACGCGGCGAGCGACAAGAAGGCGCTCGCGCCCGTGTTGCTCGACCTGCGCACCATCGCCGGCTTCACCGACTTTTTTTTAATCACGAGCGGCACGAATCAGCGGCAGGTGCAGGCCATCGCCGACGAGGTGGCCGAGCGGCTGAAGAAAGCGGGCACGCGCGCCGCGCGCATCGAAGGCTACAAGACGGCCGAGTGGGTGCTTCTCGATTACGGCGATTTCATCGTCCACGTCTTCGACGACAAGGCGCGGCGCTTCTACGATCTCGAACGCCTGTGGCGCGACGCGGCGCGCGTCGAGTTGCCGCTGGAGTTGCGCGGCGAAACGGATAGCTCTTTGAACCGGGAAGCGTGATGTGAACGAACTGGTCGCGCAATCGGCGGCGATGCGCGAGGCGTTGCGGCTCGCGGGTCGCGTCGCCACGACGAACGCGAACGTGCTCATCACCGGCGAGTCGGGCGCGGGCAAAGACGCGCTGGCGCGCTACATCCATCAACAGTCGCCGCGTGCGGCGCACGCCTACGTCAAGATCGATTGCGCGGCGCTGCCGAGCGAACTGCTGGAAGCGGAACTCTTTGGCTACGAGCGCGGGGCGTTCACGGGCGCGACGCAGGCGAAGCCGGGGCGGTTGGAAGCCGCGCAGCACGGCACGCTCGTGCTCGACGAGATCGCGCATCTTTCGACCGAAGCGCAGGCGAAACTCCTGCGCGTCATCGAGCGCCGCGAATTCGAGCGGCTGGGCGGGCGGCGCACCGTGCGCGTGGATGCGCGGCTCTTGGCGCTCACCAACGTCAATCTCGAAGAGGCGGTGCGGCGTAAAGCCTTTCGCCCTGACCTGTTCTACCGGTTGAACGTTGTACAGATAAACGTGCCGCCGCTCAGGGCGCGACCGGAAGACGTAGGCGTGCTGGCCCGCCATTTTTTGAAAACCTATGCTACCAAGCACGGGCGACGCGCGCGCCGGCTCGACGCGGACGCGCTCCGTCTGCTCGCCGGCTACGAATGGCCCGGCAACGTTCGGGAACTCGCGCACGTCTTAGAACGGGCCGTGATCGTGGGCGAGAGCGAGGTAGTCGCGGCGGCGGATTTACCGTCGTCTCTGCGCGCTGCCGCCGTGCTCGCCGAACGGCGCACGCGCCCGCCGACGCTCGCGGAGTTGGAAGCAGAGTACATTGGTGAGACGCTGACGGCCGCGCGCGGCAACAAGTCGGCGGCGGCTCGCACGTTAGGCATCAGCCGCAAGAATCTGTACGAGAAGATCGCGCGCTACGGGCTGAAAGGGTGAGCGATTGAGGCTGCGGCTCATCTGGATCGGCAAGACGCGGAACGAGCATGTACGCGCACTCGTAACTGATTACACGGCGCGGCTCGCGCGCTTCGTTCGCTGTGAAGTTGTGGAACTGCGCGAGAGCGCAAGCCGCGCCGAGCGGACGGTGCTGGCGGAAGAGGGGCGGCGGATCGCCGATGCGCTGCGACCAGATGCTTTGACTGTGCTGCTCGACGTGGCGGGGCGGCAATGGAGTTCGCCGGAGTTGGCCGCGGAGCTTGAAGGCTGGCAGACGCGCGGCTTAAAAGAGGTGGCATTCGTCGTCGGCGGGCACTTGGGCGTCGCAGACGAGGTGCAGACGCGGGCGGACGTGCGTTGGTCACTCTCGCGGCTGACGCTGACGCACGAGTTGGCGCGCGTCCTGCTGGTTGAACAGCTTTATCGGGCCTACACGATCACGCGCGGGTTGCCGTACCAGAAGTGAACCGACGCATACATCTCCCGCCACCATGGCCGGCGCGTTGGTCGGGTTTAGAACAAGTAGGGTTATCAGAGCAGGAGAGAAGATGGATAAAAGAAAACAGAAGACCTATCGCGACCGCTTACTCGGCCGGCGCGAGGGCTTGTTTCGGCAAGTCACAGAAGCCGAGATGTCGAGCCGCGAGCGCGACCTCGAAGCGACGCAAGACCCGGCCGACATGGCCGCGAACGCTTACACCAAAGAGTTGCTGATCTCCATGTCGGCGAACGACCGGCGGCTGCTTGAGTTGATCGACGAGTCGTTGCGTCGCATCGAAGCGGGCGAGTATGGCGAGTGCATCAATTGTGGTGAGCCGGTCTTGGAGAAACGGCTGGAAGCCGTCCCTTGGGCGCGCTACTGTCTCAAGTGTCAGGACTTGCAGGAGCGCGGTCTGCTCAATGAAGACGAAGAATAGAACTTAACTTCAGGCAATCAAACTTCTGCCGGCGCAAGTGATATAGAGAGCCTCCGGTCTCGAATGGTTCGAGACCGGAGGCTCTTTTCGTGTATGCTGGCGGCGAGCCTTGTCTGGCTTAATTTCGATGAAACTTCCGCCCCCGTTCGAGACGCTCTACGACGCGACGCTCGCGCTCGTCTATCCGCTGGCCTGCGCGGCGTGCGGCGCGGCGCACGTCGAACAGAGCGCGGACGCGCCCGCGTGCGCGGCGTGTTGGCGCGCAACGCGCATCTACACAGGCGCGGAGACCTGTTGCTGGAAGTGCGGCGCGCGGGCGGCGGTTGACGTGCCGGCCGTGCAACGCGAGACGGTGTGCTGCCGGCGTTGCGTGGGCGAAGCTTACACGGCGGCGCGCGCAATCGGCGCTTACGAGGGCGCGTTGCGGGCGGCGGTGCTGACGCTAAAGCGTGCGCCGCACGTCGGCGCGCGACTCGCGCAACTGTTGGTTGCCACGCAACAACGCGCCCCGCTCGCGGCCACAACGCGCATCGTCCCTGTGCCGCTCCATCCTGAGCGCGAACGCGAGCGCGGCTTCAATCAGGCGGCGGTGCTCGCGCATGCGCTGGCCCGGCGCACGCGTCTGCCGCTTGATACGCGCAGCCTCGTCCGCACCACGCACACCGCGCAGCACCGCGCCGGCATGGACGCGCGCGCACGGCGCGAGACGGTTGCGTCCGCCTTCCACGTTGCGCGCCCACGCCTCGTCGCAGGTGAACGCGTGCTGCTGCTCGATGACGTGTTCACGACCGGCGCGACCGTCGCCGCCTGCGCCCACGCGCTCAAAGAGGCGGGCGCGGCGGAAGTGTTCGTCCTCACCGTCGCGCGGGCATAAAGCACGAGGGCAGTCGTTAGGCAAAACCCGCATCTGGCATCTGCCATCTGACATCTGTATGATGAGCTTATGAGAGACTTGTATCCGTCGCTTGAACCTTACGACGAAGGCATGCTGCCGGTCTCGCCGGTACACACGCTGTACTATGAGCAGAGCGGCAATCCGCAGGGGCAGCCGGTCGTCTTTCTGCACGGCGGCCCCGGCGGCGGCACGTCGCCCGATTATCGCCGCTTCTTCGACCCGGAGGCTTATCGCATCGTCCTCTTCGATCAACGCGGGTCGGGGCGCAGCACACCACACGCAAGTCTGGAAGAGAATACGACGTGGCATCTGGTGGCCGACATCGAACGGCTGCGCGAGCATCTAGGGATTGAAAGCTGGCACGTGTTCGGCGGATCGTGGGGCAGCACGCTGGCGCTCGCTTACGCCGAGACGCATCCGGCGCGCGTGCGCTCGCTCGTGTTGCGTGGCATCTTTCTGTGCCGGCCGAAAGAGATCAGTTGGTTCTATCAGGAGGGCGCGAGCGCCATCTATCCTGACGTGTGGGAGCAATATTTGGCCGCGATTCCGCCCGGCGAGCGCGGCGATCTGGTAGGCGCTTATCATCGTCGGCTGACGAGCGAGGATGCGGCCGTGCGGCTCGAAGCCGCGCGCGCGTGGAGCGTCTGGGAGGGCAGCACGTCGAAGCTTTTCCCCGACCAGTCTTTCATCGAGCATTACGCCGAAGACGAATTTGCCGTCGCCTTCGCGCGCATTGAGTGTCACTACTTCATCAACAACGCCTTTTTCGAGACGGACAACTGGCTGATCGAACACGTCGGCGCGATCCGCCATATCCCCGCCGTCATCGTGCAGGGACGCTACGACGTGGTCTGCCCGCTGATGAGCGCGTGGGACTTGCACCGCGCTTGGCCGGAGGCTGACTTTCAGGTTATCCCCGACGCCGGCCACTCCGCGCTCGAACCCGGCATACGCAGCGCACTCGTCGCGGCAACCGAAAGATTTAAAAGCAGTGCGAGCGACAAGTGACGAGTGCCCGGCAGGGTAGAAGTCTTTCACTCGGCACTTGGCACTTGTCACTGTCTTGACCACTTGTCACTCGCCACTCGTGCCTGTAGTATTTAGTCGCAAGATGACCGGACGTGTCTTAGTCCTGAATGCCTCTTTTGAGCCAATCAACGTGTGCAATGAGCGGCGCGCGGTGGTGCTCATCTTCAAAGGTGTGGCGCGCATGGAGGAGCATAACGGGCACATGCTCCGCTCCGCCAAGGTGACGATGCATGCGCCGTCGGTCATACGCTTGACCGAATACATACACATCCCGTTCAAGCACCGCTCGCTCTCGCGTAAAAACATCCTGCTGCGCGACCATTCGTCGTGCCAGTATTGTGGCAAGCAGTTGCCGCCCTCGGAGTTGACGCTCGACCACGTCCACCCGCGTTCGCGCGGCGGCGAATCGACGTGGGATAATCTGGTCGCGTGCTGTAAACGCTGCAACCATCGCAAGGGCAGCCGCACGCCGGAAGAGGCGGGCATGCACCTGATCCGCCGCCCGCGTGGCTTCTCGCTGCACGTCAACCGCCAGATCATGCGTTATCTGGGGCGCGCGGATGAAACATGGCGCAAGTATCTATTCTTTGAATCCGACGGCGAAGCTGAAGATTAAGGCCGGCACGCAACACTTTGCGGGCGCGGCGAAAGAAGGTTGCTAATGCATGAAACGATATTAGCCATCGGCGGCTTAGGCACGCCGGAGTTGCTCGTCATCCTATTGATCGTCTTCCTGTTGTTTGGCGCAAGCCGCCTGCCGCAGTTGGCGAAATCGCTGGGGCAGAGCAAGCGCGCGTTCCGGGAGGGGATAGACGAGGCGGAAGCCGAAGCGGAGGCGCAGCGTCGGCCGCAGTTGAGTCGCGGCGACGCAGTGCGGGGCGAGGCAAGCGGCGGGCACGGCGAGTTGAGCGCGATTGACGACGAGGCATTGTTCGAGGAGGCACGCCGCCGCGCCGCCCGCCAACGCGCAGACGTAGAGAATCCGCGTTCGTAAGGCTTCAACTAACAAACATGAAGGCGGCGCGAGTTTGAGGCTCGCGCCGCCTTTAGCGTGTTCGATTGGCAGCCTTGTCGTCGGGCCGCCGCGTTATCTCTTCAGCCGGCCGGGCAGCCTAAAACGGCAGCGTCGGCGGTTCCGCACCGGCGGGAACGAGCCAGAACTGCACCCTTAAGGGGCCGCCGCTTCTGCCCGTCATGGTCACGATGCGGCTCGCTTCGAGGCCGCGCAGGTTGACGAGATAAGCCTTGTCCTCCATGCCGCGCTTAGAGGCTGCGCCCACCTTGCCGCCCCAGACGAGAATGTAGCCGTTGGCGCGCGGATCGTTCTGCAACTCGGAAGCAAAAACGTCGAGCCGCGCCTTCTCGTCGTCGCGTGCGATCTCGCCAAACTCGTCGAACTGGCGCGGGCGCACGCGTTCGGCCTGCACGGGCGTCGCGCAAGAGGCGGTGCAGTTGAGGCCGCCGTAGCCGTTGACGGTCAGCGTGGCGCGCACGTCCTGCCCGCCGAGACCTGTGGTGGCGACGGTGATGGAGGGCGTCCCCTGTCCGGCCGTGATCGTGCCGGTCGAAATTGTCCAGTTATACAGGGCTTGCGCGCCGAGCGTGCCGCCGTTTACGTCTGCCGTGAAGGTGAGCGGCGTGCCCATCGTGACGGCGTCGGGACAACTGATCGAGATGTTCGGGCAGACCTCGCGCAGTGGCGGGCATTCAATGACGGCGACCGGGATGCTGGCAAAGGCCGTGCAGCGCGCGTCGCCTGTGGTCACGTCAACGGATGCGATGTAAGTGCCGGGCGCAGCGCCGGACAAGTCCCACTCCGGGTTTGCGCCACCGCCGACGATCTGCCCGCCGGTCGTCTTCCAGGTGTAGCGAATGGGCAACCCGTCGGCCGAACTGGCGTTGGCGTTCAGGTGGATGCGGGGCGAGGCCTGCGTCTGGTCGCGCGCGCAGAGCGTCACCGCCGAGGCGTCAGACGACAGGTTCAGCGACGGCGGCGTGGGCGCAGCCTGCACGATGCGCCGCTTCTTCTGCGCCACGGCTAAACCCGTCAAGAACAGCAGTGCGAGCACGATTACGATAGCGCGTTTGCTTGAGAGCATCATCTTTCTCCTTGTCGTCACGCCGAACGAGCCGGCTAAGCGGGGCGCGAAAACATATCAGGGGTAACGAAAGAATACGCGTAATCGGCACAAAGTTCCATACTTGGCGCGATGTTAATCAACCCTTTAGCGAACTTTCTGCCCGACCACGAGCGTCGCCTTGATCGAGAGCGAGAATTCGCCCTCGTGGCGTTCCTCGTCAATGATCTCCGTGATGGCGGCGAGCACACGGGCGTGCTCGTCTTCGTCCGCGAGCGGTTCGAGCCAGTTGCGCAGCAGGAACTCTTTGACCAGCGGCGCGTTTAGAAACTCCGTGCCCGACGCGTAGTCGAACTCCTCGATCTGCATCCACGACTGCACTTCGTCCAACCCTTCACGCGTGGCCAAGCGCTCAACGTCCGTGATGGTCGGCAACTCCGTGATCAGATGTTCGACGAGCGACGCTTCGTCGAGCAGCCCGGCGTTGCCGAGCGCCTCCCAGTAGATCGAGAAGAACTCGCCGAAGCTGGACGCGGTCGGCAAATTTAACGCGACCGTACCACCAGGCGCGGCCACGCGCACCATCTCCGCCAGCATCTCCGGCAGCCGGTCGGGCGTGACGAGCGACGCATCGCCCACGACCAGATCGAACTGGTCGTCCTCGAAATCGAGCGCCTCAAGCTGCGTCAGGCGAAACTCGGTCTCGGCCCCTAACTTCACCGCCGCCGCCTTGGCGCGCGCAAGCTGAAGCCGCGCCTCGCTCTCGTCCACGCCGATGAGCGTCACGTCCGCGCCCGCGCGTTCCTTGAGCGCCAGCGCATGACTGCCTGTGCCGGCCGCGACGTAGAGCGCGCGCCCCTCTTTCGGCAGCTTAACGTGCTCGTCAACCAATTCCGCAAACCGCTCGCCCCAGTCCGGCGCGATGTAGAGATCGTGCAGGTAAGCCAATTCCTTGTCGTGTTCGTGCTGACTCACAGTCTTTCATTCACCCTTGAAATATTCGCGGTCGCGCAGCTTCTCCGGCAGGCACGCCATCTCCGCCTGCGCCTGCGGGTCGTCGTGTACGTAGCGATAGCCGCCGCCGTAACCGACGCGGCGCATGAGCGGCGTGATGGCGTTGCGCAGATGCAGCGGCACGGGTTCGCGCGCCGTCTCGCGTGCGTCCTCGGCCGCCGCCATGTAGGCGCGTTTGACGGCGTTGGACTTGGGCGCGCGGGCCAGATAGATCGTCGCCTGCGACAACGGATAGAGAGCTTCGGGCAGACCGATGAGCCGCGTGATCTCGGCGGCGGCCGCCGCCTGCACAATCGCCTGCGGGTCGGCCAATCCGACATCTTCCGACGCGAGTATGCAGAGCCGGCGCGCGATGAAGACCGGGTCTGCGCCGCCTTCGATAAGGCGCGCGAGCCAGTAGAGCGCGGCGTTCACGTCCGAGTTGCGTAGGGATTTGATGAGCGCGGAGGCGAGATTGTAGTGCTCCTCGCCGCCCTTGTCGTAGGCGTAGCGCGCACGCCCCATGGCCTCTGCGACCGTCTCATCCGTGACGTGGCGCGCGCCATCTTCGGTGGGCACGGTCGCGTCCACCGCCGCTTCGAGCGCCGCAAGCGCGACGCGCGCATCGCCGCCGGCCGCGCGTGAGAGGCGCGCGAGCAGTTCATCGGAGACGACGGGGCGGAGCTTAGCCAGACCGCGTTCCGCGTCCGTCAGCGCACGGCGCAGGAGCGTCGTGATCTCCTGTTCGCCGAGCGGTTCGAGCACGAGCACGCGAGCGCGCGAGAGCAGGGCACTGATAACCTCGAACGAGGGGTTCTCGGTCGTCGCGCCGATCAGGGTGATCGTGCCGTCTTCGACGGCCGGCAGCAGCGCGTCCTGCTGCGCCTTGTTGAAGCGGTGAATCTCGTCTATGAAGAGGACTGTGCGCCGGCCCGTGCGGCGCAACTCGCGCGCGCGCGCAATCGCCTCGCGCATGTCTTTGACGCCGGAGAAGACGGCCGAGAGTGGGATGAACTCTGCATCGTCGCGTTGCGCGACGAGCCGCGCGAGCGTCGTCTTGCCCGTGCCCGGCGCACCCCAAAGGATGAGCGACGGGAGCGTGCCCTTGCCTTCGAGCAGCCGGCGCAGCACGCGCCCCTCGCCCACGAGTTGTTGCTGCCCGACAAACTCCGCGAGCGTGCGCGGGCGCATGCGCTCCGCCAGCGGCGCACCGGCGAGCGGCTCGGCCACCACCGTCGGTTCCGGCTCAACGAACAGCTTTTCCGCCTTACGACGCGACATCAACCACACCAAATAGCTTTGACTCCGCACGCCGCTTCATGGCAGCATGGCCGCCGCGAAGACAAACACCGGGCCAGCTTCAAGTAGGGATTTTGACGTAGGCGAGCTTAGCACATTTCGTGTGGCTTGCGCGGCCCGGCTGGAAAAACGGTTGCCAGCCGCAGGCGTTAGTTGGAACGCGGCGCGCGGGGCATGCGTATAGGAAAGCGAGACACGCCGCGCCTCAAAGCAAGCTGCGCGAGCGCGTAACAGAAAGCGAAAAAGTTGAGGTGCTTGAGATGAAAGATACCTGGAAAGTTGTCGGCACGATTCTGTTGGGGCTGTTCGTGCTGGTCGTGGGCATCCCGCTCGTCTTTGCGGCCATCGGCCTCGGCGTCGCCGTGCTGGGCACGGTCATCGGCCTCGCCATCCTACTGATCAAACTGGCGGTCGTCCTGGCCATCGGCTATCTGGTGCTGGCAGGGATTCGCGCGCTGCTGCGTTAAGCGCACGCGACGGGGCGCGCGATTAGTAGCGAGGAGCTTATGTACTGTCCATCCTGCGGTATAGAATGCCAGCCGGGCTTAAATTTCTGTAATCGGTGCGGCGCGGCGGTGAACGTCGCGCTGAGCGTGCAGCAGCAACAACTCGTGCCGTTAGACCTGCGCAGCCCCGTGCGCGTGCTCGGCACGACCATCTGCCTGACGACTCTCATCGGGCTGGCGATCCTCTTTATCGGTCTGTCGGGTCTGGCTTCGTGGCACATGGACGAGGGCGTGATCGCCTGCGTCGGCACGTTCGGGCTGCTGTTTCTGCTCGGCGTGGAGATCTCTCTGATCCGCCTCGTGGCGCGCATGCTCGGCGCTGCGCCGGAGAAACGGCGCTTCACCCTGCCGTTCACCAAGCAATCCGGCACGAAAGAACTCTACGCGCCCCCGCAGCAATACGCGCCCACGCTCTCTGAAGGCGTGCCGAGCGTGACCGAACACACCACGCGCACCTTCAGCCCCGTCTACCGCGAGCCGCGTTCATAAACGCTGCTTAGCGCGGCCCGCCGTCATCGCTTCTTCCGCTTTTCACGTCGCTCTGCACCCGCGCCCGTCCGCTCCGGCTGCGCATGCACGATCACGCCGAACTCTTCCGCGCGGCGTTTGAGTTTAGCCAGCGCATCAGGGGCGACGATTGCGCGCGGCGCACGCCCCGCCCGGCTCTGAGCCTTAGCCGGCTCGTCTTTCGTCCTCATCATCGCTTCCATCCGCCTTTCTCATTGGTTGCCTTAATAGAAGTGCCCGCCTGCACCACCGGCCGTTATGCTACTATATTGTAGTTGCGGCTGACCGGCAAAAAGCTGCAATTTCTTGCCGTCCCGGCGCGCGCTTGCAGGCATCTAAAACGCCGCCTCACACCTCTAATTGCGGGCATTTACGAGAGTCCATACCAGCGGGTCGCTCTAGTCCTTTTAACTCCTCGTAAAAGTCACCGGCGCAGTTAGCCAGTGCGCGATAATTTCCGGTGACGTTCGCTGCTGCCCCGACACCCCCCACCATGATCGAGTTTTTCAGTGCTTGCTACTCTTGTCCGGCTGCGCCTTGATTAGTGCGCCGGGCGCGTCAACAAAGCCCGCACGATTAGCGTGCAGTGGTCGCCTGTCATAATGGTTGAGGAAGGTGCTATGAGTGATTTGTCTGTTCCCCGTCTAATGCGCCGCCGTGTACGCTCGAAACTGGCGCTCACGCTTGCCTTACTATTCGGCCTCCTGACCTCTCTGGCCAGCCCCGCCAGCGCACAATCAGGCAAAGGTCAATATGCTGCGCCTGAGAGCAGCCCGGCCTTCATCGTCTATCAAGCACCGGGCGGCGAGACTGACTGTCGGGACGCGACGCCCGCAGAGGCCGAGGCGCTCGGCAACCGCGCGCTCGTGCCTTTGCACCAGATTAACCACCTCAAAGAGGTGAAGGTCGCGCCGGACGGGACAATCAGTCTGAACGCGGTCGGTGAAACCACGACGGCGGCCACGGGCATGACCATCGTGCTGCGCGCCACGGCGCAACTCGAAGCCAATCCGGCGGCCAAACAGGCGTTCATCAACGCCGCTGCCAAGTGGGAGGCGCTCATCGCCAATCCGATCACCGTCGTCCTCGACGTGGATTTCGGCCCGACCCACTTCGGCACGCCCTTCTCTTCCGCAAACGTCCTCGGCGCGACGAGCACGCAGAGCCTGCTGAGCACTAACAATTATCCGACTGTCCGCCAACGGCTCATCAGCCACGCACCCGCCGGTTCGGAAGAGGCCAACGTCCTCAACAACCTGCCGGTCAGCAGTCTCCCGACCGATCTCGGCAACACGACGACGCTGCTGGTCGCCAGCCCCATCCTGCGCGCGCTCGGCATCATCAGCGCCGTCGCCGACCCCAACACTGAAACCAACTTCGGCCCGCCGCCCGCCATCGGTTTCAACTCGGCCTTCGGCTTCGACTTCGACCCGACCAACGGCGTCACCTCGACGCAGACCGACTTCGACTCAGTCGCCGTCCACGAGATCGGGCACGCGCTCGGCTTCACGTCAGAGGCCGGCGCGCGCGAGTTGCAGCCCACGCGTCAGATCATGGGCACGGTCTGGGATTTGTATCGCTTCCGCCCCGGCACAACCACGCTCGCCAATTTCGCCACGTCGCCGCGCGTGCTCACGTCCGGCGCAACCACGACCGACCGCCGCGTGCAGTTCAACGGCAACACCGAAGTAGAGCTTTCGACCGGCAAGCCCGACGGCTCAGGCGGCGACGGCAACCAATCGAGCCACTGGAAGGACGACGTTGGCGGCGTGCCCTTCATCGGCATCATGGATCCTTCGATCCGGCGCGGCGTACACCTGCAAATCTCTGCCAACGATCAGCGCGCCCTCGACTTCTTCGGTTACAACGTCGGCGAGGTAACAGTGCCGCCGGCCCCCGCCAACGACAACTTTGCGAGCGCGCAGCAGCTAAGCGGTAGCTCCGGCCGCGCGACGGGCACAAACATCGGCGCGACGAAAGAGACGGGCGAGCCGAGCCATGCGCCCGACGGCAACATCGGCGGCAAATCCGTCTGGTATCGCTGGCAAGCGCCCGCCACCGGCACGGCGACCTTCAGCACCGGCGACATAGGTCTCGGCACGCCCAGCGATTTCGACACGGTGCTCGCCGTCTACACGGGGTCGGGCGTCAGCACGCTCGTCTCGCTCGGCAAGAACGACGACATCAACAATCCCGGCGGCATCTACACCAGCACCGTGCAGTTCAACGCCATCGCCGGCACGACCTATCAGATCGCCGTTGACGGCTACGCGGGCGACGAAGGCAGCATCGCGCTGAGTTGGAACATCGCCGGGGTACAGCCCGTCGGCACGAGCGTGCAGTTCGCCCTCACGTCGCAGACCGCGAGCGAGGCGGCGGGCAGCGCGCAGATCACCGTAACGCGCACCGGTCTTCTGACGACGACCACCAGCGTTGACATCAAGACCAACGACAACCCGGCGGCCGTGCGCTGCGACGACACGACGACGCTGCCCGGCGTCGCCTTCGCGCGCTGCGATTATGCGACGACCATCGACACGCTCACCTTCGCGCCCGGCGAGACGACGAAGACCATCAACGTCCCGCTGATTGACGACGGCTTCGGCGAAGCGACCGAATCAGTTACGCTCACGCTGTCCAACCCGTCCGGCGGCGTTATCGTCGCGCCCAGCACGACCACGCTTAACATCGTCTCGGACGAGCCGTTAGGTCAGACGAGTGCGACTAATCCGATCTTCAACTCGGCCTTCTTCGTGCGGATGCAATATCTCGACTTCCTCTCGCGCGAGCCGGACGCACCCGGTCTCAACGCCTATCTCAACCTGCTGAACGGCTGCTCCGATGTGAACAACCTCGACCCGAACAGCCCGGCGGCAGGTTGCGACCGCATCGCCGTCTCGAACGCATTCTTCGGCTCGCAGGAGTTTCAACTAAAAGGCTACTTCGTCTATCGCTTCTACAAGGTGGCCTTCGGCCGCCAGCCGAGCTACACGGAGGTCGTCGCCGACATGCGCAGCGTCACGGGGAGCACCGCGGCGGCGGTCTTTACCAAGAAAGCGGCCTTCACCAACGCGTTCACGCAGCGCGCCGAGTTCGTCAACGCCTATAGCCAGCAGACCGATAGCGGCTACGTGCTGGCGCTGCTGCTGCGCTACAACCTGCAAGTGATCACGACGCCCGACCCGGCCAATCCCGACGGCTCGACCAAAGTGACGCTCACGGCCAGCGACCTCGTCACGGCGCTCACCAATCACACGCTGACGCGAGCGCAGGTCTTACGCGCCGTCGCGGACTCGGATCAGGTCTTCAACGCCGAGTTCAATCAGGCCTACGTCGCCATGCAGTATTACGGCTACCTGCGGCGCACGCCGGATGCCACCGGCTACAATGCGTGGCTCAACTTCCTGAACGCGCACCCGACGGACTTCCGCACGATGGTCAACGGGTTTATGAACTCGGCAGAATACCGGCTCAGGTTCGGACAGCAGTAAGCCGCTCACCGTAACCGACCCACGCCACTAAGCAAAGGGCGCGCGGTCTCACAGTATTCATGTGAGACCGCGCGCCCTTTATTCATTCGCTCGTCAGCGCGCGCGAGACGCTCCGCGTCAGACGTTGAAGCGGAAATGCACCACGTCGCCTTCCTGCATCACGTACTCTTTGCCTTCCAGACGCATTAAGCCTTGCTCGCGCGCGGCGGCGTATGAACCGGCACGGGTGAGGTCGTCGTAGCTGACGACCTCGGCGCGGATGAAGCCGCGCTCGATGTCTGTGTGGATCGTGCCGGCGGCTTGCGGGGCGCGTGTGCCGCGCGGAATCGTCCACGCGCGCACCTCTTTTTCGCCGGCCGTCAAAAACGACATCAGCCCCAACAGGCGGTACGCGCTCTTGATCAATTCGTCCACGCCGCTTGATTGCACGCCCAACGAGTGCAGGTAGCTCTGACGATCTTCCGGGGCGAGCGCGACCAACTCGGCTTCAAGCTGCGCGCAGATGGCGACCACTTCGGCCGCCTCGGCCGTCGCCAACTCGCGCACGGTGCGGACGTGCGGATTGTCGGCCGGCGCGGCGAGCGTGGCTTCGTCCACGTTGGCGGCGTAGATGGTGGGCTTCATGGTGAGTAGAAAGAGGGTGCGGGCGACGACGCGCTCGGCGGCGTCGAGTGCGACGGTGCGCGCGGGCAGCCCTTCGGCGAGCGTGGGCAGGAGTTTTTCGATCACGTCCATCTCGGCGCGTGCGGCCTTGTCGCCGCTCTTGAGCAGCTTCTGGACGCGCTCGCGGCGGCGCTCGATAGTGGCGAGGTCTGCGAGCGCCAACTCGATCTGGATCGTCTCGATGTCGCGGCGCGGGTCAACCGAGCCTTCGACGTGGACGACGTTCTCGTCCTCGAAACAGCGCACGACCTGTATGACCGCGTCGGTCTCGCGGATGTTGGCGAGGAACTGGTTGCCCAAGCCCTCGCCCTGCGACGCGCCGCGCACCAGCCCCGCGATGTCCAGAAACTCGACCGTGGCCGGGATGATCGTATTTGTCTTAACGATCTTGGCGAGCGGCGCAAGTCGTTCGTCGGGCACAGGCACGACGCCGACGTTCGGCTCGATGGTGGCGAACGGATAGTTGGCGGCGAGCGCCGATGTCTGCGCGGTCAGCGCGTTAAAGAGCGTGGACTTGCCGACGTTCGGCAGCCCGACAATCCCGGCCCGCAGCATGTTTTGTTACCTCGTAGTTTAGTCTGAGCAGACTTTAAGAAGGCTGAAGGCAAAAGGCAAATGAAGCGCGACTAAGGGCGGGCGCAGAGGGCTTAAGCGCGCAGCGTGAAAAAGCGAAAGTGTAGCGACAGGCGAACGGGTCTGAATCTGTTTTGCAGATGCACGGGCGCGCCTGTCGCTACGCTTTCGCTTTTTCGCCGCTCCTTGTTTACGGGGCGGTGCTGCCGTCAATGAACGGCCGCATCTCGCCGACAAAGCCATCGGTGTTGCGTATGCTGCGCAGGACAATGACGATTGCTTCATGTGGGAAGCCGGATTCCAGCGTGAAAGTGTAGCCGGAGAAGACGTCGCCCTCCTTGTCTGCACCCCAGTAGAGAAAATTTCGGTCGCTCATGTAGAGCAGCTTGCGCATCAAGCCGGGGCTGTCCTTGGCCTTGCCGATGTTGATATAGCCGCCCTTGTAGTGCGGGTAGACGCGAAAGCCGATAGTTTCATTCGGCGTCACGCTGACGACGATCTCCAAACTGTCCGCGTTGGTCAGGCCATCGCGCATGACGCCGACGAAGTTGTAGGGTTGTTTATCGGCCTGCCGGAAAGTGACGGTTACATCTTTGCGCTGGCCGGCGGTGTCGAGCAGTTGGCGCAGCTTCTCGCGCGTCTCGTCGCGCGCCGCATCTTTCTGCTGCGCCGTCTGCGCCTGCGCGTGCGCGCCGGGCAGACCGGCCGACGCGGCCAACGCGAGTACGATGATAACGAACAAACGTTTCATGTCTGATTCGAGCCTCCGATGTTGTTTTGGTTTACTGCCTGCGCGAGCCTGTGCGAAGTGGTCATGCTTGTAGGGCATCTCACGCGGCAAGTCAACTGCGGCGGGCGTGGTTGACGAGCCGCGCGTAGGGTTAACGCATGCCGGGTTCGCCGCGCGGCGTGGGGGCGAGTTTACCGAGCAGGCGACCGATGAGGGCCGCGATGATCGGCAGGAGCGACCCAAGCGCCAGCCCGCCCGCTCTGATCGTGAGCGCCCGCGCCATCGGCACGGTCGTGCCTTCAGGGATGTTGAGCGAGTCCCAGTGGATGTAGTACGTGTTCAGATGTGCGACGTAGCTGATGAGCGTGGCCGCAAAGATCAGGATTTGCGCGAACTCGCCGATGATGAAACCGACGAGCAGCGTGCCGAGCCAGCCGAAACCGCCGACGCGCCCCGACAACGCGCCAAAGTAGATGCTGCTAATGACTGCCAGCCCGAGCACGGAGAAGATCGCGTTGCCGCGCGGCGCATACGGCACACCGATCAAGCCGAGACTGAAACGACCGATGGCGTAGAGGGTGATCAACAGGAGCGGGAGCCGCACGAAGCGAAGCACTTGGGAGAACATAAGACGTTGTACCTTTCAGCTTGGGGGTTAGTGAAAACGTCTGACCGGCGCGCGCACGCATCGGGCCCGGCTCAGGCCGCCGGGCGGGCGTGGCGCACAGGGGCGCAATGCGCTTATCATACGCGCCAAGGTTAGCACGATTCTACTGCCGCTGTCGGCTCTAAATCTTTATGGCTTTTCTGCTGGCGCTCGTCGCCATCGTGAGCGGGGCGCTCGTGACGTACTTCTACGACGAAGACGCGCCCCTGTATGCGCGCCTGTCGGCGGGCGTCTGCACGGGCTTTGCGGCGCTCGGTCTGGTCGGCTTCATACTCGCATCGTTCATCGGGTTGACGCCGACGAGCCTTGCCCTCACCGCGCTCATCATGCTGACGCCGCTTGCGCTGCTCAAAGACCGTGCGTGGCGCACGCGCATCGGCTTCGACCTGCGCGCGGCGCAACGCGCGTTGATGCACCCGCCGCGTGGGACGACATTGCCGTTTGTCCTCTTCGTCGGCGCAGCGCTCATCTTCTGGCTCGTGTTCGACCGCGCGTTCTTCGCTGCACAGGGCGAACTGCTCACAGGCGTGGAGAACAATCTGGGCGACCTGCCGTTTCACCTGTCCATCATCGAAGGCTTTGTGCGCGGCGCGAATTTCCCGCCGCAGCATCCTGAATTTGCGGGCGCGCGGCTGACCTATCCCTTCATCGTGGACTTCGTCGCCGCGATGTTCATGCGCGGCGGCGCGACGCGCA
>DASVQA010000082.1:0-30544 GCA_036389375.1 Pyrinomonadaceae bacterium | reverse complement strand
CTGCCACTCATGCTCAGGATCAGCGTGCGACTGACGCTCCTGCTCTTTGTCACCATGCCGCTCGTCTCCCTCACCGTGAAGTTCTTCGGGCAGCAGGTGCACACGCGCTTCGAGAAGATCCAGGAGTTCTTCTCGCACATCGCCGCGCGCGCGCAGGAGAACTTCACGGGCGTGCGCGTCGTGCGCGCCTACGCGCAGGAGGACGCAGAGATCGCGGTCTTCAACCAGTTGAATCAGCAGTACGCCGAACGCAACCTGTCGCTCGTGCGGATCGACGCGGCGATGCGCCCGCTGATGCAGTTTTTGATCGGGTTGGGCTACGTGCTGATCCTCTACGTCGGCGGGCGCATGGCGATTGACGGGCGCATGACGGTCGGGCAGTTCACAGAGTTCAACCTCTATCTCACGCGGCTCATCTGGCCGCTCATCGCGCTCGGCTACGTCGTCAACCTCTACCAGCGCGGCACGGCGAGTTGGAAACGCATGAACTCGATCCTCGCCACGCAGCCCGCGATTGCCGACGAACCGGGCGTGCGGACACAACCGGAGATTCGCGGGCGCATAGAGTTTCGCGGGCTGACTTTCAGCTACAGCGAACACCTGCCGCCCGTCTTGCGCGACATCAACCTCGTGATCGAAGCGGGTCAGACGGTCGCCTTCGTCGGTCGCACCGGCACGGGCAAATCCACGTTGATGAACTTAATCCCGCGTCTGCTTGAAGCGCAGCCGGGCGCGGTCTTGATCGACGACGTGCCGGTCGGCAACTATCCGCTCGCGCAATTGCGCGCCGCCATCGGCTACGTGCCGCAGGAGACTTTTCTATTCAGCGAGACGCTGGCGGAGAATATCGCCTTCGGCGTCGAGCAATCGGCGCGGGCCGAGGTCGAATGGGCGGCGGAGGTCGCAGGATTGGGTGAAGACGTGCGTGAGTTTCCCGACGGCTTCGACACGATGGTAGGCGAGCGCGGCATCACGCTCTCCGGCGGGCAGAAGCAGCGTACCGCCATCGCCCGCGCCATCATGCGTCAACCGCGCATCCTCATTCTCGACGACGCGCTCTCGGCCGTGGACACTTTTACGGAAGAGAAAATCTTGGGCCGCCTGCGCGGCGTTATGCGCGAGCGCACGAGCCTCATCGTCTCGCACCGCGTCTCGACCGTGCGCGATGCCGATTTAATCTGCGTCCTTGACGAAGGGCGCATCATCGAACGCGGCACGCACGACGAACTGCTCACGCGTGGCGGCGAATACGCGGCGCTTTACGAACGGCAATTGTTGGAAGAAGAACTGGCGGCGAGTTGATCGTTGCCGGCGCTTGGCCGCTAAGGGTGTAAACGCATGATGAATCCAACCCCAGTGCCAGCAAAGGTCGGCGCGCGCTATCGCGGGCTGCTCGTTATCTGGGCCATGCAGTTCGGCACGCTCGTCGTCTTCGTCGCGCTGACGCGCTTCGTCGAGGTCGCGGCGCGGCCCGGCGACGATGCCTTGCGCTTCCAGCTATTCGACGTGCTCGGCGGCGCGGCCTTCGCGCTCTCGTTCGTGCTCAAACACATCCTGCTCAAACGCGCGCGCGTCACCCAGCGCCCGGACGTGGCCACGACGGCTTACGTCGTCGCCTTCGCGCTCTGCGAACTGGCGGCCATCTTCGGGTTGATCAACTATTTCATCAGCGGCGTGCCCATCGTGCTGCTGTTTGTGCTCGCCGCCCTCGGGCTGCTGCTCCACTTCCCGCGCCGCGCGCACATCGAAGCGACAACGCCCGGCCGCACGACACAGACTTTCAACAGCACCATGTCTAACACGCAATAACTTGTCACTCGTCATTGGTTTTTATGTCAGCTTCAGTCAAACAATTTCACGAAGAAGAGGCCATCGGCAAGGCTTACGACTGGCAGATCGCGCGTCGGCTCTTGCGTTATCTCAAGCCTTACATTCGCCCGCTCGTGCCCGCGCTCGTGTTGACGCTCCTGCTCAACGCGCTCGGCGTCTTGCAGCCGAAATTCATCCAGTACGCGATTGACTGGTACATCGTCCCGGCGGGCAAGGGGCAGATGCCGGCGGAGCGCGCCGCGCCCGGACTGCTCTGGCTCGCGGGCGTGATGCTCGCCGTGCGGCTGCTCTTTTTCGTCTTCTCTTATTTTCAGGTGGTGCTCTTAAACACCGTCGGGCAGCGCGTGATGTACGACCTGCGCAGCGAGCTTTATCAGAAGCTGCAACGCCAAGAGGTCGCCTACTTCGACCGCCAGCCCGTCGGGCGCATCATGACGCGACTCACGTCCGACGTGGACGCGCTCAACGAACTCTTCACTTCCGGCATCATCGACGTGCTTGGCGACGTGGTGATGATCTTCGTCATCATCGCCATCATGCTGGCGATGGATTGGAAGCTCACGCTCGTCACGCTCGTCACCGTGCCGCTGCTTATCTGGGCGACCGGCTGGTTTCGCAAAGGTGCGCGGCGCGGCTACGACATGGTGCGGACGCGTCTGGCGCGCATCAACGCCTTTCTGCAAGAGCACCTGTCGGGCGCACAGGTTGTCCAACTCTTCAACCGCGAGGCGAAATCATTCAAACAGTTTCACGATCTGAACGACGACTATCGCCGCGCCAACATCGAGACGATCTTCTATTACGCCGTCTTCTTTCCGCTCGTTGATCTGATCGGCGCGGTCGGCATCTCTCTGATCGTCTGGTTTGGCGGCTACCGCGTGCTGCAATCCACCGGGCAGGCGCAAGTGCTGACGCTCGGCGCGCTCGTCGCCTTCATTCAATACTCGCAGCAGCTCTTCCAGCCGATCCGCGACATCTCGGACAAGTACAACGTGCTGCAAGCCGCGATGGTCGCCTCGCACCGCATCTTCCGCGCGCTCGACCTGCCGATCACGATCACCAGCCCGGCCGCGCCTGAGCGGCAGGGCCGCGCGCAGGGGCGCATCGAGTTTCAAAACGTCTGGTTCGCTTACAAGGGTGAGGAGTGGGTCTTAAAAGACGTGTCGTTCACGGTCGAGCCGGGCCAATCAGTCGCGCTCGTCGGGCACACAGGTTCAGGCAAGACGACGATCACGAACCTGCTCATGCGCTTCTACGACGTGCAGCGCGGGCGCATCCTGCTGGACGGCGTGGACGTGCGCGCGTGGGACTTGCATAGCCTGCGCGAGAACTTCGCGGTCGTCCTGCAAGACGTGTTTCTCTTTAGCGGCACGATTGCCGGCAACATCCGTTTGGGGCGCACCGAGATGCCCGACGAGCGCATCGCGTGGGCGGCGCGCGAAGTCCGCGCCGAAGAGTTCATCAAACGTCTGCCCGAAGGTTACAAGGCGGAAGTGCGTGAGCGCGGCGCAGGGCTATCGGTCGGGCAGAAGCAACTAATCTCGTTCGCCCGCGCCCTCGCCTTCGACCCGGCCCTGCTCATCCTCGACGAAGCGACCTCTTCGATTGACACAGAGACCGAGCAACTCATCCAACAGGCCATCGAGCGCGTCCTGCGCGACCGCACCTCGCTCCTCATCGCGCACCGGCTCTCCACCATCCAACGCGCCGACCGCATCATCGTCCTACATCACGGCGAACTGCGCGAACAGGGCACGCATCAGGAACTGCTCGCCCTGCGCGGTCTCTACTGGCGACTCTACAAACTGCAATACGCCGACCGTGAACGCGGCGAGGCCGTGCCGGATATCCCCTTGAGCGGCACGCTGCAATACGGCGACTGACAAGCTCTGCGCCCGGTCGAGCGTTGGACTAGGCCGGGCCCGGGAGTTTATTGAAAGCCGCCGCGTGGCTCCCAGAAGGCCATCGCCTTGTCGAATAGCGCCTGCCATTCGGGCGAGAGTTTTTCCAAGCCCTGTTTGTCCAGCACCTTCGTACCCGCGTCTGCGGCGCTTTGCGCGCCGCCGGTCGCTTCCTCCTGCTTGGCGGCAGCCTCCGCCTTGGCGACCTCACTATCGAGGTGCTTCGTGTCGAGCAGGCTCGATCTGACGATGCTCACAACCCACGCGTGATCGTCGGCGAGCGGTTTGACGCGCCCGACGGGTTTGCCATCCGCGCGCTGCGCCGTCGGGTCGGTGTTCCGGTTCATCGTGTGATAGGTCGGGTCGTGGCTGTCAACGGGTAAGCCTTCCTTGCGATACTTCTCCTTGTACTCTTCCTTCGCGGTGGTCGCCTTCTCAAGTTCGGCCTTGGCGGGCGTGCTGAGCGCAGCCAGATAACCGGCGGTACTCATACCGGCGATCTCAAAGAAGGGCAGAATCTTTTCGGGCTGACCCCAGTTGTTCTGGATGAACAGGATGTAACCGGACGGCGCGGCTTTCGCGGCCCTTGCGCGCATCTCTTTATCGCTGCCCAGTTTCTGTAGCAGTTTCGCCATGATATCGCCGCCGCCCGCCGCTTTGTTAAGCTTTGACATCGCGTCCTTCTCGGCCTGTTTGAGTTCCGTGAAGCGATTGCCGATGCCGGCGATTTTGCCCCAGTCGTAATTGCCCGGCGGCAGTTCCCTTTGCACGACCTCGACGCGCACGGCCGAGTTGCGCGCGTTGCCGGAGACGAAATAGATCCGGCTGATCACATCGCCGGGTTCGGGCGGCGTCTTATGCTCGACCGGCTCCTCTTTGATGACGGTGGCGACGTGCCCGCTGAGCGGACTGTTCGCCATGATAACCGTCAGATAGTCGCCCGGTTCAAGATGCGCTTCGTGGGCCGCGTCGCCGCCGATGATGCGGTCGGGCGCGGTCTTGTCCTTTTTCCGGCCGAACTTGTCAAGCCCGGCCATTGACCATGTGGCCAGAAAGTAAGCGCCCTGTTTGGCAATCTCGTTGCGTACGGCGTCGGCCTCGGCCCACTCGTTGTACTTGTCGGTCTTGGCGTTCTGGTCGGCCTGCATCTGGCGCAGTTCGGCGGCGCGTTTGTTGTAACCCGGATAAGGCTCCGGGTCTTTGTCGGGCATCTGCGGTATCTGCGCGGGCTTCTGCTTCTTCGCTTCGAGCGGCGGCTTGCCCGTCTTGAAGCGGTAGCCGCTGCGCATGAGACTGATGACGAGCGCAAACTGCGAGGCGGGGCCGCACCAACCGTAGATCGCCTGCGGCGTCTCGCCAATGATCTGTGCGCGCTTGTTGGTCTTGGACGCGCCGATGTGCGCGAACAATTCCGCGACGTTGCCCGGCACGTCCGCCTGCGCATTGGCCGGCGTACCGGCGGGCGCAGGACTCGCAGCAGCACCGGCGGCCGGGTCGGCGGCAGCAGCGCCGGCCGCTTTGGCCGCTGGCGTCAAACGATGGCGCGCGTGCCAGCCGTAATAGAAAGCCTCGGTCACGCGTTGCGCGAGCGTGCTGTCTTCGTTCCAAGTCGCACCGGCATAGGGGCCTTTGGGCGCGTTCGGGTGATAGGGGTCGAGGCCGGGCGCGTTCGGGGCCGTGTCAATCAGTTTTTGCGTCAGCTTCATGACCCACTTGGGCACGTCGTCCGGGTCTTTGCCGGGACTGTCGCCCTGCGCCTGTTTCTTGTCCTTCTTCTCTTCGGGCGCTGGCGTATCAACCGTTAGCCCGTACTTGGTCTGGACGTACTCGAAGGCCGCTTGCAGGAGCGCGTTCTTGAAACGAAAGTTTGGGGCGAGATCGTAGAGACCGTAATCGTCCGCCTGCTTGATCGTGCCGCTCAGCAGCGGCTCACGAAAATCGGCCGGTTTGGCGGCCGCGGCCGGCTGCGCCGCGCCTTCCGGTTCGCGCGCGAGCATGATGCCTGCGCCGGGCGCGACGCGCCGATGCTGTACGACGTGCGCGAGTTCGTGGGCCAGCAGTTGCCGGCCCGTTGTAGATTCGGGGGCGAAGCGGCCCGCGTTGAAGTAGATGTCCTCGCGCAGCGTGAAGGATTTTGCGTTCAAGTCTCGACTCAACCGCGCCGCTGCCGCGTCCGTGTGTACCCGCACGTCCGTGAAATCATGGCCGAAGCGCGACTCCATCTCCTGCCGCAACGCAGCGGGCAGCGCCGCACCTGTGCGACCGTCCGGCGACGCGGCGGGGCGCGCGCGCTCTGCCGTAGCCGACGCGGCCCGCGCGCCAGCCGGCGCACGCAACGCACGCCCGGCCATGCGCTCGGCCTCGGTCTCAAGCGCGTCGCCGGGCTGGCTGACCTGCAATTTCGTGCCCGGCTCCGTCAGCAAAGTCGGCGCGCTCGTCGGCGCGCAACGCGGGCAACCGCCCCCGCACGCGCACGTCGGTTGGCGTTTGAGCAACGGACTATCAGGCGTCGAAGCAGGTTGGGCGAAGGAGCGCGCGCTAGCGGCGGACGCAACTTCCGGCTTGCTCTTTTTGGCCGGCTCGCTCTTTGCGGTAGCGCGTGTGGCGGCAGCTTTCATCATACTGCGGTGTGATCATAACCAGCGGCGTGATAGGGTAGAATGCCAGAGCGCGCCAAAGTTATACCTGCACCGTTCGCGCTGTCAAACTACAATTTACGCCGGAAGTGGCACTATCGCCGCGCGTGCAAATGGCGCTTGTCACGACGCGTTTTCGGTTTAAGCTTGAGCACGCGCCGGAGTGCGCCCGAAGGCTTATGAAAATAGTCGAACACAAAGTTGGCAGCGAGTATGAACAGGTCGTGAGTTGCCGCGACGAAGCGACCGGCTATCATGGCATCATCGCCGTCCATAACACGGCGCTCGGCCCGGCCGTCGGCGGCACACGCCTCTGGCATTACGCGGACGAAGCAGAGGCGTTGACCGACGTGCTACGGCTCGCGCGCGGCATGACCTACAAGAACGCGCTCGCGGGGCTGCCCTTCGGCGGCGGCAAGTCAACCATCATCGGCGACAGCCGGACGCTCGACCGCGCAGCCATCTTTCGCGTACACGGGCGCTTCGTCGAGACGCTCGGCGGGCGCTACATCACGGCGGAAGACGTGGGCACAAGCACGGCTGACATGGATTACGTGCGTTTGGAGACAAGCCACGTCGGCGGGCTGGCCGACCGCTCCGGCGATCCTTCGCCCGCGACGGCGCGCGGCGTCTTCCGCGCGATGCAAGCGTCGGCCCGGTATCGTTGGGGCAGCGATGAACTGACGGGTAAAACCGTCGCGCTGCAAGGCTGCGGCCACGTCGGCTATCATCTCGCTAAGGAACTGCACAACGCAGGCGCGCGGCTCATCGTCGCCGACATCGCACCGGAGCGCGTCGAGCGCGTCGTGACGGAGTTTGCCGCGACGAGCGTGCCGCCCGCAGCCATCTACGGTGTCGCCGCCGACATCTTCGCGCCCTGCGGGCTGGGCGGGATCATCAACGACAAAACATTGCCCCAACTCAAAGCCGAGATCGTGGCCGGCGCGGCGAACAATCAACTGTGGGAGGCGCGGCACGGCGACGAACTGGAAGCACGCGGCATACTGTATGCGCCGGATTACGTCGCCAACGCGGGCGGCATGATCAACGGCTGCATCGAACTTGTAGGTTGGAGTCGCGCGGACGCCGCCCGCAAGATTGACGCCATCTACGACACGCTGCTCACCGTCTTTCACAACGCCGAAACGGCCGGCATCCCAACCTATCAGGCCGCTGATCGGCTCGCCGAGAGTCGCTTCCGCGCCTGAAGACGACGACCGGAAGCAACCCTTTGTTTGTCACACAGAGAGTCGCCCGCCGCGCGCCGCCTCTGCTATCCTGACCGCTCGCGCCCTCTATCCCTGTCAGCGTAAACGTGCCGGCGCGCGAGAGGAGTGCTCGCTTGCATAAATTCGGTAAGGTCTTGGTGCTATCGGCCTCGGCGGGCGCGGGGCATGTGCGCGCGGCCGAGGCCATCGTCGGCGCATTCACAGAGTTGGATGCGGCCGCAGAGGTGCGCCACGTGGACACGCTGGATTACACGAACAAGGTGTTCCGGCATCTATATGCGAAGGCTTATCTGGACATGGTCGCAAGTGCGCCGGCTGCGCTCGGCTGGCTCTACGATCATTTAGACCGGCCGTGGCAGAACGAGCGCCGCCGGCTCGCGCTCGACAGACTAAATACCCGCCCGTTCGTCCGGCTGCTCAAAGAGTATCGCCCCGACATCACCATCTGCACACACTTCCTGCCGGCCGAGATCATCTCGTGGCTCAAGGCCAAAGAGCGTTTGACTAATCCGCAGGCCATCGTCGTCACGGACTTCGACGTACACGCCATGTGGTTGTGCCATCACTACGAACAATACTTCGTCGCGCTCGAAGAGACGCGCGTACACATGGAGCGCCTCGGCGTGCCGGCGCACAAGCTGACGGTCTCCGGCATCCCCATCGCGCCGGTCTTCGCGCAACCGAAAGACAGACGCGCCATGCGCGCCCGGCACGGGCTGGCGCAGGATCGCGTGACGATCCTGATCTCTGCGGGTGGTTTCGGCGTCGGCTCGGTCGAACACATCATCGAGGCGCTCGGCGCGCTTGAGCACCCCGCCCAGATCATTGCCGTCTGCGGACGCAACGAAGCGTTGCGCGCCCAACTTGAGCGCGAGACTAAGAGCAGCGCGCCCACAAGTCGCGTGCGGATCAAAGTGCTTGGCTATACGACGGAGATGGACGAGTTGATGGCGGCTTCGGACATACTGCTCGGCAAGCCGGGCGGGCTGACCACGTCTGAGGCGCTGGCGCGCGGGCTGGTGCTCGTCATCGTCAACCCGATTCCGGGGCAGGAGGAGCGCAACAGCGATCACCTGTTGGAAGAGGGCGTGGCGCTGCGCTGCAACAACCTGCCCGCGCTCGCCTACAAACTCGACCGCCTGCTCGCCGACCCGCCGCGCTTCGCCGCGATGCAGGCGAACGTGCGCCGCCTCGCGCGCCCGCGCGCCGCTTACGACATCGTGCAGAAGTTGTTAACGCTCAGGGAAGGCGCATGAGCAGCGCGACAGCTTAGCCAAGCGCAGGGCGGCCGTCCTGATGTCGTCAAGCGTGCAGCGTGAACAGGTCTTGCTTTGCGCCCGCGCGCTGCCTTGCCAGCAGTTGCTCTAAGTCGGCGGCGGAGAGCGGCTTGCTGAACAGATAGCCCTGCATCTCGTCGCAGCGCAACAGCCGCAGGAAGCGCAGGTGTTCTTCGGTCTCGACGCCTTCCGCCACCACTTGCAGTTTCAAACTATGTGCGAGCGTGATGATCGCCATCACGATGGCGGCGTCGTCTGCGTCCGTCGCCATGTCGCGGATGAACGAGCGGTCGATCTTCAGCACGTCAATCGGCAGGTGCTTCAGATAGGCGAGCGAGGAATAGCCCGCGCCGAAATCGTCCACTGCCACGCGCACGCCCATCGCCTTCAATTCCCTGAGCGTGGCGATGGCGTTCGCCGTGTCGTGCATGATCGAGCTTTCGGTCAACTCCAACTCAAGGCAGGCGGGTCTGAGGCCCGTCTCGGCTAGTAGCCCGGCGACCATGCCGGCGAGGTCGGGTTGACGGAACTGGCGGGCCGACAGGTTGACGGCGATGCGCCCGACCGGCAAGCCGCGCGCCTGCCAGCGGACGGCTTGCGCGAGCGCCGTGTGCAAGACCCATGCGCCGATGGGTTCGATTAGCCCCGTGTCTTCCGCAAGCGGAATGAACTCGACCGGCGGGACAAGCCCTAGCTCCGGATGCTGCCAGCGCACCAGCGCCTCGACGCCGACTACCCGGCCGTCGTCGCCGCAGACCTGCGGTTGATAGTGCAGCACGAACTCTTCGCGTTCCAGCGCGCGGCGCAGACTGTTCTCCATGGCGAGGCGTTGCAGCGCGCGCTCGTTCATGTCGGCCGTGTAGAACTGATATTGATTGCCGCCCTGCTGCTTGGCGCGATAGAGCGCCGCGCCCGCGTTGCGCAGCAGGCTCTGCGCGTCCGCGCCGTCGTAAGGATAGAGGCCGACGCCGATGCTCGCCGTCACGTAAAGCTCTTGGCCCGCGACGCGGATGGGCGGGCGCAACACCTGCTGTATGCCGCGCGCCATGGCGGCGGCGTCCTCCGTGCCGCTCGTCGTGCTCAGGAGCAGCGAGAACTCTTCCGTGTGGAAGCGCGCGACCGTGTCGCCCTCGCGCAACTGCGCGCGCAGCCGCTCGGCCGCGATGCACAGGAGCGCGTCGGCAGCGGCGTGCCCGAGCGTGTCTGTGAACTTCTTGAAGCGATCCAGCGCGATGAAGAGGACGGCGAGCATCTGCCCGTGCCGGTGCGCGAGCGTGAGCGCTTGCGCCAGTCGATCCTCAAAGAGCATACGGTTCGGCAGATTCGTCAGCGTGTCATGGTAGGCGAGGAAGTTGATGCGCGCCTCGGCCTGTTTGCGCTCCGTGATGTCGGCCATGACGACCACCGTGCCGATCACTTTGCCGGCCTCGTCCGCGAGCGTGCCCGTCCAGATGGACACGTCCAACTCCGTCCCGTCCTTCCGCTGCACGCGCGCCTCTGCGTCAATCACCGGCTCGTGCCTGAGCGCCGCCGCGAGCCATGCGGGCGGCGGCACAACTTCGGCGCGTGCGACAATGGGCAGCACGCTGCCCAACACCTCGCGCTGCGTCCAACCGAAGATGCGCGCAGCAGCCGGATTCCACATCGTCAGCCGCGCCGCGTCGTCGAGCGCGAAGATGGCGAGCGGCGCGGCCTCGATGAGCGTGCGCAGCGTCTGGTTGGACTTGTGCAGTTCGCTGGTGCGCTGACGGACGATCTCTTCGAGGAAGTTTTCGTAGTAGCGTTTGACCGCGCACAACTGCTGGTAATCGAGCGCGCGCGCGACCGCCGCTTCGACGTGCTGGATGGCGAACGGCTTCGTGACGTAGTCGAACGCGCCGACGCGCATGGCCCGGATAGCGTGCTCGATGTTCTGCTCGCCGCTGAGCATGACGACCACCGTGTCGGGCGCAAGCGCGCGCACCTGCGGGACGAGGTCAAGCCCCGACAGACCCGGCATCGTAATATCACTTAAGACGAGTTGGAACTGTTCCTCGCGCAGCACGGCGAGCGCCTCTTCGGCCGATGCGACCGCGCGACAGTCGTGCGCGGCGCTCAACAACTCGTGCAGCAACTCGCGCACGTGCGGCTCGTCGTCCGCAATCAGGATGCGCGCCCGCGCCTTGTGTTTAGTGTTGGTTGCCATACTCGCCTTCAATTGACAGACGTGGGTTGCCACGTCTCACGCGCACAGCCAGCAACTTACGGCCTGGTCTACACGTGCTCGCGCAAGCAGCACGAGGATTGGGGCAAGTCGGGAAAGATGAAGGGAAAGCTTGCGTCGGAGTGGGCCGCCACGCGCTTTCCCTGAATTGTCGTGCCCGCACGTTACTCTCTCATTGAGAGGCGAGGGCTATTTTAGCTCTTTTTCGGGCCGGCGGCGCAAGTTTCTCGTAAGGCGCTACTCTGCCCTGGCGCGCGCATCAACGATTGTGCGCCAGCAACAGGACGAGAGCGAGCAGCAACAGCAGCGCTGGCAGCGCGCCGAGCCGGACGCAGCGTGCCAGCACGCGCTCCGCCGCCACGTTGCGCGCGCACTGCGGGCAGCCACGCGCGTCCGCCGCCAACAGGGCCCCGCAATCACGACAGGCTTCAAGTTTCATCGTGCGCCACAGTAACAGCGTTTAGTTGTTAACTTAAGCACGGCAAGGCGGCGCGCCACCCGGTTGAGAGCTTTTTATTTGCCGCCGGCCCGCGTCGTGCATTAACCTTAACCGGCGAGAACAATGACTGTGCAGCCGCCCGGTGCTTTGACGAGGTTGCCGATCTTAGCATGCGCGCCTGATACGCGCGTAAGTTTCCTTCGGCCGCCAGCGCAGGCACACGAGCGCGCCTGTCCCCCGGTCGGTCTTTCATGACCGGGCCGCGCCCGGTTTCGATGAGTCAGGAGCAGCGCGCCAAAGAGACGCCGACGCCCGACCCCGCCCATTGGGTGGACGTACACGGCGATTACCTGTATCGCTATGCGCTCTTTCGTCTGCGCGACGCGGCACAGGCCGAAGACGCCGTGCAGGAGACGCTGCTGGCCGCGCTACAGGCTTATGCCAACTTTGCCGGGCGCGGGTCTGAGCGCACGTGGCTGGTCGGCATACTCAAACACAAGATCACGGATCACTTCCGCCGCCTGAGCCGCGAGGCGCAAGCCCCGGCGCAGGCAGACGAAGAGTTTGCGCACGAAGAATTTTTTCGCGGGCCGGGCGAGTGGACGGATCATTGGGCGAAGGAACATGCCCCTGGCGAATGGCACGCAAGCCCCGCCGCGCTCGTCGAGCAGAACGAATTCTGGCTGGTCTTGCAAGCCTGTCTCGGCCCTTTGCCTGAGCGCACCGCCAGCGCCTTCATCATGCGCGAAGTGGACGGGCAGACGAGCGAAGAGATTTGTGCCGTCTTGCGCATCAGCGTGAACAATCTTTGGGTCATGCTCCATCGCGCGCGGCTGCACCTGCGCCACTGTCTCGAACTCAACTGGTTCAAACGCCCCGCAGGGCAAAGCTAACTATGCCGCCATCCGGTTTCATCTCAAAGGCGACTCATAGCGTGCGCTATTTTCTGCTGCGCCGTTTGCCCGCCTGCAAGCAGATGACCGTCCTCATGTCCGAATCGTTGGAGCGCCCGCTCACTCTGGCTGAGCGCGTGCAACTGCGCCTGCACCTCTGGGTCTGTATCTGGTGCGTCTGGTATCTGGAACAACTCCAACTGCTGCGCGCCACGATGCGCGCCCGCCCTGAAGCGGCCGACGACAGCGCCGCCTCGCCGCTCCGCCTCTCGCCCGACGCGCGCGAACGCATCAAGCGTGCCCTGCGCCCCGAATCATAGCGCCCCGCTCAAAGTTGTAAGGATTAAGCCGCGCCCTACGACCAACACACGGACGGGCGGCGTCGTCTGCCTGCATGGAGTCGTGCGCGGTGGCGCGGAAAGTATGAGTGACAACCAATGCTGCCGTTGACCTGCAAACGCGCGACCTGGCGAGCACCTGCGGCCCCGTCTGCACCTGCACTACTTGTGTCGCCCGCGCAAAAATTTTCCTGTAAGGATTCAGCCAGCCGCACGACTAATCAAGCGCACGAGGAATGAAACGGCTGCCGTCAGCGCAGCGCCAAACTTGAACAGGAGAAGCAGAACGAAATGTCACGTAAACTCATCGTCATCATCGTCGCGCTCATCATCGCGGGCGGCGCATGGTACGCCTTCCGCCCGGAGCGTCTCTTCGTCAACCAACAGGTCAACGAACAGTTCCCCGTCGCCTCGGCCGCGACGACGGCAACGACCAACCCCACGCCGCTCGCCATCGGCAACTTCCATAACGTCGCACACGAAACAAAGGGCACGGCGACCGTCTATCAACTGCCCAACGGCCAGCGGACGCTGCGTCTGACCGACTTTGCCACGTCCAACGGCCCCGACGTACACGTCTATCTCGTCGCCGCCAACGACGCGACCGATAGCGACGGCGTGAAGCAAGCGGGCTTCATCGAGATCAGCCCGCTCAAAGGCAACATCGGCGATCAGAATTACGAGCTACCCGCCGCCGTCGATCTCAACAAGTACAAGGCGGTCACGATCTGGTGTCAGCGTTTCGGCGTCAACTTCGGTACTGCGCCGCTCAAACAGTCGTAAATCAGTTGGCGGGCAGCGCGCGGGCGGTGCAGGTCGCAAGGTCTGCCCGCTCGCGCCGGTTGAATCGGGCCGGCACGCACGCCGGTTAAGGAGCGAGGCAACAAATGAGCGCACAGAAGACGCGGATCGTTATTCTCGGCGGTGGGTTTGGCGGCCTCTACACGGCGCTGCATCTGGAAAAGACGCTGGCGCGCGATGCCGACATCGAAGTCACGCTCGTCAACCGCGAGAACTTCTTCCTCTTCACGCCGATGCTGCACGAGGTAGCGGCGAGCGATCTGGACATGACGCACATCGTCAATCCGATCCGCAAGCTGCTTCGGCGCGTCCGCTTTTTCGACGGCGACGTGTCATACATAGACTTGCACGCGCGGCGCGTGGGCGTCGCGCACGGGCACGAACAGCATGAGCACGAACTGGCCTACGATCATCTGGTCGTCGCGCTCGGCTCCGTCACAAACTTCTACGGGCTGCCCGGCCTCGCCGCCCGCGCCCTGACGATGAAATCGCTCGGCGATGCGATCCACCTGCGCAACCACATGATCAGCAATCTTGAGGAGGCCGATTTCGAGTGCTGCCCGCGCGTGCGCGAACCGCTCTTGAACTTCGTCGTCGCGGGCGGCGGTTTCGCCGGGACGGAGACCATCGCGGGCATGAACGATTTCCTGCGCGCGGCGGTCGCGTTCTATCCGCATCTGAGCGCAGAGATGCTCCGCGTCGTGCTGGTGCATTCGGGCGACGTGATCCTGCCGGAGCTAGGCGCGAAACTGGGGCGCTACGCGCAGCGCAAACTCGGCGCGCGCAAGGTCGAGATACACACCAACGCGAAGGTCACGAAAGTCACCGACCGCGAAGTGACCTTAAGCGACGGCACGGTGATCACGACTAACACGCTCGTCTGGACGGCCGGCACTGCGCCGCACCCGCTCATCGAGACGCTGCCATGCCGCCGCGCGCGCGGGCGCATCGTGACCGACGAGTTCATGGCCGTGCCCGGTTATCCCGGCGTGTGGGCGCTCGGCGACTGCGCCGCGATTCCCGACGCGCAGACGGGCAAGGACTATCCGCCGACCGCGCAGCACGCGATCCGCGAGGGGCGCGTGCTGGCAGAAAATATCAGGGCGACGTTGCGCGGCGGCCGGCAGCGCGCGTTCAAGTTCAAGACCATCGGGCTGCTCGCTGCCATCGGCCGGCGCACGGGCGTCGCGCAGATCATGGGCATCAATTTTTCAGGCTTCATCGCGTGGTGGCTGTGGCGCTCGATCTACCTGTCGAAGTTGCCGCGCTTCGAGAAGAAGGTGCGTGTCGCGCTCGACTGGACGCTCGACCTGCTGTTTACGAAAGACATCGTGCAGTTTTTGACCGAGCGCACAGAGATCGGCGCGCCCGCCGAACCCGCACTAAGCCCGGCCCCGCCCGTGCCGTTTGAACACACACGGGCGCGGCGGGCGCAGGCGCTCAGCAGCGCACAGTAAACTTGCGGCCTAGCGTTAGGGTTTGAGGTGGCCGGTTGCGAGCAGCAGTTCGGCGTTGAGGATGGCTGCGCCGGCTGCGCCGCGAATCGTGTTGTGGCTGAGCGTGACGAAGCGGAAATCCATGACGCTATCGGGCGCGAGCCGGCCGATGGTGACGCTCATGCCGCCGCCCGCGTCTCGATCAAGTCGCGGCTGTGGCCGGTCGCGCTCGGCGCGCACGATGAGCGGCCGCGCGGGCGCGGTGTGCAGATGCAACTCCTGCGGCAGCGACGTGAAAGACGCAAACGCCTCGTGGACTTCTGGCAATTCCGCGCGCCGCGCGAGCTTCACGCGCACCGCCGCCATGTGCCCGTCCGCGACGTTGACGCGATGACACTGCGCGCTCACCTTCATCGGCGCTGCGACGATCCGCCCCGGCTCGTAGCGACCGAGAATCTTCGACGTCTCCTCCTCGATCTTCTCCTCCTCGTTGGCGATAAACGGCAGCACGTTATCAATCACGTCGAGCGAAGCGACGCCGGGATAGCCCGCGCCGGAGAGCGCCTGCATCGTCGTAGCGACCACCGCTTCGACGCCGAACCGCTGATCAAGCGGTGCCAGCGCCAGCGCCAACATGATGGTCGAGCAGTTCGGATTGGTGACGATGAACCCGCGCGACCCTGTGTGCGTGCGCTGCGCTGCGAGCAGCGGCAGATGCGCGTGATTGATTTCGGGGATGAGCAGAGGCACGTCCGCGTCCATGCGAAACGCCGACGAGTTGCTGATAACCGGATAGCCCGCCTGCACGAACGCCGCTTCCGTCGCGCGCGCCACGTCGCCCGGCAGACTCGAAAAGATCAGGTCGCTTGCGAGCGGCGGTTGCGGCGCTTGCACGACCAGCGCGCGCACCTCCACAGGCATCTCGCCCGGCAACCGCCACGCGCACGCCTCCGCATACGACTTGCCCTGCGATTGATCGGACGCAGCCAGCGCCGCCACCTCGAACTGCGGATGCCCGGCCAGCAATTGCACGAATCGCTGCCCCACCATTCCCGTCGCGCCCAGAATCCCGACGCGCAATCTCTCACTCATAACAAACCCTCCAAAAACAGTAGCGATTGCCGGGTGATGAGCAGGAAGAAGCTGTTAACCTGTCACTCGCTCGTCACTTGTCACTCTTCACTTGTCACTCGTCACGGCCTTTACTGCTTCTTTCATGCGGCGCACGCCTTCGGTTAGCGTGGCCTGTTCGGCGCAGAAGGAGACGCGCAGGAAGCCTTCGCCTTCGCGCCCGAACGCCGCACCGGGCACGGTGATGACGCCGTGTGCGAGCATCGCCTCGGCCACCTGCATCGAAGTGCCGTAGGCGCTCACGTCCACCATCGCGTAGAACGCGCCTTCAGGTGCGACCGCGCGCAAGTGTAGTTCATGCTCGATCAGGTCGAGCAAGTGATCGCGGCGGGCTTGGAAGGTGCGGCGTGCAGCAGCGCGCGCCTGTGCGGCTTCGTCCGTCCACGCGGCGAGCGCAGCCTTTTGCACGATGGTCGCGGCGCAGGTCGTGGTGTAGCCGTGCAGCACGAGCGCGCTGCGGACAACCGCCGCGTCGCCGCACAGCCAGCCTAGCCGCCAGCCCGTCATGCTCATAGACTTCGACAGCCCGCCGATGACGATGGTGCGCGCGTAATAGTCTGACACGGACGCGGGGCGCGCGGGCGTGTAGTAAAGCTCGCGGTAGATTTCGTCGCTGACGACGTAGGCGTTCGTGCCTGCGAGCGCGCGGGCCATGGCCGCCATGTCGTCGTCGGTCAGCACGCGCCCGGTCGGGTTCGACGGACTGATGCAGACCACCACCTTCGTGCGCGGCGATACGCGGCGACGGAAGTCGTCGGCGGCGAAAGCGAAATCGCCACTGGCCGGCAGACGATAAAAGACGGGCACGCCGCCCGCCATGCGTACGATGGTCGGATAGGCGACGAAGCCCGGATCGGGCAGGAGTACCTCGTCGCCCGCGTCCACCAGCGTCAGCAGCGCGAGATAGAGCGCCTCCTGCGAGCCGCAGGTGATAACGACGCGGTCTGGATCGTTTTGCAGAGACGGATAGTCGCCCGCCACGCGCGCGCGCAAGGCCGGGAGACCGGCATGCGTGGTGTAGCCGTTCTGTTCTTCCATGACGACGCGCGCGGCCTCGCGCCGGACAACGTCGGGCGTGGGCAGGTCGGGTTCACCTAAGCCCAGATTGATGCTGCCGGGCCGGGCGCGGTCGAAGACCTGCCGGATCATGCTCTTTTCGATGCCGCGCAGACGCGCCGCTGGCTCAAACTCGCTCAACGCAGGTAGTCCTCCAACTGCACCGCGCGGTCTGTCCGCTCGTCGCGGTATTTGACGATGACCGGCGCGTAGAGCGAAAGCTGCCACTCGCGCCCGCGCTCACTCGTCACCGCGCGCGCGCCGGGCACGACGACCGCGCCCGCCGGAATCTCAAGCGGGCTATCGGCCGTGCGCCGGTAGATTTGCTCGCGGACGAGATCGTAAACGGGCGTTGCGCCCGTCAGGATCGTGCCCGGCGCAAGCACCGCGCCCGCGCGCACGATTGTGCCCTCATAGACGCCGCAGTTGCCGCCCACCAGCACGTCCTGTTCGATGATGACCGGCACAGCGCCGACGGGTTCGAGCACGCCCCCGATCTGCGCCGCCGCCGAGATGTGCACGCGTGCGCCGATCTGCGCGCATGAACCGACGAGCGCGTGGCTGTCAATCATCGTGCCCTCGTCCACGTACGCGCCGACGTTGACGTAGCAGGGCGGCATCAGCACGACGCCGGGCGCAAGATACGCGCCGTCGCGCACGCTTGATCCGCCCGGCACGATCCGCACGCGCTCGGCCAACTGCGTGCGGCGCACCGGATAAGTATCTTTATCGTAGAACACGAAGGACTCGTCGGCGGGCGACATAGCGACGAGTTGGCCCATACGGAAGCCGAGCAGAATGCCCTGCTTGACCCAGGCGTTGGCGTGCCAAGCGCCGTCCGCGCCCCGTTCGGCGGCGCGCACCACACCCCGATTGAGCGCCTGCTTGAACGCGGCAAACAGATCGCGGTCGGCGGGCGCATAGTCCGTCTGCTGCGCGGCGGCAAGCTGTTCGATGCGCGCGCGCATCTGTGCGAGCAGTTCATCAGGAGGTTGCATGTTTCGTCCCCTGCAACAGGCCAAGTTCCGCGAGCACTTCGCGCACGCGCGCGCGCGTCTTCTCTTCGACGGGCACGAGCGGCAGGCGGAACTGTTCTTCGAGTAAGCCCATCATGGCCATGGCCGCCTTTACAGGCCCCGGACTCGATTCGATGAAGTTCACGTCCATCAACGGCAGCAGACGATAGTGCGCCGCGCGCGTTTTGTCCCACTCGCCCGCCAGCGCGGCGTCCACCATCTGCGCCAGCAGGTCGGGCGCTTCGTTCGACGCGACCGAGACGAGGCCGTCCGCGCCGAGCGCCATCATGGCGAGCGTCAACGCATCGTCGCCTGAGAGCACGCGGAAACCGGCCGGGCGGTCGCGCAGGATCGACATGATCTGCGCGAGATTGCCCGACGCCTCTTTCGTCGCCACGATGTTCGCACACTCGCGCGCAAGGCTGAGCGTCGTCTCGGCCGTGATGTTTGCCGAGGTACGGCCGGGCACGTTGTAGAGCACGACGGGTAAATCCGCCACCGCTTCGGCCACGGCGCGAAAGTGCGCGTAGAGACCGGCTTGCGTCGGCTTGTTGTAATAGGGCGCGACGACGAGCACGGCGTCCACACCTAAGAATTTCGCCTCGCGCGATTGCTCTATGACGTGCGCCGTGTTGTTGCTGCCCGTGCCGGCGATGACGTGCGCGCGCCCGCGCGCGACCTCAACCGTCGCGCGGATCACCGCGTGCTTCTCTGCTTCCGTGAGCGTCACGCTCTCGCCCGTCGTGCCGCAGGGCACGAGCAGACGCACGCCGCCCGCGATCTGGCGTTCGACGAGCGCGCGGAAAGTTTCCATGTCAACCGCGCCGTCCGCCTTAAACGGCGTGACAAGCGCCGTCGCGCAGCCGCGCAGCCATTCGACGTTCATGGTCATTGCCTTTTAAGACCTCTCTTTCAACATCTCTTCGATTACCTCTGCGAACTCATAGACGCCGCGCCGCCCTGCCAGCCAACGCGCCGCGACGAGCGCGCCCGCCGCAAAGCCTTCACGCGAGCGCGCGGTGTGCGTGAGCAACACCTGATCGAACTCCGAGTCGAAGCCGACCCGGTGCGTGCCCGGCATGTAACCGGCGCGCGTGCTGGCGACGGGCACGGCCTGTTCGTAGTGCGCGGCGAGCAGGTCGCGTAAGACCAGCGCCGTGCCTGATGGCGCGTCGCGTTTGCGCGCGTGGTGCGCCTCCTCGATGAAAGGCGCGTAGGCGTCGAAGCCGGCGAACAACTCGGCGGCGCGCGCGACGATGCGATAGAACAGATTGACGCCGACCGAGAAGTTCGCGCCATAGACGAGCGCCCCGTTCTGGGCCGCGACCACACGCCGCACCTCAGCCTCCTGCTCGCGCCAACCCGTCGTCCCGACGACGACCGGCACGCCCGCACTCGCGCAGGCGCGCACATTGTCGAGCACCGCGCCCGCCACCGTGAAGTCAATGGCCGCATCAAGCCCGCGCAGCCGCCCGGCCATTTCGCCCACGCCGCGCGCCGCGTCCTGCGCCGTGAGGACGAGCGCGATCTCGTGCCCCTCTCTCTGCGCGCGTGCTTCGACAAGTTGCCCCATCGCGCCGTGTCCGAACAGTGCGAGCCTCATTCGTCTGCTCCTTCCGTGCGCTCAAGCAGCGCGCGCACAAGGCGCACGTACAATTCGACGGCGCGCGTCAACTCGCGCTTGGCGATGCGCTCGTGCGGCGTGTGCGCGTCGAGGATCGAGCCGGGGCCGACGAGCAGCGGCGTGCCCCAGTTCGACAGGTAAGGAATGTCGGTTGTGAAGCGCACGACGCATTGCTCGAAGCCCGCCACCGCGAGCAGCCGCACTGGCTCAGAGGTTGATAGCACTTCGACCGCAACGCGCCCCGCCGCCACGCGCGTCAATTCCTCGACGACGCGCGCCGAAGCCGTCACGAGCCGAAGCTGCAAGACGGCTTCGGCCGCGGCCGGAATGACGTTCGCGGCCGTGCCGCCGCTGATTGTACCGATGTTGCAGGTCGTCGCGCCGAAGAAATCGTCCTGCGGCCAATGGTGCGCGCGCACGTCCGCAAGCACGTCGAGCAGTTGCTCGACGGCCGATGCGCCGTGTTCAGGATAGGCCGAGTGTGCGGCGCGACCCGTCGCTTTGAGGCGCACGCGCAGCGAGCCTTTCGAGCCGACGGCGAGCAGATTGTCGGTCGGCTCGCCGTTAATCAGAAACTCGCACGCACGCGCCGACGGGTGTTCGTTCGCCGCGCGCGCGCCGAGGCTGCCGCGTTCTTCGTCAACCGTGAACAGCAGGCCGATCTCTGCGACGCCCGCCGCGCGCAGTTGCGCCGCCGCCGCCAACTGCGCCGCGATGATGCCCTTCGCATCGCACGCGCCGCGCCCGTAGATGTATTCGTCGTCTTCGCCCGATGCGATGTGCGGCGGCACTGTGTCCATGTGCGTCGAGAGCACGATGCGCGGGCGCGCGCCGGTCGTGGCGATCAGATTGGCCCGCGCTTGTGTGACCGTCTGCCACTCGACTTTGTAGCCCGCGCCGGCAAGGTGTGTGGCGAGAAAGCGCGCCAGCGCCGGTTCGTCGCCGCTCGTGGAGGCGATGTCTATCAACTGGCGCGTGAAGGCGAACAAGTCCATGCGTTGCAGAGCCGGCCGGCAACAATGGCGGCGCGCGCTCAATGGTCGAGCATCGCGGTCTGGTATAGCTCGCGCGTGTCGCGCTCGAAGAAGGCTTGATGAAGTTGCCGGACGGCTTGTTCGACCGCGTCCTCTTCGACGACGAACGTCAGGTTGATGCTGGATGCGCCCTGCGAGATGAGCATGACGTTGATGTTGCGCACGGCCGTAAAAACTTTGGCGGCGATGCCGGGCGTGTTGCGCAGCCCCTCGCCGACGACACAGATGAGCGCGCGCCCGCGTTCAACCTTGACCGCGCCGAGCCGGTTCAGGTCTTGCTCGATCACGTCTAGCTCGGCCGCGTCGTCGTCGAGCGAGAGCGAGACGGAGACTTCCGACGTGGTGACGAGATCGACCGCCGTGCGGTGGCGCTCGAAGACTTCAAAGAGCGCGCGCAGGAAACCGTATGCGCCGAGCATGCGCGCGGAAGTGATGTGGATGATGGTCACGCCGCGCTTGTGCGCGATGGCTTTGACGGTCCGCGGCGTCTCGTCCGTGTTGAAGTAGATGACGGTGTCGCCCGCCATCGCGTCGCGCGAGTTGCAGATGCGGACGGGGATGCCGCGCACGACCGCCGGCAGAATGGTCTTGGGGTGCAAGACCTTTGCGCCGAAGAAGGCAAGCTCTGCGGCTTCGGCATAGGAGAGGCGCGGGATGGTCTGCGCGCGGCGCACGACACGCGGATCGGCCGTGAGTACGCCGGCCACGTCCGTCCAGATTTGAATCTCGCGCGCGTGCAGGCAAGCGCCGACGAGCGCCGCCGTGTAGTCCGAGCCGCCGCGCCCAAGCGTCGTGGTTGCGCCGGTCGTCGTCGCGGCGATAAAGCCGCCGAGCACGGGTGTCTCGGCCGCGCCCAGCACCGCGCCGATCTCCGCACAGGTGCGCGCCGTCGTCTCGTTCGATAAAGGCGTGGCGCGGCCGAACTGTTCGTCGGTGATGATGCAGCGGCGCGCGTCCACGTAGCGCGCGGGCAGGGCGGCGCTGCGCAGGACGGCTGCGAGCAGGGTCGCGGACAAGCGTTCGCCGTAAGAGACGATCTCATCTTGCAGGGCGGGGACGGGCCGCGCCTGCGTCGCACAATCCTGCCAGAGCGCGCGCAGTTCGGCCGACGCGTTTGCGAGGGCCGCCGCGAATGCTTCACGTTCCGGCGCGTCGAGCAGCGCGGCGGCGATCTCGGCGTGGCGCGTGTAGTGTGGGGCGAGCGCTGCGTCGGCAGCGTCCGGGTCACCTGCGGCGGCTGTCTGCACGGAGGCGAGCAGCGCGTCGGTCATGCGGCTGAGCGCGGAGACGACGACGACGGGGCGTGCGCTGTGCGCGGCGGCGACGGCAGCGCGGACGCGCTCAAAGGCGGGCGCGTCTTCGACCGACGTGCCGCCGAATTTCATCACTGTAGGCTGTGCGGTCACAACCGGCGCTCGCTCCTGCTGATCATGGCATGGCAGCCTAAGCTGAATAAGTCTGAGACAGTTTGGGGTAGCGTCTATACTATTACACAAAGCTTTGGCGCAGCCAGCGTGAAGCGGTGCAAGGCTCACGCGCGCGCTTTGCGCCTACAGCGCGGCGACAGGACAGGGCGCGAGATGCGTTAAGGGCGAGAGACCGTTACAGCCTCCCGCCCTTATTCATGTCGGCCACCAAACTACTTAAGCGCGGGCCAAGCCAGCCTAGTGGTTGCTGTTCTTGTTGTGCTCGGCCGTGTTGCCATTGTGGCTGTTGCTGTTATGGCCGTTGGCATTGCTGTTGGTCGAACGGATGCCGGCCGTGTTGGCGTTGCCGTTGTCGTTGGTCAGCACGGCCGTGTTCGACGAGACGGTGTTGCCGTTCAGGTTCTTCGGCGCGTTCGTCGTATCCACGATGCCTTCGCGCGCCGGACTGCCGTTGGTTGTCGCGTTGGTCGTCGTGTTGGTCGTGGTGTTATTCGTGTTCGCGCCGACGGCGTTGCCGTTGCTCGTATTGTCGCTGGCACTGCATCCGGCCAAAGCCGCAACGAGCGCGAGCGCGAACGGGAGAGCTAACTTGCGTAGCATGCGATTCCTCCTCTTTCTACCCGGCGGCTTAGCGATAGATGTGCTCGCCACGATTGCTGCGCCAGTCGTTCTCGAAGTAGTCCGCGTCCTCGTCCGAACGCGCGTTGACGCCCATCAGGATGCCGCCCTCGCGCACGCCCTTGTCATACTCTTTGGCGCGATCCTCAGGAATGCCGTGCCCGACGAGCGCGCCAATCAGACCACCCGTCGCCGCACCCGCGCCGAGACCTGCGAGACCGGCCGCTAACGGGCCGGCGATGAGCAGCCCCAAACCGGGCAGCGCGAGCGTTGTGCCGATGGCTGCGAGCGCGCCGAGCGTCGCGCCGACGCCGCCGCCGATGGCCGCGCCCTTGCCGGCGTCTTCCCAGGCCTTGTCGCCGAGGTCGGTCTTGCCGTCGTCATCAGCGAAATACTTTTTCCGTGTGTCGTCGGACATCATCAGGTTCACGTCGTCCTTACTGTAGCCGCGTGTGCTGAGCGAACTGTAAGCGCGTTCGGCGCTCTCTCTATCGCGGAACAGCCCCGTCACCATGCGCGCGCGCCCCGACGAAGTACCAGTTGTATCTGCCATGTTACTTTTCCTCTCTTTCGACTATTTCAAAGTATCTGAATTTAACGGACTCGTGATCGCAGCCCGTCCAGCACTGCTAAACTGCGCCCACACCAGCGATTGACTGTCCGAAATAGCTATGGCAGTCAAAGGTCGCCGCACCGATCTGTATGCTTTTAAGGTGTTGCAGTGCGGACGCAAGCTATGAAAAGCAAAGAGCAGGCCACAGCCGGGCGCGGGTGGCGGCGACCGTGCCGACGGCGGTTTCCATTGGTCGCGGAATCAGGCTGGCTGCGGTGCGGGGTCAGGCTCGGCGGCGGCTGCGACCTGCGCGAGTTGGGTGAAACGCAGCCGCAGGGCGCGCGTAAAGATTTCGATCTCTGCTTCGGTCGCTCCGCTCGTGGCGAGGCCGGCGCGCAGTTGCGCGTCCGTGATGCGCCCGATGTACTGGTAGAGCCAGCGCACGTCGGCGACGCTGATCTGCTCGCGCGCGTCGTCCGTCCGCTGCCCGATGTAGCCCCACTCGACGATGCCGTCCGAGACGCCCGTGATGAAGTCCGGCGTCTGCCATTCGTAACCGGCGGCGTCCCACTTGCTGCGGTCGAAGGGCGTGCCCCAGCGCCCCATCGAAGCGCCCCAATCAATGAAGAGATAACGCGCTTCGATGCTGCCGTCGGCCAGCCGGTGCTCAAAGATGGCGGTGTTCGAGCCGCGCCCCACGTCGCGCACGTCCTTGTTGTCCCAGTTCGACGTGAGCATCAACATGATCTTGAGGCCGTTCAACTCGCGCGTGCCGGTGAACGGATTATCGTTCCAGGCCCAGCCGTGTTCGTCGAAGAGTTTGCGCACGCCCGCTTCGTCTAACTCAAAACGCGCGTCGGTGAAAGTGCAGTCCGCGCCGACGCACGAGCGTGCGCGCCCCAACTCGGTCGCACCTTCGATGTGCCCGGCCGGCACGAAGTAACAATGTTCGACGTGATAACCGGCGGCCCACGCGAGCCGCGTGGCGAAAGTCTCGGAGCGCACTTCGTCGCCCCACTTGACGCGCCACGTGCGCCCGCGCGCATCGCTGACGGAGAGGCAAGGGTTCGACCCCGTCGCGTGTTCTGCGACGAACTTGAAGGGCGGGCGGGGTGCGCCGTCCGCGCCGCCTGAGCCGGCGTGAAAGTCCAACTCTTCGACCGCGCCGGGGTCGCGCCAGAGCGACGCACTCTGCGCGCGCACGGGCTTGGGCGGCGTGCGGCGGCGGCGCACATATGAGACGACCGCATAGAACAGATACCAGCAGATCGTCCCTGTCAGAAAACAGATGGACGCGATGAGCGCGATCTTCGCAGGTTTAGTCATCCCGGCTCGTGGTGCAGACTGAACGTAAATGCTGTTTGCTTAACTTGGCCGCCTACTTTAATACCAACGATCAATCGTATCAACCAGCAACTTCGCGGGCGGGCCGGCGAATGGCCGCGCGGCCCAAGCTGCGCGCTCGTGCGGGCGAAAGTGCGTGAGCAGGTTGAGGGGCCGCCCTGCGAGCGGCACTTTGCGGCGCGAGAGTTTCTGATAGTCGCGCGTGCGCCCGCGCACGTGGATGAGATAGTCGCGGAAATGTATGGGCAGAACGGTTGCGCCTTCGAGCCAGTAGTAGATGCGCCCCGCGTAAGCCGCATGCAGCCACAACTCCCAAGGGCGCGGGGCGTAGAGCGCAGCGTCGAGCGCGCGTTGATAGACGGGCAGCCAGAGCACGTAGATGCCTTTGCGGCGGTACTCGCCGGTGCGATAGGCGATCTTGGCGAGCGAGAGCGCGCTTAGCTGCACTTCGATGGCGACCGGCACGCCGTGTAGATAGGCGCTCACATCGGGTCGGACTGTGCCGAGGTTGCGTTCCAGTTCGCACTTCGTCACGCGCGCATCGGCGCTCAGGGCTTCGTAGAGCGCGATCTTGCACCGGCGGTGCGCCTCAGATTCGCCCGTGCCGTACTCGCACGTAACAGGTGGGCGATGCGCGAAGTGCGGCGCGAGTATGCCGCCCTGCCTGAGCGTGACTGTGCGCTGACAACAGAAGCAGACGAACGGCCGGTCGCGTTTATCCGCTTCCCACGCGCCGAGCTTCTGCCCGTCGGTCTCACGTATGGCCGTCAACATCTGCGTCAGCCCTGTCGATGGCCGCGACTATCTCGGCGGGGTCGAGTTTGCGTTTGAAGATGACGGTGTGGCGCGGTATCTGCGGGAGCGGGTCGCGGCTGCCGCGCAGTTCGTCCGACGCGGCGAGGATGAAATCGGTGCGCCCCGCACGCTGAAACTCGCGCAGCCGCGTCGCCAGATGCTCCGGCGTCCAGAAGCCTAGCAGTTCGAGATAGACGCGGCGGCCGTCCGGGTGCGCGAGCACGTAATCGGGGATGAAGGCGCTCGCGCCGAGGGGCACGACTTCGCTGTTCGCTGCGAGCGTCCACGGACTATCGAAGCGCGCCCAACGCTCGGCCAGCCCGACCGTGTCCGGCTCTGCGTAGTACACGCCCGCGCGGTAGTGCGAGCGCAGGCGCGTCTGCCGGCTGTCCAACTCGAAGAAGGCGTGCGGCGCGGGCGGCTTCGGCGCGATCTCCGCGCGCATGCGCCAGCCCGCGCAGAGCAGCAGCGCAGGCAGAAAGACGGCCATCTGCACGCCGTACTTTTGCGAGCGTTGAAAGAGCGAGAGCGGGCCGTCAACGCGCACCTCGTAGCCCGCTTCGGCGCTACCCTTGATCGTGTGCAGCAGCCGGTACGCTTTGATCGCGTCGAACAACGCGCGGTAGCCCGCGGGCGCTTGCGGCTCAAGCCATAACTTCATCTCGACGCAGCGATAGAGCAGCGCCTGCGCCTGCGCGACGTTGTAGAGGTCTAACAATTCGCGCGGCGCGATTGGCTCGAAGGCGAGCAGGCGTTGCCGCTCCGGCAGGTCGGCGTAGAGCGCGGCGCGCAACTCTGCCGGCGGGCACTCGATCTCGCGCGCAACTTCGGCGACGAGCGCGCCCGCCTCCTCGCTACTGCTCAGCAGCGGGTAATGCGCGCGCGCCTTGCGAAAGAGCGCGCGGCGGATTTCGACCGGGTCTTTGGCGGCGACCGTATCGAACGTGCAGCGATCAAGCAACAGTTTGATGAGACCGCGCTGGATGCGATAGTCCGTGCCGAGGCCGACGTGTTCGGCGAGCGCCTCGTCCAAATCCATGCGCGCGCGGCCGTCGAAGTTCTGGCAGAGTTTGATTAGCTGGGCGGCGTCGCTCAAATAGTCCGCGTCCGCAGCTTCGATGAGGCGCGGCCCCGTGCGGTCGCCGCGCTGCCAACTCTGCGCCAGATCGGCCGTCAACATCCTGCGTTCACCTCAACAGCCACGCTTGCGGCGCTTGATATTGCATGCCGCTGAACTGCTCGCCCGCACTGCGCCGCTGGCTGATGTGCGCCTCCGTCGTCTCGCCCGCGACGACCTCATAAAGCACGGCCTCTTTGTCGGGCTGTTTGCGCAGGATGCGACCCAGACGCTGGATGTGCTCGCGCTCCGAGCCGGAGCCGGAGAGCACGACCGCGATCGAAGCGGCCGGGATGTTGATGCCCTCGTTCAAAACCTTCGACGTGGCGAGCGCCAGCACCTCGCCCGCGTTGAACGCTTCGAGCCACTCGCGCCGCTCCTTGACGCCCGTCTGATGCGTGATCGCGGGGATGAAAAACTGCTCCGAGATGCGATAGACCATGTCGTTCTCGGCCGTGAAGATGAGCGTGCGCTCGCTGCGATGACGTTGCAGGAGGTCTGCCAGCACGCGCAACTTCGCGTCCGTGCCGAGCGCGATGCGCTTCGATTCGCGGTAGGCGAGCATGGCGCGGCGGCCCTGCTCGCTGCGCGCGCTCGCCGCGACGAACGTCTGCCAGCCGTCGAGCGTGTTTAGTTCGATGCCCTTCTCTTGCAGGAAGCGGCGGAACAGGGCGCGCTCGCTTTCATAAGCCGCGCGTTCCTCGCTGCTCAAGCGGACGTTGATGCGGACGATGCTGTAGTCCGCCAGATACTCGCCGGCCAATTCGTGCGCGCCGCGCCGGTAGACGAACGGGCCGACGAGGCGCGTCAACTCGCGCTCCGTACCATCGGCCCGCTCCGGCGTCGCCGTCAGCCCAAGCCGAAACGGCGCGAGCGACATCTCGGCCGCGTAGCGATAGACGCTCGACGGCAGATGATGACACTCGTCGAAGATGAGCAGGCCGAACTGATCGCCGAGGCGCTCCATGAAGCGAAAGGCGGAAGCGTAGGTCGTAATGGTCAGCGCGCCGAGTTCAAAATAGCCGCCGCCGATGAGACCCACTTCGGCGCGAAAACAGGCGAGCAGCAGGTCGTACCATTGATTCATCAGATCGATGGTCGGCACGACGACGAGCGTCGAGCGCCCGCACAACTCTATGGCCATCTGCGCGACGAGACTTTTGCCCGCGCCCGTCGGCAGAATCACGACGCCGCAACGCTCCGCGCGTCGCCATTCCTTGATCGCCTCTACTTGATAAGGGCGCGGCTCCGCGAGCAGGCTGGTGGGAAAATCGAATTTAAGATAGCGGCGCGCGCGGTCTGTGTAAGGGATTTGCCGGCGGAGGAAATCTTTGACGACGTGGCGATAGGCCCAGGCCGGTGCGCGCCAGCGCAGCACGCGCGCGTCCCAACGAAACGCGCCGGGCGGCGCAAACTCGCGCCCCGCGCCATCAAGCACGAGCGTGCCCGCGTCGAAGCTCAAGCTGATCCCCGGCTCGCTCATTAGTAAAACAGTTGCGCCCTTTACGGCGCGGCGTGGTGCGCGAGTTTCGTTTGCAGGAACGCCAACAGTTCGTGCTGTTGCGGCAGTTTCAACTGCTCCACGGCCGCCGCCTGATACTTCCTTTGCAGATATTCGCTCAACTGCTCGTCCGTCTTCCCCAGAGTGTGACAGGCCGCGTAAATCTCGGTCAACAGTTCACGCTCGGCCTGCTGCGCGGCGAACACTTCGGCGGCGACGGTCGCGGCGGCCGAGGCGGTCGTCTGCGTGATCATCGTGCTTGCGGGGCCTACGTCCTCCACGTCCTGCGTGAAGAACTCCGAGGCGTTGACCGCCAGAAGCGTCGCGGCGACGAGCGCGCGCTTCTGCCCCATCTTCTGAATCGTGTTGACCTGATCCGCGATGTCCGGATTGGCGATGCGGCCAGTCTGCTGGCTCTCGATACTTGCGTCGCCCGTGAGGAACTTCGCGCCGCACCCGCCCCGCTTGCGGAAACAGACCCAACCGCCGCCATACTCTTCGCGCCCTTTGATGATCGCCGCCTGCCCGCACTCAGGACACGTGCGCTGCGCCTCGCGCCAACGATATTTCTGCTCGCGTGAATTGCACGAGCCGTCGGCTTCCGCCACGAGCAGGTCGCCGCGCGCTAGTTGGCAGCGATAGAGATAGTAGAAGAAGGGTTCGCCGCCGTGCTCGTCGCCCGTCCAATCCTCGATCCGCTCGATCAGTTGGAAGCGCGTCGAAAGACCGAAGAACGTGGTCAGCTTTTCCGCGCCCGGTTTTAAGAGCGTGAACTTGTCCGTGCCGGGAATCACGCCGTAGTCCACGTCGCGCCGGAGCACGCGCCCGACAAACTCCGTGACGGCATTGTAACGCTCGACCGCCAGTTCAATCGACATGGCCGGCATGAACTGCGTCGGTTGCGCTGGCACGAGCGCAGCCGCCGCGCCGCCCCGTGGCGCTGTGGCTTCTTCAATCATCATGCTCCCCGCTTGCTCTCGCCTGCCGCGCGTTAGAACGGAATCCCGTCGTCGTCATCGTCCACCGCACCCTGCGCCGCGCCGCCCCGGCCCGGCGCGCTCGCCGCCGCCGCGCGAGTCTGGCCGCCCGCTTGCGCGCCGGCCGCCGGCAGCCCGACCCGGTCGCCGCCTGCGCCGCCGATAAACTGCACGTCGCTCGCGTTCAATTCAAGCGTGAAACGCGGCTTGCCCTCTTTGTCGGTCCACTCCTCGACGTGCAGCCGACCTTCGACAAAGACGCTCTTGCCCTTCGTCAGATACTGCGCGACCGTCTCCGCCTGTCGCCCCCAGACCGTCACGCGAAACCACGTGGTCACGTCCTGCTGCTCGCCTGTGTTCGTCTTGCGCCGCTCGTTGCTGGCGATGCTGAAGGTGCAGAGCGGCGTGCCCTGCGGCGTGTAACGCAACTCAGGGTCGCGCCCCAGATTGCCGACCACGATGACTTTATTGAATGACATGGCTCGTGTCTCCCTCTTATGTTGTGCGGGTTAGCGCAAACGCTTGTGCGGGCAGGCTAGGGCCCGGCGCGTGGGTTGCAACTGCGGCACAGTGTATCATAGGCAATAACCGATTGCACAAGCAGGTATGTTATAAACTGCGCTACGCATGGACATGAACAAGCCGCACGCGGGGGCGGACGACAATCGCCGCCGCACCTACAAGTATTACGATCTGCTGATGGCGGCCTTTGTCGCCGTGCTGCTCTGCTCCGACCTGATCGGCGTGGGCAAGGTCTGCACGCTCTTTGGCTACTCGTTCGGCGCGGGCGTGCTCTTTTTCCCCTTGAGCTATCTGTTCGACGACATCCTGACGGAAGTTTACGGCTACGCGCTGGCGCGGCGCGTGATCTGGGCGGGCTTCGCGGCGCTGCTGTTCGCGTCTTTGATGAGTTGGGTGATCGTGCGCCTGCCGCCCGCGCCCGGCTGGCTACAACAGAGTGAGTACGAGGACATCTTCGGGCAGACGCCGCGCATCGTGCTCGCGTCGCTCATGGCGTTCTGGGCGGGCGAGTTTGCCAACTCTTACGTGCTGGCGAAGCTGAAACTCAAAACCGCCGGGCGTTTTCTCTGGCTGAGGACAATCGGCTCGACCATCGTCGGCGAAGGCTTCGACTCGCTCATCTTCTATCCGGTCGCCTTTCTCGGCGCGCACAACTGGCCCCTAAGGTTGGTCTTTGCGGTCATGGTCGCCAACTATCTGCTCAAGGTCGCATGGGAAGTCGTCGCCACGCCGCTCACCTATCGCATCGTGAGTTTTTTGAAACGCGCCGAGCATGAAGACTATTTTGATCGCACGACCGATTTCAACCCATTCACACTTGAAGCCTAAGCCGACCGCATGACGAAG
>DASVQA010000081.1:0-7579 GCA_036389375.1 Pyrinomonadaceae bacterium | reverse complement strand
GCATTGGAGTTGCCGACCGATTATCCGCGCCCGGAAGTGCAGACGACGCACGGGGCGGCCGCGTCGTTTACTTTATCAGCCGAATTGGTCAGTGCGCTCGCCGGATTGAGTCAGCGCGAAGGGGCGACGCTGTTTATGACGCTGTTGGCGGCGTTTCAACTGTTGCTGGCGCGCTACACGAATCAGGCGGAGGTGGTGACGGGCACACCGATAGCGAATCGCAGATACGCGGAGTTGGAGCAGTTGATTGGGTTCTTTGTTAACACGCTCGTCTTGCGCTCTGACCTGTCGGGCAATCCTACCTTTCGTCAACTACTAGGCCGCGTGCGGGCCACCACGCTCGATGCTTACGCGCACCAAGACCTGCCCTTCGAGCGCGTGGTTGATGAGTTGCAGCCGGAGCGCGACCTGAGCCGCAATCCGCTCTGTCAGGTCGTCTTCGCGCTTCAGAATGCGCCGCTGGGCACGCTTGAGTTGCCCGGTCTGACGTTCAGTACGCAGCCGTTCGAGAGCACCACGACGCGGTTTGATCTGGAATGCCATCTGTGGGAGGTGGAGGCCGGGTTGCAGGGGGTACTCATCTATAGCACCGACCTGTTTGCGCCAGAGACTATCCGGCGTCTGCTCGCCCACTACCAGGCGCTGCTGCATGCGGTGGTGGCTGACCCTGACCGGCCGCTCGCCAGCTATCAACTGCTGTCAACGGCGGAGCGCGCACAACTGCTCGACGAATGGAACGAGACCCGCACGGAGTATCCGCCCGACACGGCCCTGCATGAACGCTTCGAGCAGCAAGCGGCAGAGCGGCCCGACAGCGTAGCCCTCGTCTTTGCGGACGACGCATTGACCTATGGTGAACTGAACGAGCGGGCCAATCAACTAGCACATTACCTGCGCCGCTTAGGCGTCGGCCCTGAAACGGTCGTCGGCCTCTGCGTCGAACGCTCATTCGAGATGATCGTTGGGCTACTCGGCATATTGAAAGCGGGCGGCGCATATCTGCCGCTCGATCCGGCTTATCCGCGCGAACGTCTGAGCTTCATGGTGACGGATGCGGGCGCGCGGCTGCTCTTGACAGAAAGGGCGTTGCGCGCGCAGTTCGCGGACGACGTGCCGCACATCGTCTGTCTCGAAGAGTGGCGCGAGCAGATGGCGCGCGAGGCCGTGACGAATCCGGCGCGCGCCAACCTGCTCGATCATCTCGTCTACATCACCTACACGTCAGGTTCGACGGGCCAGCCGAAAGGCGTGGCGATGACGCACCGCCCGCTCGTCAACATTATTGATTATCAACTGCGCCGCAGCGGCGCACAGGCGCGCCCGCGCACGCTGCAATTCGCCTCGCTCAGCTTCGACGCCTCCGTGCAGGAAATCTTCTCCGCGCTCTCGGCCGGCGCGACGCTCGTGCTCATCAGCGAAGACGAGAAGCGCGACGTGCACGCGTGGCTAGGCGTCGTCGTCCGAGAGCGCGTTGCACGTCTGTTCGTGCCCTTCGTGGCGCTGCAACAACTGGCGGAAGAGGCGACCGCCGACGAACGCCTGCTGCCGGTCTCCTTACGCGAGATCATCACGGCGGGCGAACAGTTGAAGATCACGCGCGACATACGCAGCTTCTTCAACCGACTCGAAGCTTGCCGGCTCGATAATCAGTACGGGCCGTCGGAGGCGCACGTCATCACGGCGGCGCTGCTCGCAGGCGACCCGGCCTCGTGGCCGGAACTGCCGCCCATCGGTCGCCCTGTTGACCACGCGCAGCTTTACCTGCTCGACGAACAGATGCAGCCCGTGCCCATCGGCGTGACGGGGCAACTCTACGTCGGCGGCGTGCCGCTGGCGCGCGGCTACGTGGGGCAGCCCGCGCAAACGGCCGCCCGCTTTGTGCCGCATCCCTTCGCACGGCAACCCGGCGCGCGGCTCTACCGGACGGGCGATCTGGCGCGCTACCGGCCCGACGGGCAGATAGAGTTTCTCGGGCGCGCCGATAGTCAGGTGAAGGTGCGCGGCTATCGCATCGAGCCGGGCGAGATCGAGGCGGTGCTTGCTGGACACACGGCGCTCAGCGCGGCGGTGGTCGTGGTCAGGACGAACGAGACGGGGCAGAAGCGGCTGGTGGCTTACGTCGTCGCTGCGCCGGGCCAGCCGCCGCCGACGGTGAGCGAGTTGCGCCAGTTCCTACTCGAAAAAATGCCGGACTACATGGTGCCGTCGTTCTTCGTCATGCTCGCGGAGTTGCCGCTCACCGTGAACGGCAAGGTTGATTATCGCGCGCTGCCTGCGCCCGATACCGCGCGGCTCGAACTTGCGACCGATTACGCCGCGCCGCGCACCTCGACGGAAGAGACGCTGGCGCACATCTGGGCGAAGGTGCTGGGGCTTGAGCGCGTCGGCATGGACGACGACTTCTTCGCGCTCGGCGGCGACTCGCTGCTCGCCACGCAACTCGTCTCGCGCGTGCGGCAGGCTTTCCAGATCGAGTTGCCGCTGCGCGAGTTGTTCCGCCAACGCACCGTCGCGCAACTGGCGCGGCTCGTTGAAGAGACACTGATCGCGCAGCTTGACGAATTGTCGGACGAAGAAGCGGAGCAGATGTTGCGGGACGGCGACTGAGCACGCGCCCGCGCGTTCGGCGGCGGGGCATAATTATCGGCGGGAGGGGAAGCGATGACGGGCGAGAAGATGTACTTGAGGGGGAACGTGCTGGCCGAGCCGCTGTTCAATCAGTGGTACGCTTGGCCGCTGCTGATTCCGCCCGCGTCGGCGGCCATGTTCGTCGCCAACTTCCACTTGAAAGTCATGCAGTCTTTCATCAGCGCGCCGCAGATGCATCAGGCGGCGCTGAAAAATCCCGCGATGCGCGGCGGCCCCTTCATTGGCTACGACGAGAGCCGCGTCCCTGAGATCAAAGCCTTACTGGAACGCACGACGAGGGCGCAGGCCCAACTGTTGGAGTTGGCCGCCGCCATACAGCAACTCGACGAACTGCTGACGCGTGAGGCGAGCGGCGCGTCGCTTGAGCCGCTCTACGCGCAAGTGCCCGACATGCTGCGCGGCTACGTCGAACTTGTCTATGATCTGAATCACAGCCCCTCGATTCGCTTCATCGAAGGGCTGCTCTACAAAAGTCCTTACTATGATCGCGCGGCGCAAACGATGGCGCTGTCGCTCAGCACCGGCGACGAGCGCCCGTTCGCCCTGAGCACGCCGCTCCTGCTCGACGACGCGCATCTATCCTTGCGCGTGCCGTTTGACGCGCCCGCCCTCGACGCGCTCTTTCAACTGAAGCTCGAACCGCAGCCGCCCGGCTACCTGCATGAACTCTTCGGGCTGGACGCGCGCGAACGCGAGTTGTTTGCGCGTTTTCTGACGACCGACGCACCGCGCCGCACCAGCCGTTACACCGGCGACGCGGTCAGGATTCGTTATCTGGGGCACGCCTCGCTCCTGATCGAAACGCGCGAGACGAGCATCCTCATTGACCCCGTCCTCAGCTACGAGACGAGCGCCGGCCTCTACCGCTATACCTACGCCGACCTGCCGGAACGCATAGACTACGTGCTCATCACGCACAATCATCAAGACCACTGCATGTTCGAGACGCTTCTGCAACTGCGCCCGCGCATCGGGCAGATCATCGTGCCCCGCAGCGGGGGCGGCACGCTGCCCGATCCTTCGCTGAAACTGATCCTGCAACAGATCGGTTTTGCGCGCGTCAGCGAGATTGACGAACTGGAAGTGATAGAGATCGCAGGTGGGACGCTCACGGGCGTGCCCTTCCTCGGCGAGCACGCCGACCTGAACATCAGGACGAAGATCGCGCACCTGATTAACCTGAAAGGGCGGACGATCCTGTGCGCGGCCGACTCGAACAACGTCGAGCCGCGCCTCTATGAACACATCCGCCAACTCATCGGCTCGGTGGACGTGCTCTTTCTCGGCATGGAGTGCGACGGCGGGCCGCTCTCATGGCTCTACGGGCCGTTGATGACCAGACCGCTCGCACGCAGGCAGGATCAGTCGCGCCGGCTCAACGGCTCGGACTGCGACCGCGGCCTCAGCATCGTCAACTGCCTCCACCCCACGCAGGTTTACGTCTATGCCATGGGGCAGGAGCCTTGGCTTACTTATCTCACCTCGATCCAGTACACGCCGGAGTCGCGCCCGATTGTCGAATCAAACCGGCTCGTCAACGTCTGCCGCACACGCGGCATCGAGTCGGAGCGACTGTTCGGGCACAAAGAGATAGGGATTTGAACGCGACCGGGCAATGAGCGCGCAAGGCAAATCTTTTTCTACATGTCTGGCTAAATGTGGCCCACGCTCTACTCGCCCGCAATGAAGCCCTTGAGCTTTTGGGCGAGCACTTGAACGTGCGGCTCAAGCAGGATCGTGTGGTGCGCGCCGGGCACGTCATAGACTGCAAGCCGGCCGCAGTATTTTCCCCAACCGTAGGTCGGATCGTCGCCGAGTTGCGCGGCGAACGCGCGCCGGTCGGCGTCCGCCAACTCGCTGGCGCGGAAGAGTGCGACGCGCCCGTCGTACTGCTGCGGCACGTAAGCGCGCGCGGCGCGCAGGCGTGCGCGATAACCTGCGAGCCAACTCATAAAGTCTGCGCGCTCGATCTCGTCGGGCACGATCTGCGCGGCTCTGGCGTAGGCGAAGAGGCGCTCGGTCTGTGCTTCGGGGGCGAGTCGATCAAGCTCTCTGAGCGCATCGGGCACAGCGCGACCGAGCAACCGCCAGATGTCCTCGGCCAGCGCACGCGGATCGTCGCCGTCATGCGTGGCGGCTGCGGGCTGCAAGGCGAGCCAACCGGGCGCGACGGAATCGAATAAGCACAGCGCGGCGACCTGCTGTTGCTGCGCTCGGAGTTGCACGGCCATGGCGTGTGCGACCAACCCGCCAAACGACCAGCCGCCGATCAGGTACGGCCCCGCCGGTCGCTCCGCGCGCAGCGCCGCGACATAACGCGCCGCCATCTCCGTCACACTCTCAGCGCGCCCGCCGCCCGTCGCCCGCAAAGCATAGAACGGTCGGTCTGCGCCGAGATGGCGCGCAAGGTGTACGTACTCCATGACGCCGCCGCCGATCTCGTGTACGCAGCATAGCGGCGTCTGTGTGCCGTGCGGTTGCAGGGCGACGAGCGGCGTCCCTGTCTCGGCGGGCAAGGCTTCGCTGTCGAGCGCGTGCGCAAGCTGTTCGATGGTTGCGCCGGCAAAGAGGGTGACGAGCGGCAACTGCCGGCCCATGCGTTTATGCACGCTCGCCATCATCCGCACCGCCAGCAGAGAGTGCCCGCCCAACTCGAAGAAGTTGGCCGTGACGCTGACGGGTTTGACGCCCAACAACTCTTCCCAGATGTGCGCGAGTTGCTGCTCCGTCGGGTTGCGCGGCGCAACGTAGTCGGCGCGCTCGGCCCCTTGCGCCGCTTCGGGCGCGGGCAGCTTTTGCAGATCAATCTTGCCGTGCGCTGAGAGCGGCAGCGCGTCGAGTATGACGAGCGCCGACGGAATCATGTAGTCCGGCAGCCTCTCTTTCAGGTACGCCAGCAAATCGTCCGCGCTCGGCTGGTCTGGCTCATCTTTTGTCAGCACGACGTAGGCCGCGAGCCGTCTCTCGCCGCCCGCCGATTCGCGCGCGGTGACGAGTGCTTCGCTGACGCCCGCGTGCCGGCGCAGCGTCGCTTCGATCTCGCCGAGTTCGATGCGGAAGCCGCGAATCTTCACTTGATTGTCGCTGCGCCCGATGAAGACCAGCGTGCCGTCGGGCAGTTGCCGCACCACGTCGCCCGTCCGGTAGAGTCGTGCGCCGGGCGTGCGCGCGAACGGATCGGGGATGAACCGCTCGGCCGTCTTGTCGGGCTGCGCGAGATAGCCGCGCGCCACGCACGCGCCGCCGACGTATAGCTCGCCGTGAACACCTACGGGCACGGGGCGCATGTGGCGGTCGAGGACGTAAGTGGTGGTATTTGCGAGCGGCCGACCAATCGGGAAGACGCTCCTGGCGGCTGGCGATGCGTCTGCGTCGAACCGATGCATCATCATGCCGACCGTCGTTTCCGTCGGCCCGTAATGATTGAAGATGGCGCAGCCGGGCGCGAGTTGTTGCCGCTCCGCGACCCACTCGCGCCGCGAAGCTTCGCCGCCGATGACGAGCCAGCGGCGCGGCATGAGTTCCGCGGCCCGCGCAGACGTATGGAGCGCGGCCAGATGCGACGGCGCGATCTTGAGAAAGTCTATGGCGTGGCGTTGGAAATAGTCGGCGAGCGCGTCGGCCTCAACCGAGTGCTCGCGCGAGATGAGGTGCAGCGTGCCGCCAGACAGGAAGACAGGGAAGAGGAGCGTCTGCGTAGAGTCCACCGTGAGCGGCTGCACCATCGCAAAACTGGCCCCGCGTTCAAGCCCGACGCGCTCCGTGATGGCGCGCACGTAATTCAAGATCTGGCGCTGCTCGACGACGACGCCTTTGGGTCGCCCCGTCGAACCCGACGTGTAGATGATGTAAGCGGCGTTTTCGGGGCGCGTCCTGTTGGGCGGCGGCGTGGTCGCTAACTTAGCGATGCGCGGCCAGTCCGCGTCGAGCAGGACAAGCGCCGCCTCGTGTGCGCCCACTTTGTCGGCGTAGCGCGCCTGCGTTACAAGCACGGGCACGCGCGCATCTGCGAGCATCAGCGCGAGCCGTTCCTGCGGCAGCGCCGGATCGAGCGGCACGTATGCGCCGCCCGCCTTCACTATGCCAAGAAGGCCAACGATCATCTCCGGCGAACGATCCACGAGCAAGCCGACGAGCGTCTCCGGCCCGACACCCAGCGCACGCAAGTGATGCGCGAGTTGGTTGGCGCGCGCGTTCAACTCGGCGTAGGTCAGATGCTCAGCCTCGTGGACGACAGCGCGGGCCGCAGGCGTCGCGGCGGCTTGCGCGTCGAACAGTTCATGCAAGGATGGCGTCAGCGCATAGTCTCTATCCGTCTCGTTCCATTCGACGAGCATGCGCGTCGCTTCAGGCGCGGGCAGCAGTGGGAGCGCCGACAGATGCGCTTCGGGGTTGGCGACGATGCCCTTCAGCAGCGTCTCGAAGTGGCCCGCCATGCGCTTGATCGTCTCCGGCGCAAAGAGTGCCGTCTTGTAATGGAGCGAGCAGAATAACTGACCATCCAACTCGCTGGCCGCGAAGCTCAGATCAAACTTCGTCGCCTCGCCCTCGACAGCGAGCATGCTGACGGAGAGGCCCGGCAGCGCAAAGGCTTCCTGCGGCATATTCTGAAGCGTGAACATCACTTGAAAGAGCGGCGTCTGCGCGAGACTGCGCTCCGGCTGCAACTCTTCCACCAACTTCTCGAACGGCACATCCTGATGCGCGTAAGCACCGAGACACACCTCGCGCACGCGCGCCAGCAGTTCAGTAAACGTCGGGTCGCCGGAGAGGTCAGAGCGCAAGACGAGCGTATTAACAAAGAACCCAATCAACTGCTCCAACTCCGCGTATCTGCGATTCGCTATCGGTGTGCCCGTCACCACCTCCGCCTGATTCGTGTAGCGCGCCAGCAACAGTTGAAACGCCGCCAACAGCGTCATAAACAGCG
>DASVQA010000080.1:0-15238 GCA_036389375.1 Pyrinomonadaceae bacterium | reverse complement strand
TCCTCCAACTCGTCGTTACTGACGCCCGCGCCAAAGACCAGAAGCATGCCATCGCCGCCCAGTGGCTCGACTTCGAGATCGCCAAAGAGCAGTGACGAGTAACGGGTGACGAGTTAAACTACTGCCTGCTCGTCACACGTCACTTGGCACTCGTCACTGTCTTTATGCGCTCCATCATCGTCGGCACGGCCGGGCACATCGATCACGGAAAGACGGCGCTGGTGCGCGCGCTGACGGGCGTGGACGCTGATCGTCTGCCGGAAGAGAAACGGCGCGGCATCACGATTGACCTCGGCTTCGCCGAACTCGATCTCGGCGACGTGCGCGTGGGCTTCGTGGACGTGCCCGGGCACGAACGCTTCGTCAAGAATATGCTCGCGGGCGCGCACGGTCTCGACGCGGTCGCGCTCGTCATCGCGGCGGACGAGGGCGTGATGCCGCAGACGCGCGAGCACTTCGAGATCGTGCGTCTGCTCGGCGTGCGCGCCGGCCTCATCGTTATCACCAAGATTGATCTCGTGGACGCGGAATTGCTGGAACTCGTCCGCGCCGAAGCGGCGGAATTGGTGGCCGGCTCTTTTCTGGCCCGCGCGCCGCTCGTCGCCGTGAGTGCGCGGACAGGCGCGGGCCTCGACGAATTGCGCGCACAGTTGCGCGCAACGGGTCTCGGCGCACCGGCGCGTGCAGACGAGACGGTGGCGCGGCTGCCGGTTGATCGCGCGTTCACGATGCGCGGCTTCGGCGCGGTCGTGACGGGCACGCTCGTCGCGGGCGAGATGGCGGTGGGCGAAGAGTTGGAGTTGCTGCCGACGGGCGCGCGTGTGCGCGTGCGCGGTTTACAGGTACATGGGCGCGCGGTCGAGCGCGCGACGGCGGGCCAGCGCACGGCCATCAATCTGGGCGGGATCGATGCGAGCGAGATTGAGCGTGGCATGGTGCTCGCGCCTGCGGGCGGCTTGCGCCCGACGCAGATCATTGATGCACAGGTCGAACTGTTGCCGGATGCGCCGCGCGCTTTGCGTTCGCGTGCACGGGTGCGCGTGCATCTGGGCGCAGCCGAAGTGCTGGCGCGCGTGCAGGTCTTGGCGGAGACGGGCGCGCTTGAGCCGGGCGCGCGCGGCTTCGTGCAGTTGCGCCTCGAAGCGCCGACGCTCGCGCTGCCCGACGAGCGTTTCATCCTGCGCGCCTATTCACCGGCGCGCACCATCGCGGGCGGGCGCGTACTGGACGGCTTCGGCGTGAAGCAACGCGGGCGCGAGCGCGTGGCCGCGCAGGCGCGTCTGCGCGCACTGGCCGAGGGTGACCATGCAACGCGCCTTGCGATCTTTATTGCCGCCGCCGGCGAGCACGGGCTAACGCGCACAGACCTCGCCGCGCGCACGGGCTGGCGCGCAGACGTACTCGATGCGGCGTTGACGCAGACGCAGGCGCGCGGCGAGACGATAGATGCGGGCGGTGTCTTCGTCGGGCGCGAAACGTTTGCGCGCCTCACGCGGGCGGCGGTTGCCGAAGTTGCGGCGCATCACGCGCGCGAGCCTTTGCAGCGTGGCCTTGCGCGCGAGACGCTGCGCGAACGCGTGTGCGCGCACGCGCCGCCCGAAGTCTTTCGCGCAGTGCTGACGCACGCGGAAAGCGAGGGCGCGCTCGTTGCCGAGCGCGATGTGGTGCGCGCCGCCGCGCACAGTCTGGCGCTCTCGCCGGCGGATGAAGAGTTGCGCGCACGGCTCGAAGCCGTCTATCACGCGGCGCGGCTCGAAGCGCTGACGTTGGATGAAGCACTCGCCCGGGCCGGCGACGGGCAGACGGCGCGCACGCACGGGCGGAAACTTTTGCAACTCCTGCTCGACGCGGGCGCGCTCGTGCGCGTGACAAACGACCTGTTCTGCCATCGCGCCGCGCTTGACCAACTCGTCGCGGACTTGCGCGCCTTCGCCGCCGGGCACGAACCCGAACGCCTGATTGACGTGGCCGCCTTCAAAGAACTAGCGGGCGTCTCGCGCAAGTACGCTATCCCTTTGCTGGAATACCTGGATCGCGCGCGCATCACGCGGCGCGCGGGCGACCGCCGCCTGATTCTTTAGCCGGAGCGCCAAAAGCTTCTTGCTTTCCCGCGCGCGGCGGCGGTAACATAACGCCTGTCAAAAGCATGACCCCGAAACCGTAAGAACTGCCCGCGACAGGGCTGGTCGAACTAGCGTTAAGATTCACAGTTCGTTCTGATTCTGTCCACACGAGACACGCAAGCCGGAGGTTCAACATGAATCGCATGCTGGATGTTGTCTACTGGGTGGTGGGTATTCTGTGCAGCTTGAGCGCACTCTACTTCTTCATCCAGTTTCTCAAATCGAAGGGGCCGGAGGGCAACAAGTCTTTCCTGTGGTATGCCATCGGATTGGCGGTCGTCGCGTGCATCTGCGCGCTGCTCTACTTCGTGCGCCATGTCAACAAGGAAGAGGAGATTCACATCACGCAGTAGAAGGAGACTGACCGGCACGCCGAGCGTGCGTACGTTCGACGCGTGACAGGTGAAGTCCCCGCGCAAATGATCTGGACGCCGTTCGCGCCAGCAGGCACGTTCTCGGGCCGCCGGGGCGCGGGCGGCGTTCTGTTTGGCGTGCCGGCTCGTAAACTGAAGAGAAGAGAACTGCTCATGTCGCTTGCCGCAGTAGCGCTGGCCCAAGCCGTGCCGCGCTTCCCCAACTCATACGCCGTGCTGTTCGTCGTGCTGTTCGTCATCGGCACGCTCGGCTGGCTAGTGGCGGCCGTGCTCGGTTTCGCCCGCGCCCGCGCCTTCGGTGCGTCCACGCGCTGGTTCGCGCTCGCCGCCGTCTGCATGCTGATCTTTCACCTCTACTTGATCGCCTTCGCGTGGATCGGCATGACGGAGACGGACGCCGACAAGGTGCTCAGCCTCGGCTCGTTCATCATCCTATTTCCGGCGCTGGGGGCCGTCTGCGCCATCATCGGCTTCGTCCGCCTGACCGACCCGCGCCGTTGAGGCCAGCCAACACGCCATTGCGCATCTCTGCCGCCGCCAAACTGACCGCGCTCTATGCCGCGCTCGCCGCCATTACGAGCGCGGCCATTTTCTTGACCGTCCGCACGGCCGCGCGCACGCCCCGTCCGCCCGCCGGTTTTGTCACCACGCGCGGCACACGCTTCGTCGCCGACGGCCACGCCCTGCGCTTCGTCGGCGCAAACGTCGCCATCATGTATAAGGATGAAGACCGCGCGGCGATGCCTGAGACGCTCAGGCAGGCGGCGCAGCATGGCATCAAGGTCGTGCGCGTGTGGGCGTCGGGCGAAGGGACGGAACAGACGGGCGTACTCTCGGTTGGCGGCGACAAAGCCGATTGGCCGCGCCGTCATCCATTCCGCCGCGCGCCCGACGATTGGAACGAAGAAGCCTTCATACACCTGGACCACGTGCTCGCCGAAGCCGCGCGCAACAACCTGCGCGTGCAACTCTGCCTCGTCAACTGGTGGCGCGACACGGGCGGCGTCACGCAGTATCTGCGCTGGGCGGGCGTCAACGATGCCGCCGACGAGCATTACAAGTTTGGCGTCAACCCTGAACGGGCGATGCTCTTTTACACCAACGCAGAGACGCGCCGCCTCTACCGCGAGCACGTCGCGCGCATCGCGCTCAGACGCAACACCGTCACGGGCGTCGTCTATCGTGACGACCCGACGATCTTCGGCTACGAGTTGATGAACGAAGCGCAGGCGCTGACGGGGCGCGAACAGGAACGACGCGCATGGGTGGCGGAGATGAGCGCCTATCTGAAATCGCTCGACCCCTTTCACCTCATCACGCCCGGCATCTGGGGCTATCGCAGCGCCTACGAGCGCCGCGACTGGCTCGCCACACACAGCCTGCCCAACGTGGACTACTGCGACGTACACAACTACCCGCGCGACGATCTCGACAGCTTCGTTGATTCGCCCACGGCCCTGCGCGAATTTATAGAGAACCGCGCGGCGACTGCCTTCTCGATCAACAAGCCGCTCGTCTTCGGCGAGTTCGGCATGAGCACGGACGGGCATCTGGGCGTCGCGCAGGCGGCATGGTTTCGCGCCTACTTCGAGAGCGCGGCGCACGCAGGCGTCGCCGGTGCGATGTTCTGGATTCTCACGCCCGACCCGCAACGCGGCTACGGCATCTCTTACACCACGCAACGCGACGAGGGTGTGCGCGCAGAGTTTGTCCGCGCCGCCGGGCTATTCAATGAGTTTGCCGCCGCCCCGCCGCCGCCCGCGCTGCTCATCGCGGGCCAACACCTCATCCCGCGCCAGTTCGCCTTTGCGCGCGCGCCCGGTGAACCGTCCGCCGCGCCGCGCGTGCTCGTCACACCCGCGAACGCGCTGCTCTACCGCTTTGCGCCGGAACAGGCGATGCGCGCCCGCTTCGAGAAGATGGACGGCGGCGACGGCTACATCTGGGGCGCAGGCGTCGGTTTCTTCGAGTACGTCACGCCGGCCCGCGCCGACCGTCGCCGCGTCAGCGAAATCGTCGTCCGCGCACACATCCAACCCGTCCCGCCGCATGACGCTGCGGGGCGCGCCGACGCCACCCGCGTCACCCTCTTCATCAACGACACGAACTGCGGCGCGCAACTCGTCCCAATGGAACATGAGCCGAGCGTAGTCATGCCCGAATGGCACGTCAAACAACTCATGCCCCGCTACCACGCCTGGCGCGGGCATGCGCTCACGCTCCGCTTCGCCGTCGAGATCAATGCCGACCGGCCTTTCGGCATCAACCTCTCAAACTTTCCCGCATGGTTTCCCGCAGGCGACACGAAGCCGATTGAAGTGGAAGTGAGAAGATAAGAAAGGGCTGGCCGTCTTCGGTCAGCAGTTGTTCGTTGCTGAGGATCGACCGCGTTGCTCGTCTCTTCAACGAGCAACTAACAAGCCGAACCCAAACGACCACGAATAACCGCCGACGCGTAACTCTTAACGCAATAGTCTGGCCGCCTCGCGCGCGTAGTAGGTGAGGATGATATCTGCGCCGGCCCGCCGGATGCAGGTCAGCGTCTCCATCATCACGCGCTGCTCGTCAATCCAGCCCCGCGCCGCCGCCGCCTTGATCATCGCGTACTCGCCGGAGACGTGATAAGCGGCGAGCGGCAGATCAAAGCGGTCGCGCACGGCGCGCAGTATGTCCAGATAACAGGTTGCGGGCTTGACCATCAGCATGTCCGCGCCTTCGGCGTAATCCAGCTCCGCCTCGCGCATCGCCTCGCGCGCGTTGGCCGCGTCCATCTGGTAAGCGCGCCGGTCGCCGAACGCGGGCGCGCTGTCCGCCGCTTCGCGGAACGGGCCGTAGAACGCCGACGCGTACTTCACCGCATAGGCAAGGATAGCGACCTGCTCAAGCCCCGCCTCGTCGAGACCCGCGCGAATCGCGCCGACCTGCCCGTCCATCATCGCCGACGGCGCGACGATGTCTGCGCCCGCCTCGGCCTGACTAATGGCCGTCTGCGCCAGCAACTCAAGCGACTCGTCATTCAACACCTCGCCCTCGCGCACCACGCCGCAATGCCCGTGCGACGTGTACTCGCACAAGCACGTATCGGCGATGACGATCATCTCCGGCACGCTCTTGCGCACGGCGCGGATCGCCTGCTGCACAATCCCGTCGCGCGCATAAGCGCCGGTCGCCGTCTCGTCCTTTGTCGCCGGCAATCCGAACAGGATGACGGCCGGCACGCCCAGATCGAACGCCTCAGAGGCATCACGCGCGATCTCATCCACCGACAAGTTATACACGCCCGGCATGGACGCTACTTCGCGCCGCACGCCCTGACCCGGACACGCAAACAAAGGCAGCACCAAATCCTCGCGCGTCAGCCGCGCCTCGCGCACCAGCGCGCGCACACGCTCGCGCCGCCGCAAACGTCTCGGGCGATGAATCAACTCAGTCATCAATCACACCTGCACACAAAATGTTCAAACCGCACGAATCATACGCGCCCCAAATCCACCGACGCAAATCCACCATTCATCTCGCTTGACCTTTAACCCTGCACCTCTTAAATTTAATCTTCCCTTTGGCGGGGTAGCTCAGCCGGTTAGAGCGTGGGATTCATAACCCCAAGGTCGCGTGTTCGAGTCACGCCCCCGCTATCAGCTTAGTCAACGAATAACGGCTGCCTTCTCCGGCAGCCGTTATCTCATTATCTTTCTTAGTGAGTAAGGGGAGAATGTCTTCAGCGAACTTCGCGCATTGAGCGGCTGCGATAACAACTGCCTCCCGTTTGACTCTAAACTTCAGATCGGTTTTCGCGACCTCCAAATCTTGCGCGACGAGTTTGAGCGCCTCTTTAGTCTGCGATAGAGTGGCTTTTGCCTTATTGATGCCGTCCTTAGCAAGCTTCAGTTGATACAGGGCTACGCCTGCGAGGCAGGCGATAAGGACACCGCTCACGTAATACGCCAACTCAAGCCAGTAGTGTAATTGATCGACGGCGGTGAGGGAGTTTGGGTCTGTAATTAGTTGATCGCCTCGCTCTCTTCTGCCTCGCGATTCATCTCGTTCCAATGTCTTTTCCGATGGCAATTCGAGCATAGAACCCGACACTTGGCAATTTCGCTTTGCAATAATTTCATGCTCAAATAATCTTTCAGTCTCCCAATAGAAAACTTCTTCTCAGAAGGATCTATGTGGTGAAAGTCTAAACAGGCGGGATGATTCTCCCCGCAATCCTCACAGTTCAAGGATTGTTTATATTCTTTTAGCCATGCCTTGATTTTCTTATCCCTGTTTCTGACATGTGCGATATGCGTGGCTTTGTTGTTTTCGTACCACTTACGCATATACTTTCGCTGGTACTCTCGTCGTTTCTCTTTGTCTTTTAGCGGCATTGGTTAAAATCATAAGTTGGGCGGGTTTTATAAACAAGAAGCAAGTTATAAGCCCGGCAACATCTTCGGGAGTTCGAGTCTCCCCGCTACCAGGCATTACATTTTGGTTCAAAGAGTTGCGGCGGTTCATGCCTTTAGCACATGGCCGCCGTTTTCGCGTCAATCAGGCACAGATGACAGCTAAATATTATCGCAGCCGCAGAGCGGGAAAGCGCTCTACAAAGGCAAGGGGTTGGCGGGCACTGACAGAGGCTTAAAAGCCTTCAACTCTTAATCAACTCGCGCAGGCTCTCGATGCAGAAGTCGCCGACCGCGCCGTGATTGATGTAGTAAAGCTGGCGTTCGGCGGGAAGGTGTTTGAAGTCGCGTATGCGGCGGCGGCAGATGGCCGTGGCACAGGCGCAGTCCATTTCCCATGAGTCTTCGGCCATTGAAGTGGAATAGTCGAAGGTTAATTCAGCGCCCGCTTCGATTTGCGTGAGGGCAATAATCTCGGTCGTCGCGCGCACGCCTGTATTGGGGTCGCACGAGTGATTAAGAAAGCGCGAGGGCGGAGCAGGATATAGATAGAGATCAAGCCCGATCTGCACGTAGTGTGATTCTTCGTAGTCGGGGTTGTTGACCGTCTCGCTGTAGGGCACGACCCGGGCCGCGTCGGTCATGAACGACATGATCCACTCGCCAGCTTGAAAGCGGCGCAGGGCGAACACGCCCGTACCCGCAATAGCCGAGCGCGCGAGATACACATTCTCCACCTTCGGCTACCCCCTTGTGCGCAACACTTCTCAAGCGAACCTTGTCCACCGCGCAACCTGACCCGCGCCGACGTGCCCGCTTCACTTGGCCGTCGCTAAAGCAAGCTCGCCGCGCGCGCTCTCTATTTTCTGCCACTGGTTGGGTCTGATGCGCTGCGTGCCCCAGATGAGTTCGGACGGGGTATTAACCTGTGTGGCGAAGACGCGCAGGGCGAGCAGTCCACCATAGCCGCCGGCCTGCTTCGGGTTGACCCACCAGCCGGCGCTGGGATCCCAGAGCCTGATCTCGTTGTCGCGCACGACGACCGCGCAGCCTTCGTGATAGATCAAATCCTCTTTGATCCAATAGACAGGCGCATTCTTATCGTGCCACCTTTTAGTCCACTGGCGCGTGGCGTCGTCCGTGTACTGTTGGATGAACTGCGCCGGGTAGCTTTTGACGCCGCGCGCGGCGAAAACTTCCAGCGCTAGCGCCGCCAGCACACCGCAGTCGAGCGTCTTCCGCTCGACCGCTTCGCACCAATAGATCGGCCATGTAGACGGGCCCCACGTGTACTTCAACCGCAGCCAGCGCGGGCCTGTGAGCGGATGGCCCGCGTTCAGTTGCGAGTAGTCCGTCGAGAGAATCCACTCGCGCGCGATCTGGCAGCACTGCCCGCCGTGATGCGAAATCGTCGAGGCGGGGAAGTGTTGCCAATGCTGCATCGCCGCCTGCGTGTCCGCGAAATCAGTTTCGTTGAATTCGATCTTACCCTCGGCCAAAGACATAAGACATGCTCCTATCGTAAGCTCCCGCGTCACAGAACACTAAAACATCACCGGGGCGCACGCCCATCGGCAACTCGACGTTGGCCGCCACTATGTCGTGCTCCATACAGAGCCGGCCCAGCAGATGCGTCTTACCATGTTTTAATGGTTGCCATTCGCCCGTCCGCTTGTCCTGCCGGAGAATCCGGTGCGGCTGGAAAAAGTGCATCGGTAGTTCGGCAATCGAACCGTCCACAACTGCCTCTTTGATCTCTTCCGCCGCTGACTCTTCAAACTCAAGCACGCGCATCGCCAAAGCCATAGATGGTTGCGCCATGGCCTTGCCGGGTTCGGAAATGATCTGCTTGACGAAGGGCAGGAAGTTGCGCGCCCGTTGAATGGCGGCCGCGAATTGATCGTCAGAATCTTTATGCCAATCGTCGGGAAACCAACCGCCGCCAATGTCCAGACATTCGATCTGCCGCCGCGCCAGCGTTTCGATGGAGCGACACCAACGCAGCATTGATTCGTAGAGATGCCACCACTGCCCGACGCCGATGTTGCTGCTCGCCATGTGAAAATGGACGCCGAAGGTGCTAGCGCGCGGCAGTGTTTCAATCGCACTCACAAGTTGCTTGAGCGCGGCCGGCGTGTCCACCGGAATCCCGAAGCGCGAGCCGACAGTGGGCGCACGCAGGCGGACGCCGACGATTTTCGCCTGAAGCTCTTTTCGTTCCATGCTGGCGACGACGCGCCGCAGGTCGGCGATGGAGTCGCAGAAGACTGCGTGCAGGGGCGCGTCGGGCAAGAGTCCTTCGGGCCACCATTTGCCGGGCCCGTTAAGGATCACCTGATCGGGCCGGAAGCCGGTCTTGAGCGCCTTTTGCACTTCCAGCAGACTGATCGCTTCAGCTAAGAAACCGGACTCCTTGGCCAGCCGGATGAGCCTTTCATCCGGATTCGTCTTGATGCTGTAAGCGTTCGTGACCGCGAGCGCGGGCGTGTTCAGTTTGCTCGCCAACTCGGCCGCGTGTTTGAACAGCCCGGCCGCAGTGCTTTCGAGAAACAACCACGAAGGCGTCTCCATCTCGGCAAAGTCGTAAGCCTTGAGATCGTCGATGAATGAAGCGGGCACAGACGGCGCGTCCACATTGTTTGTGCGGCCGGGCTGCCCGTTACCGTTACCATTACCGTTGCCGTTGCCTTCAACGATGTGGAGTTTGTGCAGGCGCTTGGCCAAGGCCAGCGTGCCCGAAGGGTGCTTCATGGAATGGCCGATGCCGCCGGGAAAAGGTTCGGGCAAACTCGGCAAAGGGAATTGCGCGCGCACAGGGATTTCCAAGACCACGCGCGTGAACTCCTCACAGGTAGCCGCCCCGGCTGTCTGTGCCGGCACGCCCGTCGCCCGCTCGACCATCACTGCGGGCAGATTGTGTCCGGCGATGGTCGAGCCGTGAATCCAGGCAGGAAAGCGCGGGTTACATTCCAGCAACCACAACTGTCCACCCGTATCACGCACCATCTCCAACTCCGCGCCGCCCGTCCAGCGTAACTCTTTAACTATGCGACGCAGCGGTGTCACGATCTCTTCAGGCACTTCCGTGACATCGCCCGCCCACGTTTTGCCTTCCTCCGTCAGTTCACGCTTGCGCATGTAAACGCAATCTAGCAGTTCACCCTGATAAGCACTGAAGCAGACCGATTCTTCATAGCCGGTGACGTGCGTTTGCAAAAACAGACGCTCGGTTGACCAAGCGCGGGCCAGCAGCGCGCGCATGTGCGTAAACACATCCCAGCTATGCGTGCGGACGGCTTCGTAATAAGGCCCTTTGAGCCACACCTTCCAGCCGTGCTGCCGACAAAAGGCGTGCAGTTCCCAGTCGGAACGTTCGGTGGTGATGAACGGCGGGATGCTCACGGGCAAACCTTTGTGCGCCTCGACGGCCGGTTTGCTGATCTGGCGCAGCGCGCCGGTGGGTGGCGTGAGCAGATTCTTATGACCTGCTGGAAAGATGGAGGCGAGCCACATGATCTCCAGATCGACGCCCGAAATCCAGAGCGCGCCCGCATCCAACGCGGCCTTGATGTCGGCGGCGTAAGCGTCGAGGTTCAACTCTTCCCAAGGTCTTTGCAGCCACAACTCGTCCAAGTCCGGCCAGTGTATGCCCGAACAACGGTTGGAATATTCAACACCCACCAGAGTGGCGTTCGGATAAGCCGCACGCAACGAGCGCGCGACCCCGATGCCGGGCTGCGGATTAGTACCGCTGTAAAGCCCGCTGATATAGATTTTCATAAGCCCTTTCCCCGATAGCCTGTAGCGCGCAGGTTAATAAAGACTTTCCTGCGCTCGCTGGCGCACGCTTTGCGCGCGCCGCCTTCTGTGCTTCACCACAAATAAAGTTAACTTTTGTGAGCGTAACTGGCTTAGCTGTCCGGCAGGTTGGTTACCCTCATTGTTCGCTTCCGTGTAAGCAGAGATTTAGTGTGCGCTTCTAACTTCTAATGTCGCAGCGCAGCGTGCGAGTACGATGCTAGGGCCTACTCGCAAGAGACCTATTGCAAATGCGCCAAATTTAGAATTATTAAATTTAATATCAGCGTTCCAGTCATACCGTCTGTCCGTTACAGTACGGACTCGGTTTTGCGCGGCTTGCCAAACTGCGGCGCAATTGCCCGGCGAAAGTTAATGAAGACGAGCTTTCTTAATCACAAGCAGCTGCCTGTGGTCAGCGAAATTGCCGAAGGGCACGAATCAATCTCGACCGCCGACGCGCTCATCGATCTGTGTCGCCGGCACAGAGACTTGCTGCATCGGCAACTGCTCAGATCGGGCGCGTTGCTCCTGCGTGGTTGCCCAGCGTTGACTGCGTCTGACTTCGGACGCTTTGTGCGCGAGTTCTCAGGCCGGGACTTGATTGATTACGTTGGCGGTGCATCGCCGCGTGTTAAGTTGGGCGCAGGCGTCTACACCTCGACAGAGTACCCGCCGACCTACACGCTCTCGCTACATAACGAACTGTCTTACACCTACCGTTGGCCCGATCATCTTTTCTTCTACTGCGCGACCGTGGCCGGGCAGGGCGGGGAAACGTTGCTCGGTAACAGTCGGGCTATTCTCAAAGGGATCGACGAACAAGTTGTCCGTGAATTTAAGCGTCGGCGGATCAAATACGTCCGCAATCTGCACGGCGGCACAGGCTCCGGCTACTCCTGGCAAGAGGCTTTCGAGACCGACGATCAAAGTCGGGTGGAAGCTTACTGTCGCGCGGGTGAAGTGCGATTCAAATGGCGAACCGATGGCGGCTTAACTTTGAGCGAGGTGCGCCCGGCGACGGCGTTGCATCCTGTGACCGGCGAAGAAGTTTGGTTCAATCAGGCCGACGGGTTTCATCCGAGCGCGCTTGATCGAGCAACGTATGACTTGCTGATTGCGACGATGAAGGAAGAAGAGTTCCGCCTGAATTCTTACTACGGCGACGGCGCGGCGCTCGACCTTGCCGCCCTCAACCATGCGCGCGCCGTCATGCGGCAGGAAACTGTGCTCGTCGCTTGGCGCGCAGGCGACATACTGATCTTAGACAACCTGCTCACAGCGCACGGGCGAATGCCCTTTACCGGCACACGCAGGATTCTCCTCGCCATGACCTGAGGTTTATTGCGCCCGTAATGCGGCGGCTGTCGCGTCAGCTTGAGACGCTGGCCCAGAGCGCGGGCGTCGAGGCGAGATTAAAGGCGGGCGTTGGTATCTGCTGTCTGAATTCGTCGGTGAAGTGGCCGTCCACGCGGATGCTGAATGACAGACCGGCCTGCGCGTCGCTCCCGTGAAACTGATTGACCGTATCGAACCACGCGCTGTACGACGAAACATACAACCTCTCGTTCGTCCGCTGATTGAACAGGTAGAAGGGCTTGTTCAGATTCGTGCGCAACCAGATAAACTCGTGGCACAACTCGATACTTAAATGATCCCTGTGGGCCGGGACGCTCCGCGCCGCGTCGTCGTAGATGATCAGCATGCGACCCGTCGCCTTGAAGGGCAAGGTCTCGATGAACTCCATCAGCGCCGAAAATTCTTGGGCGGCGCTGGTGCGCGTCCACAATTCAGGTTTATCGAGATCGAGGTAGTTGTAAGGGACGCCGGGCCTAGTCCGCGTGAGCCAGATTTCGCGCACGCCGGGCCGCTGCGGCGTCGCGGCATTTAACCGGTGTTGATTTAAGAAATAATCGTCCGTCTGCGCCTTGAGATGCGCTATGATGCGCTCGGTGATGTAGCCGTCCAACGACTTCAAACGCGCCACGTCTATAAACTCGTCGAACGATTTGTAACAGGGGTAGGTAATGCGCGCGTCAAATTCGTGCTCGGCCATGCTCGTGTCATCTACTTGCGTTTTCATGAGGATACTCCCGCGCGTTCATCGAAGCGCATGGCGCAAGAGCCGTTTGCCGCGGCCGGAGATTAAGCCAGCCACGCTTTTTAACATTCAGTGCGAAGAGGCGGCCTCGGTCATTGCGCCGCGCAGGCCCAGAGCGCGGGCGTCGAGGCAAGGTTGCGCTTGGGCGTCGGAATGCGCTGTCTAAATTCGTCAGTGAAGTGGCCGTCCACACGGATGCTGAACGTGAGGCCCGTGCCCGCATCTGTGCCGTGAAACTGGTTCACCGTATCGAACCATGCACTATAGGATTCGACGTACTGCTTCTCATTGGTTTTATGGTTGAGCATATAGAACGGCTTGCTCATGTTTGTGCGAAACCAGATGAACTCGTGGCACGTCTCCGTGTCGGTGTGATCCCTATGGGCGGTGACGGGTCTGGCCACGTCGTCATACATAATCAACATGCGGCCCGTTGCTTTGAAGGGCAAGGTCTCGATGAAATCCATCAGCCAATGGAACTCGCTCGCCTCTGGCGTGCGCTGCCAAAGCTCGGTCTTATCGAGATCGAAATAACTGTCGGGCTGCTTTGACTGGGCCAGATAGATCATTCTCGAACCGGGTCGGTCGGGGGCGGAATCCTCAAGCCGGTAAGGGCCGGTGTAGAATTGAATATCTTTTTGTGCCTGAATGTGCTGTTTGATGCGCTCGGTGATGTAACCGTCCAGTGCCTTCAACCTGTCCACGTCAATGAACTCATCAAACGATTTGTAACAAGGATAAGCAATCTGTGGGTCGAGCGCGACTTCAGCCGCATCTGTCTCATTAGTCGCTTGGCCCGCCGCCTGTACCGCACCGATGACGTTATCAAGGTCTGGCTGCAATTGATAAGTCATATTCTTCCCCCTGTAGATTCTTTTACTGCACTTGTTGAAATGCCCGGTCGCCGTGTTGTTAAAACGCGCCAAGTATAGCACGCGCGTTCCTTGTGGCTTCCAATCAGGCTGCCAAAGCTACTATGCCGCGCGCCGTCCATACAGTACGACAACGGACTAACCGCTTATCTTTTGTTTTATGCTTCACTGGTGTAACCTGCACGGCGGTTAGTAGATAGCTTGGCTGCTCGTGTGGCCTGAGCAACATCAACCATATTCGCAACGCGCAACGCGCCAATTATTCAGCAGCTTGGCCGACGCTTGAAGGCTACGGAGGTAGCGTGCATGTTTAGACGCCTACTAGCGGCTGCAATCATGTCTGTGGCCGCGACATTTTCAGCGCCGGTCGGGGCGCAGCAGCCTGCCCCGCCGCCCGGCGCAGGCGATAGAAATCTGGGCGAGGTCGTGCCCGGCGTCAAAGGCCGGTCGAACGAGATCGAGCGCGTCAAGCGCGATGCGGAGAAGACCGAGAAGAAGTCTAATCCTGAAGATGTCTTCCCGCAGATCAAAGAGGACTTCGAGCAGATACAACACGTCAACAGCGACGTGCTGCAAGCGCCGCCGACGAATAGTACGCCGGATTACGCGCGCATGGCCGCGGCCGCCGGCGAGATAAAAAAGCGGGCCACGCGCCTCAGAACGAACCTGTTCGGCGCAGAGTCGGCCAAGCAGCCGAAGGAGAAGGAAGAGAAGGGCGAGCCAGACCTGAAAGCGTTGCTCGCTCAACTCGACGCCGCCATCGCCAACTTCGTCGGCAGCCCCATCTTTCAGAACACAAAGACCGCCAACCCGGAAGACTCCGCAAAGGCCAAGCACGAGTTGGGCGCTGTCATCAAACTCAGCACCAAGATCGAGCAGGCCGCGGAGCGCCTGAAGTAAAGAGCACAGCGGTTAAAACAAGCCCCGCCGGATAACTGCCGGCCGCGTGTCAAACTTTACCGGCCCATTAACTCGAAGGACACAAAAATAGCCCGGTACTTCAAGTGCCGGGCTGTTTTCACGTCGGCGCTCGTGAATCGTTTGCCGAAGTGTCTCACGTCGCATTTAACCGTTTATAACTTACGTTTCAGCCCGCCCGTGACATACAAAGAGTGCCGTCCACGCTAGGCTACGGCAAGCAACCGCAATAACAACTTAAAGGCTTCGGCTAAACAATAAGGTACTACACCATGATGAGGAAAATGGGCGCGACGCTCGCGCTGGCGGCCGTGTCGCTCCAAGCACTCCTGCCATTGGCGGTGGCCGCGCAGCGGCGCGCGCCGGATGCGCGGGCGGCGGCGAGTCCGCGCGCAGCCGCCGTGACCTTTACGGATGTAAAGGACAGTCAGGTCATCTTCCAGCAGATGCTGCGCGCGCCGGTGCAGCAGGCGGACGTGGCGCGCAAGGTGGATGAACTGCTGGCGCGCATGACGCTCGCGGAGAAGGTCGGGCAGATGACCCAGCTTGAGATCGGCATGGTCACAACGGGCCGGGATCAGGCGATCAAGATCGATCCGGCTAAACTGGATAAAGCGGTGGTGCAGTACGGCGTCGGCTCGATCCTGAACGTCGCGGATCA
>DASVQA010000079.1:0-53057 GCA_036389375.1 Pyrinomonadaceae bacterium | reverse complement strand
CTCGCGGAGCGCCGCAACTACATCGAGACAGTGCTTGAATCGCTCTCGACCGGCGTTATCTCGCTCGATGAGCAGAACCGCGTCACCACGATCAACGCGGCGGCCCTCGTCATGCTGCGGTTGAGCGCAAGCCCGCCACCGGGCACTGCGCTCGGCGCGATCACGACCGCCGAAGACCTGTCCGTCCTCGAACGCGTCCTGCAACGCGCACGCCGCACGGGGCGCGCGGCTTGGCAGATGGAGTTGGCGCGCGGCGCAAGCGCGGAGAGCGCGGGGCTGCCCGTCGCGCTGACGGCGACAGCGCTCGGAGCGCCCAACGGGTCGCCGCGCGGCGCGGTGCTTGTCATCGAAGACCTGTCGGAATTGCTCGCCGCGCAACGCGCCGCCGCGTGGAGCGAAGTGGCCCGCCGCATGGCGCACGAGATCAAGAACCCGCTCACCCCGATCCAACTCTCCGCCGAGCGTATCGCGCGCCACTTCCGCCGCGCCGACGACGGGCCCGAAGACGGCAACGGCGCGCAGTCGAACGGGCACAACGGAGCACACCCTACGCCGACCAACGGGCAGAGCGGCGCGCGCGCGAGTCAGAGCGCGAACGATGCGCGCGTGGCGCGCGTGGTCGCAGAGTGTACGGCGACGATCACGCGCGAGGTGGCGGGGCTGAAGGCGATGGTGGACGAGTTCTCGCGTTTCGCGCGCCTGCCGCATGCGCGGCTCGCGGCCGCCGACCTGAATGAGGTCGTGCGGCAAGCCGTCGCGCTCTACGAAGACCGGCTCGACGGCGTCCGCCTCGACGTGCATCTGGCGCGCACGCTCCCGCCCTCCATGCTCGACGCCGAACAGGTGCGGCGCGTGCTCGTCAATCTGATCGACAACGCGCTCGAAGCGATGGCCCAGGGCGCAAACGAGCGCCGCATCACGGTCGCCACCGCGCACGACACGGCGCGCAGTCTGCTCCTAGTCGAAGTCGCAGACAACGGGCACGGCATCGCCGGCGCAGATATGCCGCGCCTCTTTCAGCCATACTTTTCGACGCGCGGGCGCGGCACGGGTCTCGGCCTAGCCATCGTCCAGCGCATCATCACCGAGCACGGCGGACGCATCCGCGCCGAAGCCAACCGCCCGCGCGGCGCAAAGTTCATCATCGAGTTGCCCGTCACGGACGAAACACAGAGGGCAGAGGTCAGAGGTTAGAGGTCAGTAAGAAAAAGTTTTTACTGATCTCTGACCTCTGACTTCTGCCCTCTGCTGCTGCTTATGGATTCTATTCTTATCGTTGACGACGAGCGCGGCATCCGCGAGACGCTGCGCGGCGTGTTGGAGGATGAAGGCTACGCGGTCGAAGCGGTGGCGTCGGGCGAAGAGTGTCTAAAGACGCTGGAACGGCGCAACTTCACCTGCGTGCTGCTCGACGTGTGGTTGCCGGGTATTGACGGGCTGGAAACGCTGGCGCGGCTCAACGAGACGGGCGCGGACTGTGCCGTTGTGATGATCTCAGGGCACGGCAACATCGAAACGGCCGTGCGCGCAACGAAACTCGGCGCGTTCGATTTCGTCGAGAAGCCGCTGACGCTTGAGAAGATCACGCTCACCGTCAGGAACGCCGTGCGCCAGCGGCGGCTGGAACGCGCCAACGCGGAACACGCGGCGCAGGCGCAGGGCGAATACGAGATGGTGGGCGAATCGGTGGCGATGCGTGCGCTGCGCAAACAGATCGCGGCGGTCGCGCCAACCGACGGGCGCGTGCTCATCTACGGCGAATCGGGCACGGGCAAAGAACTGGTCGCGCGCGCCATCCACGCGCAGTCGCGCCGGGCGGGCGCACCGTTCGTCGAAGTGAACTGCGCCGCCATCCCTGAAGAGTTGATCGAGTCGGAGCTATTCGGGCACGTCAAGGGCGCGTTCACCGGCGCGACGACGGCCAAGCGCGGCAAGTTTGAACTGGCCGACGGCGCGACGCTCTTTCTCGACGAGGTCGGTGACATGAGCCAGCGCGTACAGGCGAAGGTCTTGCGCGTGCTGGAAGAACAACGCTTCGCGCCCGTCGGCAGCAACACGTCGGTCAGCGTGGACGTGCGGATCATCGCGGCGACGAATAAGCAACTCGATCTGGAAATCGAGCGCGGGCAGTTTCGCCCAGACCTTTTTTATCGTCTCAACGTCATCCCGTTTGAAGTGCCGCCGTTGCGCGACCGGCTCGAAGACGTGCCGCTACTGGTCGAACATTTCAACCGCCGGTTCTCCATCGGGCACGGCAAACAGCCCAAGCGGTTCGAGCCGGACGCGCTCGCCGCGCTCAAGGATTACCAGTGGCCGGGCAACGTGCGCGAACTGCGCAACACGGTCGAGCGCGTCGTCATCATGCACGGGCGCACAAAGGTCGGCGCGCAAGACCTGCCGCTTCTGGGCGGCGAAGCGCCGCTGCCAGCGCCGCACAAATTCTCCTCCTTCCGCGAGGCGAGCGAAGCGCACCAGCGCGAATTTATCAAACTCAAACTCGCTGAAACCGAAGGCAACGTCACGCGCGCCGCCGAACTGCTCGGCATGGATCGCAGCCATCTCTACCGCCGCATGCGCGCCCTCGGCATCAAAATTCGCAGCGACCGCGAGAACGGTAGTTAGCATCAAAGCTACGGTGCAATAGCGCGGGCACAGTTTGTTTGCTTTTGCCGCGTTGCCACGTTACATTTAACTCGTCGCCGGTTTAGGCGACACCGTTTGCGCGCCGGTTTTAAGCGCGCCGATTTTTTGAAGGGCCATAATGGATTACACGACGAAAGAACTGTTGCAGCGTTACGCGAAGCTCGCGCTCGGTCAGCCCTTCGCGCCGGTGCTCTTGAACATACTGGTCACGTCGGTCTGCGACATGCGCTGCACGCATTGCTTCTTCACGGACGAGTTGGACGACCGCCCGCGCAAGAAGTTGCAGATGAAGACGCACGAGTTGCAGCGTATCTCCGAGACGCTGGGCGGCAATCTGGGCGTCCTCATCATCGCGGGCGGCGAACCGTTTACGCGTAAAGACCTGCCTGAAATTGTGCGCGCGTTCTACGAGAATAACCGGCTCGAATCTGTCTATCTGATGTCGAACGGGCAGATTCAGAAGCGCATCATGCCCGACGTGACGCGCCTGCTTGAGGAGTGCCCGAATTTGAACGTTACGGTCGCGCTCGGCATTGACGGTTTGAAGGAGCAGCACGAGAAGATTCGCCAGAAGCCCGGCTCTTGGGACATAGCGATTGACACCGCGCGGCAACTGCAACAGATCAAACGCGAGTACGGCCGGCTCGACGTGCAGACCTGCACCTGCTTCATGCACTCGAATCAGGACACGATCTTCGACTGGTATGACTTCCTGAAGTACGACCTCAAACCCGACAAGGTCAACTTCAATTACATTCGGCCGCCTTCAGCCGACCCCATCGAGTTGGACATAGACCATTCGCGCTACGCCCGGCTCGCGCAGATGATCGATGACGACTCGCGCCACGCCGCCATTAAGAACAATTACGGCGGCAGCGCCGGTTATTTCAAAGCCGCCATAGACATCTACATGCACGGCCTTATCGCCCGCGCGCAGGAGGAGCAGAAGGCGCAGATGACCTGCTACGCGGGTACAGCCGGCGGCGTCATCTACGACGAGGGCACGGTCTCTTCCTGCGAGAACCTGACGCCCATCGGCAACCTGCGCGACTACGATTGGAACTTCCAAAAACTCTGGCTCTCGCCCGCCATGCAGGCCCGGCGCAAACAAGCGGCGGCCGGCTGCTTCTGCACGCACGAATCGAACAGCTATTACCCCAGCTTGCCGTTCAACCCGAAGCACTTGATCAAGATCAAGCGGCTTGAACGCGAGATGAAGAAGGCGCGCAAACAACACGAGCGCGAGGAAGCGCAAGCCGACGGTCTGACGGTGAAGGCATAAAGGGCGACACCATGTCCCGCGCGCGTACACCAAAAATCCTGATCATCTCGTCCGACACGGGCGGCGGGCATCGCTCGGCGGCGGCGGCGATTGTCGCGGGTGTGCAGAAGTTTTTCTCCAGCGACAGCTACACCGTCCGCGTCGTGCGCGCGATTGAAGAGTCGCACGGCGTAACGGAGAAGATGGTGCGCCTCTACAACTGGGTGCTCAGGCACAGGCAACACTGGATGAAGTACGTCTACTGGGTGGTCAACCGCGCCCGCCCGGAGCGCAGCAATTTCTTCTACCGGCGCGGCTACAAATACGCCGTCGAGCTATTCGACAAGTGGTGTCCGCACGTCGTCGTCAGCGTCCATCCGCTCACGCAGCATTTCTTCGCGCGATTTCTGAAGGAAGTGGGCTTGGCCGAGCGCATCCCGCTCGTCACGGTCGTCACCGATCCCTGCTACGGTTTCTGGCGCGGCTGGGCGTGCGACGACGTGCGGCTCTATCTGGTCGCAAGTGAAGAGGCGCGGCAGCAGTTGATCGACTACGGCATCGCGCCCGAACGGATCAAGGTGTCGGGCATGCCCGTGCATCCGAAGTTCGAGATGCCGGACGAGCGGGCCGCGCAGGCGGCGCGCAAGGTGCTCGGTCTCGACCCGGAAAAGTTCACCGTCTTCGTCAACGCCGGCTGGGTCGGCGGCGGCAACATCCCGGACATATTCCGCGAACTCGTCCACGGCGACCTGGACGTGCAAGCCATCTTCCTCGCCGGCAAAAACGAGGAGCTACGCGCCGCCGCCGAACAGATCGCGGCGCACGCGCACTTTCCCGTGAAAGTGATCGGCTACTCGGAGCAGGTCGAGCAATTGATGCAGGCGGCGAACGTGATGATCTCGAAACTCGGCGGTCTGACGACCTTCGAGGCGTTCGCCTGCCGCGTGCCGATCATTGCCGACGCGACCACACCGCCCATGCCGCAGGAATCGGGCGCAGCCGCGCTCATCGCCAAACGCGGCGCGGGCGTGCTATTGGAACGCGCCCGCGACATCGTGCCCACCGTCCGCCGCATGGTCGAAGACACGCGTTATTACGCCAACCTGCGGGCGGCCACGGCCGGACTCGCCATCCCCCATTCGACCCGGCGCATCGTCGAAGAGATCGCCGCGCTCATCCCCGTGCAGGACGATACGCCGGCCCCCGACCTGCGCGTGGCGTAAACCGCACAAGCTTCGGTTGACGCGCCCGCAGCGCAAGCTTTAAGCTGCCCCCGCTCAATTAATTCTGGCAAACGTGTATAGCGATTGATGAGTCTTCTGCTGGAAGGGAAGCGTGCGTTCATTTCGGGCGGCACGCGCGGGATCGGCGCGGCCCTCTGCGATGTCTTCGCGCGCGAGGGCGCGGACGTGGCGTTCAGCTACAACCAGCGCGACGATCTGGCCGCCACCGTCACGGAGCAGGTTAAGGCTTACGGGCGACGCGCGCACGCCTTCAAAGTCTCCGTCACGGATCGCGTCGGCATGAAGCGCGTCGTGCGCCAACTCGTCGAAGAGTGGGGCGGCGTGGATGTGCTCGTCAACAACGCGGCGATCAATCGCGGCGACAACTTTGCGACCACCACCGACCGCGCGTGGGACGATGTCATCAACACGAACGTCAACAGCCTCTTCGCCGTCACCAAACCGATCTACAAGCAGATGATCCGCCAGCGCAAAGGTGCGATCCTCAATATCACCTCCATCGGCGCGATCCGCTCGCTGCCCACCTCCGTGCATTACGCGACCTCTAAGGCGGCGATGATCGGCTTCACCAAATGTCTATCGCGCGAGGCGGGCGCGTTCGGCGTCGCGGTCAACGCCATCGCCGCCGGCATCTTCGATACAGACCTCGCCCACACCTTGCCGGAACACCTGCTCAAGATGCACGAGTTCTGGGTGCGCCGCGAGGGGCTTGGTCGGCCCGCCGAACTGGCCGAGATCGCCTCGTTCCTCGTCAGCGACCGCAACAGCTTTATGAACGGCGAGATCATCATCGTGGACGGCGGCGCAGTCACCTAGCCCTTTCAGATCGCCCCGACACAAACAGACGCAAAGGCCGCTTAACTGATATTCGTCGTCGCTCCGCAAAACAGCTTGGACGCGGAGCACGCGAGCGGGAGTTGATGACCTGTGTTGTCTGCCTTACTGCGGCTGCTTGACCGTCTGCCAAATCCAGTCAACCATCGTCTTCAGGTATTCCGCGTCCGTGCTTGGCCCGGTCGCGCGGTTTAGATTGTGATCCGCGCCCGCAATTATTTTAATGGTGACGTGTTGATTGCCCGCGCGCCTGAGCGCCGCGCTGATGCGCGCGACGCTCTGCGCGACCGGCACTAATTCATCCCGTTCACCCCAGAATGCCAGAACCGGCACTTTCACTTGCGCCCACATCTGCGCCGGGTCGCCGTCGAGTTCGCGCCACTCAGGCGCGGCGGCGCGCTCGGCCGCCGAGGGGATTGTGCGCGGCACAGCCCCTTCGGCCCAACGATGTCGCCACGCTTCATCAAGCGCGTTTTGCAACGCCGCCCCGTCATTGCCCGTCCGCACAAACTCGTGCAACTGCCGCACGACCGCCAGCGCCGCCGCCACCTCAGCTTCTGAATAACCTTGTGCCCGCAGCCGGTTGGCCAGTTGATACATGACCAGCTCCGCGTAGGTCACGCCGCCGCCGGAGACGCTGACCAGAAAGGCCACGTCGTTTGCCTGAGCCGCGACGGCCGCCGCCACGCCCGCGCCCTCGCTGCCACCCCACAGACCGATCTGGTCGGCGTTGATGTCGCTTCGACCCTTCAGCAATTGCACGGCGGCCTGCGCGTCTTCGGTCAGATCATTAAAGCTCACCAAGCCCGTGCCGTTCGGTGCGCCTAAACTGCGCTTATCGTAAATCAGCGCGGCGATCCCCTGCCGCGCGAAGAACTCTGCGAAGCCACGATACTGCGCACGGTTGAAAGGGCCTGAGCCGGGAATCAAGACGATGGCGGGATGAGCGCCATTGCTGCGGGGCAGATATAAAGTTGCCGCCAGCGCCACGTCCGCGTGGCGCATGCTTAGCTCCTCGCTACGCGGCGCACAACTGAGGGCCGTCAGCGCCAACAGGCATAACAGGATCAATCTAAGCATTCTTAACACAAAGCGCGCGCTCAAACTGCGCAACGAATAGTGTCCGGCCAGTCTTTAGATCGGGCCCGCGCTCATTCCGCCTGCGAGGTTTGTGCGCGGCCAAAGAATGCGGCGAAGATTTCGTTTAACTCAGCCGTGTGCTCGTACGCGTGCACGCTGACATTGCTGCTACCGGCGATCATGGCCGAGAGCATGTGCGCGCTGCCCGCGCGGAAGAGACAGAGCACAGGCTTGCCCCATTCCGTCGCCTTCCCGATTTCATAGCCGACGCCGAGACTGGGCGTCGTCACTTCAGCCACGAGGCAGTCTGCGGCCCGTAACCAAGCCAGATCGCGGTCGTGTATCTCTCGGTCGGTCGCGGGTTCGCCCCGCGCAGAGAGTTCCGCCGCGCCGACGTGTTCGGTGAGGACGCGCCCGTACTGTTTTAGTTGCTCGACGATTTCGCGGTAGCGCGTCTGCTCGGCGCGCCCGCCCCTGATCGAGCCGGCGAAATAGATGTTCATGATGACGCGCGCAGGCTTAAGCCGCATCGGTCGAGTTATTGGCCAGCGCTTTAACCTGCGCTTCCAGTTGGCGCAGGGCGCGCTGCATCTCGCCCAACCGGCGGAAGGCGGACGTGGCGCGCAGCCATTCGCGGTTGTCGAAGGCGGGGATGCCGGATAGCACCTTGCCGGGCGGGACGTTGTGGCTCGTGGCGCTCTTGGCGGTTAGCACGGCATCGTCGCCGATGGTCAGATGACCGGCTACGCCCGCTTGCCCCGCGAGGATGACGCGGCGGCCGACGTGCGAACTGCCGGCGAGGCCGACCTGTGCGCAGAGCAGCGCGTCTTCATCGACCGTGCAGGAGTGGCCGATCTGAACGAGATTGTCGAGCTTCGCGCCGCGCCGGATGCGCGTCTCGCCGACCGAGGCGCAGTCAATCGTCGTGCCCGCGCCGATCTCCACGTCGTCTTCGATCACGACGCGCCCCGTCTGCGGAATCTTCAGCCAGCGCCCCGCTTCGTCCTTCGCATAACCAAAGCCGTCCGAGCCGACGACCACGTTGTTGTGAATGATGACGCGCGCGCCGACCTGTGTGCCCGCGCGCAGAGCCACGCCGGAGTGGATGACGGAGTCTGCGCCGACCGTCACATCATCGTAAATGGTCGCGTTCGGGAAGACCTGCACGCCGGGCGCGAGCCGGACGTTGCGCCCGACGACGGCGCACGCCCCGATCCACGTGTGCGCGTCAACCTGCGCCGAAGGATCAATGACGGCCGCCGGATGAATGAACGGCTCGAACGCCGGTTCGGGATGAAACAGGCGGAGCGCACGCGTGTAAGCGAGATAAGGATCGCGCGCGCGCAGGACGGCGAGCGTGGCGCGGCCGGTCTCGACGCCTGTGGCCAGGTAGATGGCCGAGGCGCGCGTCGTCTGCACGAGCGGCGTGTAGCGCGGGTTGGCGAGAAAGGTGACGTGCCCCGGCCCGGCTTCAGCGAGACCCGCCGCGCCGTTGATCTCCAACTCAGCATCGCCTTCGAGTTGCGCGCCCGTCAGTTCGGCCAGTTCGGATAATTTCATAAGCGATTTCATCGGCGCGGGTGTCGCCGCGTTAGCTATGCGCTAGACGCAGCGGCGCGCCGCCTACATCAAATTCACCGGATCGATCTCCACGTTGACCGCTTGCAGGTCGCAGCCACTCGCCGCGCCCGCGCTCGCCAGCGCCACGTCGAGCACGGCGCGCATGCGTAGCCGATTGCGCGCCTTCACCAGCAGTTGGATGCGATGCTCGCCGCGCAGGCGTGCGAGCGGCGCGGGCGCTGGGCCCAGCACGCGACAGGAGCGATCCGTATTGGCTTCGTCGAGCGCGCGGCGCAGTTCGGCGGCGGTCGTCTGTGCGCGCTCCCAGTCAGGACAGTGTATGAGCAAAGAGGCGAGCGCGACGAACGGCGGATAGCTCAAGTTACGACGATAGCCGATCTCTTCGGCGTAGAAGCCGGCGTAGTCCTGCGCGCAGGCGTGCCTGAGCGCGTAGTGATGCGGGTGGAAGGTCTGTATGAGGACGCGCCCGGCGCGCTCGCCACGCCCGGCGCGCCCGGCAACCTGCGTGAGCAGTTGAAAGGTGCGCTCGGCCGCGCGGAAGTCGGGCATGCCAAGCCCCGCATCAACCGAGACGACGCCCACGAGCGTCACGTTCGGGAAGTCGTGCCCCTTAGCGATCATCTGCGTGCCGACGAGCATATCGAGTTCGCCCGCGCCGAAGCGCAGGATCGCCTGCTCGTAGGTGTGCCGGCGCGCGGTCGTGTCGCGGTCGAGCCGCGCGAGGCGCAGGGCGGGGAAGCGCTGACTGATGATCTCTTCGATCTGCTCCGTGCCTTCGCCGACGTAATGTATGTACTGGCCCTGACAGGCGGGACACTTTTCGGGCGGTCGCCGCCGCAGGTCGCAGTAGTGGCAGATGAGACTACGCTCGCGCTGGTGAAAGGTGAGCGTCACGTCGCACTGCGGACACTGCATGCGCTCGCCGCACGAGCGACACAGCACGAAACTCGAATAGCCGCGCCGGTTCAAGAGCACGATGGCCTGCTCGCCGCGTTCGTGCGTCTCCGCAATCGCGTTGATTAGTTCGTCTGAGAGCACCTGATACTTGCCCGCCCGCGCGAAGACCTCGCGCATGTCCACGATCTCGACGCGCGCCATTGCCCGGTCGGCCACGCGCTTGTGCAATTGCAGGTAACGATATTTGCCGGCGCGCGCGTTGTGAAACGATTCGAGCGAGGGCGTGGCCGAGCCGAGCACCACGACCGCGCCCGCCTTGTGCGCGCGCACTACCGCCACGTCGCGCCCGTGATAGTAGGGCGACTCCTGCTGCCGGTAAGATGCCTCGTGCTCCTCGTCTACAATCACCAGCCCGAGCTTCACCACCGGCGCAAACACGGCCGAGCGCGTGCCGATCACGACGCGCGCCGCGCCCCCTTTGATGCGACTCCACTCGTCGTAACGCTCGCCCGTCGTCAGAGACGAATGCAGGATCGCCACCGCGTCGCCGAAGTGCGCGCGCAGGCGGCGCGAGAAGACGGGCGTGAGCGCGATCTCAGGCACGAGCATCAGTGCCGATTGCCCGGCCGCGAGCGCCGCCCGCATCGCGCGTATGTAGATTTCCGTCTTGCCGCTGCCCGTGACGCCGTGCAACAGGAAAGCCGTGTACGCATGCGCCGCGAGCGCCGCCTCTATTTCGTCGAGCGCCGCGCGCTGCTCGTCCGTCAACTGCAAATCTGCCAGCGCGGGCAGCACCGCCCGCGCCAAAGGGTCGCGGCGCACTTCGCGCACAACCGTCCGCACGACGCCGTGCCGTTCAAGCGTCTGCACACTTGAAGCGCTCGCGCCCGCGCGTTCAAGCAACTGCGCATAAAGCATTTCGCCCTCGTGCGCGAGCAGCACGTTGACGATGCGCTGCTGGGCGGCGGTCAAGATGCGCGCCGCGCCGTTCTGATGTTCCTCCGGCGGCAAGAGGTGGACGGCCTTGCGCCGCTTCGCCCGCGCGCTCGCCGTGCGCGGCTGTTGTGTGACGCGCAGCCAGCCCGCCTGCTGTAGTTGCCGCACGACGACGAGCGCACGCGTCCGGCCCGTCAACTCCGTCACGCGCCGCAGGGTCGTCTCAACCTCGTCGGCGACGAACTGCAAGACGCGCGCCTTCGCGCTCGTCAACTGTCGCCCCGACAAACGCGCCAACTCGTCGCGCCCCTCGGCCGTGATCGTCAACACCTGTTCGACCGCCACGTTCAAGCCTGCCGGCAGCGCCGCCTTCAATACCTCGCCCCACGGGGCGGCGTAGTAATCCGCCAGCCAGCGCGTCAACTCCAACACCCCCGGCGTCAGCAGCGGCTCGGCGTCCAACAACTCCTCGGCCTCTTTCACGTCCGCTTCGGCTAACTCAAGCGCCGGATCGAGCGCGTCGTGCAGCGCGACCACGTAGCCCGTCACCAGCTTGCGGCCCAATGGCACGAGCAGGCGCGCGCCGACGCGCGTATCACTACGAAGCGCCGACGGCAGCCGGTACGTAAACGTCTGCGCCACACGCAAGGGCACGGCCACCTCCGCATAATGCGGCGCGGTTTCATGCACGCTTTCAGCCTGTGTGTTCATGTTCGCGGCGGCGACGTGGGCGGCGTTGGTCGGACTAAGCACGGCGAGCTAAGTTAACTTGAAGCCGGCAAAAATTGAAGCGGGGCGCGCGCGGTTATAAACCGGTAGCTGGAAAATGGCGGGCGCGCCGCTCAGGTTTCGCCCGGTCACGTCGCGGCCAACAGTTCGCGCACCTTCTTCATGTCCTCCCAGACTTCGCGCTTCTTCGATGGATCGCGCAGGAGATAAGCGGGATTGAAGGTCGGCATCAGTTGCGCGCCGTGATAGTCGTGGAACTGGCCGCGCATCTGCGAGATCGGTTTCTTGGTGCGGAGCAGGGCGCGCGTGGGCGTATTGCCGAAGGCGATGACGACGCGCGGGCGGACGGCCGCCAACTCGCGGTGCAGGTAGGGCGTGAAGAAACTGAGCACGTTGGGCGTCATCTCGTCGCCGGTCGAGATCATCTTGACGACGTTTGTGAGGTAACAGTCTTTGCGTTGCAGCCCGATGGCGGCGAGGATGCGGCCCAGCATATCGCCCGCCGGCCCCATGAAGGGGCGACCCGTAGCGATGTCGGGTGGCCCCGGCGATTCGCCGACGACCGCCACGCGTGCGCCCGGTTCGCCTTCGCCAAAGATGAGGATGCGCTCTTTGAACTGCGGCATGCTCTCGGCGCGCTGCCGGAGTTCGGTGTTCACGCCCGCGAGCGTCTCGGCAGACGCGGCGGCCGGCTCGTCGAAGAGGAAAGCGTCTTGCATCACTCTGCGTGCTTGTCTTTAAGCGTGTTGATGTAGTCGCGCACCTTCTTCATGTCGTCCCACGTCTCGCGCTTCTTCGATGGATCGCGCAAGAGATAAGCGGGATGAAAGGTCGGCATGACCTTGATGCCTTTGTAGTCCTGAAAGTGACCGCGCAGCTTCGTGATGCCTTCCTTCGTGTCGAGCAGATTCTTCATCGCGGTGTTGCCTAAGACCACGATCACGTCGGGGCGGACGATACTGATTTCGCGCAGCAGAAAAGGCTTGCAGATGGCCGCTTCGGCCTGCGTCGGCGTGCGGTTCTGCGATGGGCGACAACGGTTGACGTTGCCGATAAAGACATCCTCGCGCTTCAGCCCGATGGCATCTATGATCTTGTTGAGCAGTTGCCCGGCCCGCCCGACGAAAGGCCGGGCTTGCGCGTCTTCGTCCGCGCCCGGCGCTTCGCCGACGAACATCAGCCGCGCCTGCCGGTTGCCTTCGCTGTTGACCACCTGCTTGCGCCCCTCGCAACAGAGCGTGCAACGCATACACTGCGGGCCGATGTCGCGCCACACGTCTTCGAGCGTCTCGCCCGGTCGCGGCAGGCTCAACTCGTCCTGCGGCGTGATCTCGCCAAAGAGCGTCTGCATCGGCGCGGGCGGGTTCGGATCAGGTGTCGGCGCGATAGGTTTACGTCTTGTAGCCATCTCTGCTTGCTCGCTTGCTGAGGCGGCGCGGCCGGGGGGAAGCGACGGCGCGGCGGTTGATGTGGACGGGGGCGGTGGCGGCGATGGTAACAACTCGGTACGCGCGGCTATGCGTTCCGGCTCGGCCGCGCGTCGCGCTTCAGCCTCCGCGTTGAGCTTGAGCGCGGGCGAACTGTAAGACGCATGCGCAGGCGTCGGTGCATGGGCCGCAGAGAACGACTGACGCGCGGGCACGCCTGCGTCGGCTTGCACGGCCGCACCGGCGGGCGCGGCGACGTGCGTCACGCCTAGCTCTTGCAGATACTCAAGCTGCGCGGCGATGTCTGCCGTCAGGCTGAGCAGTTCCTTGTGGGCCGTCTCGTCAGACATGAGAAATTCTGCGTTCAAGCGCCCGCGTGGGCCGGCTGCAACTGGCGCAGGCGCGCGATCTCGTCAAGGATGCGCTCGGCCGCCGCGCGCTTCGACATGAGCGGCAGTTCGAGCGGTGTGCCGTCGCGCGGGATGAAGGTGACGATGTTCGTCTCGGCGTCGAAGCCTGCGCCCGCGCGCGTGATGTCATTGGCGACGATGGCATCGAGTCGTTTGCGCTCCAACTTCGCGCGCGCATGCTCGATAACGTGCTCGCTCTCGGCGGCAAAACCGATGACGAGCAACCCGTCGCGTCTTGCGGCTGCGACGGCGGCGAGAATGTCGGGCGTCGGCTCAAGCGTGAGCGTGAGTGGCGCGTCGGCTTTCTTCAGCTTCTGCACGGCGCGCGTGCTCGGCCGGTAATCGGCGACGGCCGCCGCGCCGATGAAGATCGTCGCCTGCGGCAACTCGCGCAGCACGGCCGCGTGCATCTCGGCGGCCGAGAGCGCCTGCACGACACGCACATCTTCAGGCAGCGGCGCGCTGGTTGCGCCCGCCACGAGCGTGACCTCTGCGCCGCGCGCACGCGCCGCTGCCGCGAGCGCGAAGCCCATGCGCCCCGACGAACGATTGGACAGGAAGCGCACCGGATCGATCTCCTCGCGCGTCGCGCCCGCCGTAAGCAAAACGTGTTCGCCCGTTAAGTCCTGCGCCGTCGCCTGCGCCGCAGCGTTCATCTCTGACATGTCACCGCGCGCACGTTCATCGAGCAGCGCAAGGGCCGTCGCAACGATCTTTTCGGGCGCGCTCAGACGGCCCGGCCCAATCGTGCCGCAGGCCATTTCGCCCGCATCGGGTTCGATGATGTGGACGCCGTCGGCGCGCAGGGTGGCGAGATTGCGCCGGGTCGCCGGTTGCTCCCACATGGTCGTGTTCATGGCGGGCGCGACGACGACCGGCGCGGTGCAGGCGAGATAAGTGGTCGTCAGAAAATCGTCGGCGATGCCGTTGGCGAACTTGGCGATGACGTTTGCAGTGGCGGGCGCGACGAGGAATAGGTCAACGGTCTGCGAGAATGTGATGTGCGCGATTGGATCGGGATTGTCAGGCGCGTAATCGTCCACGACGACATGCGCGCCGGAGAGCGCGCGAAAGGTGAGCGGGGCGATCAAACGCGTGGCGTGCTCGGTCATGCAGACGCGCACTTCGCAGCCCGCGCGTTGCAGCCCGCGCAGAATTTCCGCCGCCTTGTAGGCCGCGATGCCGCCCGCGACGCCGAGCGCCACCCGCCGGCCCGCCTCAGGCAGTTGCGCTCTCTTGTCTCGCTCGTCCGGCATAAGAATAATTCGCGTGCTGGTTGAAAAAACTCTAGCATCCCAAGCTGCCGCATGCAAAGAGGGAGGTCAGAGGTTGGGTCAGTTTAAAGACCGGGTTCGCGTTCTGCCGTTCAGATTCAAGTTAACGCCTGTGTTCTAACCTCTGACCTCTAACCTCCGACCTCTCCTTTTGTGGTAAACTGTGTGCGCCGCAAAAGGCAATCCCCCGCTAGAATGAAATCCATTGGGCTTAAAGAGGGCACGCCCGCAAACTGTGCGCGCGTGTGTTGGGGGCACAAACGAGATGAAGCTGCGGATCGTCAAGCTTGCGTTCTGTCTCTGCTTCGGGGTTGTGAGTGCTGCGGGGCAGCGCGCGCACACGTCTGCGGCGGCTGAACGCCAGTTTGGCCCGGTCGTGCGCGCCTATCTGGGCTACCTGCGGGCGGAGCAGGAGGTGGTGGACGCACGCGAGAGCCGGCGCGAAATCAGCGCTGCCTACTATCGCCGCAACTCAAGCCGCATTCGTGCCCTGCGCCAGATGGCTATACAGATCGCGCGCGAGTCTAAAAACGACTACCTGCCCGAACTCGAAGCTGTCGCGGGCGACGAGTTGAACACGCTCTTTGAGACGCCGCCCGCGCCGCGCGCCTTTCGCGCCGGAGAGATTCTCGACAACACGTTCCGCTTTCTCGGCGCGGTGCGCGAAGGTGAAACCTTCTACGTCTTCGCGCGGCTCGACCCTTACGAACAGGCCGAGTTAATGAAGCAGCACGGCACGCCCGCACCCGCCGCGCCTATGCAGCCGACGAAACCGCAGACCACAGATGCCGCAACGGGCGCGGCGCACGGCGCAGCCAACACACGACCGCGCAAGGTCGGCCCGCCCTAAACTCTTCATCTTTAACCGGCCGGGGCGCGTGATTTTGAAATCGTCATAATGGAGCAGCCGAAACTCTTTGGGCAGCAGGCGAGCAGCGGCACTGTCGCGGGCGAACAACTCGTGCTCTACGCGCTCGGCGAATTTCAGGCGCGCGGCAAGACGCTCGCGGCGCGCGAACTCCCGCTAGATCGTCTGCGCGGGGCGCTGCGACGCGCGGCCGAAGCCTTCGGCGTCGTTGAATTGAGCGACGAAGACGCGGTCGCAGCCTTCAGCACGCTCGGCGCACACGTGCAGCGCGTCCCGCCGTTCGTCGCCAAGCATCCGTTCCGCGTCACCGTCCCATTGAAGGTGGCCGAACGCGCGCGCGAGTTCTACCAACGACAGCAAGACAGGCAGGCGACCGACGCGGGCTGAAGTTCCAAGGCTTTAGCCCGCGCACGCGGGTCGCGGCGAAGAGGTCATCTACATCAGCGGCGCGCGCGGTCGCCGAGTGCATGCGGCGCGGTTCGTCGCCGGAACCGTCCGGTCTCGACGCCCTAAAGCTCATCGCCGCCCGTTACGGCAACAATTTGGAGAAACTAAAAGACATAGACGTAAACTTCTATGCGCCCAATAAGCGCGGCGAATACACGGGCGCGGCCGTTTGGAGCCACACGGTCGGCAGCCGGGGGCGCTCAGTTGCCGCCATTTCGCCGTCGCGGAGGGGCAGGGCGCGGGGCGGCTGGTTGAGAGCGCCAACCTGTTTGAACGTAAAGCCTGAGGAACGCGTGCCCCGCCCGGCGCGAAGGAGCGGTCGGGTAACGGGCGCGGCGTGGAAATTAGGCGGATTTTCCACAAAAGTATGTTGACACGAAACAGCTATTCGTGTAAAAAGACTTGGTCAAAGCAAGCCCACAGAGGCTCGCTGACCTGCTTTTTTTAGAAAACTTGCATAGAGCGCAGTCAAACGTTTGAGGCGGGTTTGGCGAGAAAATAACTTGAATCCGTCTCCGGTTAGGTCTACAGGAGACTTAGTGGTGCGCTCTCTCAAAAACTGGTTCAGTCTACGGAGGAGAAAATGATTAGCAGAACTTGGAGCCGGACGGCCATCACGCTCAGCCTAACCGTCGCCATCATGTGCGTGTACTCAATGGTCGCGCTGGCCGCGCCGGGGCAGCAGGGGCCGTCGGGGCAGTTGTCGGTAAACGGTGAGGTCTCCGTCAACGGCACGAACGCAATTTCGGGTGCGACCGTCTTCTCGGATAGCACCATCACGACCGCGCAGAATTCCAGCGCCGTCGTCAGCCTCGGTAAACTCGGCCGCGTCGAACTGCTGCCGAACTCCAGCGTTAAGCTCAGCTTCAGCGATAACAGCGTGAGCGCCATGCTCGACGCCGGGCGCGTGCGCTTAGCGACCTCGACCGGCGTGGCCGCCACCGTCGCCACCAAAGACGGCTCGGCCATCGCCGATAGCAATCAACCGAACGTTTTCACCGTAGACGTGGAATGCGGCAACACGCAGGTCGCCACGCAGACGGGCAAAGTCGAACTGCGCGCCGATAATCGTGTGCAGCAGATCGCGGCTGGCTCGAACGCAACGGCTGGTCAGGCTGCGCCCGGTTCGCGCTGCACCCGTCTGACGCGTACAGACAATTTCGGCACGATTGGCGGCGGCGCGCTGGCGGCGCTCCTGCTGGCAGCGGGCGGCGCAATCGCGGCGGCCATCATCGCGGCGTCGCAGGATAATGACATCAACGTCGGCGGCACGGCCCCGATCTTCAGCCCGAGCCGTTAAGCACGCAAAAGGGCCGGCATTGGGTTCAGCTTAGCCATCCGTGCGTGCTGTTTTGACGCACGACTATTGAAGCCAGGTTTGCGGGTCGCGCGGGGCATGTCCCGTGTGACCCGCAAATTTTTGTCCGCCGGTCAGGGTCAGCGACCAAGCGTCTCTTAAGTCATGCACATTGCGGTGGTGGGGACAGGTTACGTCGGGTTGGTGACGGGCGCGTGCTTCGCAGAGTTCGGCGTGGACGTGACCTGCGTTGATGTTGACGCAGCCAAGATCGAGCGGCTCAAGCGCGGCCAGATTCCCATCTACGAGCCGGGGCTTGAGCAACTCGTCACGAAGAACGCCGCCGCCGGTCGGCTGCATTTCACCACCGACCTGAGTGCCGCCGTCGAGCAGGCGCTCGTCATCTTCCTCGCCGTCGGCACGCCGCCGCGCGCGGACGGCTCAGCCGATCTGAGCTATCTGGAAGAGGCGGCGCGACAGATTGCCCGCGCGATGCACGGCTATAAGGTGCTCGTCACGAAATCAACCGTGCCGGTTGGGACGGGCGAGCGTCTGCGCCGCATCATCAAAGAGCACCAGCCGAAACCCATCAACTTTGCCATCGTCTCGAACCCGGAATTCCTGCGCGAGGGCGCGGCCATAGACGACTTCATGCGCCCCGACCGCGTCGTTATCGGCAGCAGCGACGAAGAGGCGACCGCCATCATGCGCGACCTCTACCGACCGCTCTACCTGATTGAAACGCCCTTCGTCGTCACGACGGTCGCCGCCGCCGAGTTGATCAAATACGCCGCGAACGCTTTTCTGGCCACCAAGATTTCCTTCATCAACGAGATCGCCAACCTCTGCGAACGCGTGGGCGCGGACGTACACGACGTGGCGCGGGCCATCGGCATGGACAATCGCATCGGGCGCAAGTTCCTCCATCCCGGCCCCGGCTACGGCGGCTCTTGCTTTCCGAAAGACACGCGTGCGCTCATCCAGATCGCGCGCGCGCACGGCGTCGAGGCCCGGATCGTCAGCGCAGTGGTCGAGGTCAACGAGCGCCAGCACCAACTGATGATCGAAAAGATCGAGCGCCTCCTGGGCGACCCGCGCGGGCAAGAGGTGGCCGTGCTCGGTCTCGCCTTCAAGCCGCGCACCGACGACATGCGCGAAGCGCCCGCCGTAGACATCATTCGCGCGCTCGTCGCACGCGGCGCACGCGTGCGCGCCTACGATCCCGTAGCGATGGAAGCCGCGCGCGCGCTGCTGCCTGATATTGCTTACGCAACGGACGAGTACGCGGCCGTTGCGGGCGCAGATGCGCTTGTCTTCGTCACCGAGTGGAATCAGTTTCGCGCGCTCGACATGGAGCGCATCAAGGGGCTGCTGCGCCAGCCCAAAGTTGCCGACCTGCGCAACATCTACGAACCCGACGCCATGCGCGCCCTCGGCTTTGAATACGTCGGCGTAGGCAGATAACAACAGAGGCTGGAGGTCGGAGGTTAGCGGTCAGTAAAAAAGACCCGCATAACTTCTGACTGCTAATCTCTGACCTCTGACCTCTAACCTCTATGGCTTTAACAGGTATCGCACTTGTCACGGGCGGGGCGGGCTTCATCGGCTCGCACATTGCGGCGACGCTCGTTGCGCGCGGCGCACGCGTGCGCGTGCTTGACGATCTGTCCACCGGGCACTTGGAGAACATCGCGGAGATCGGCGGCGACGTTGATTTCGTCCACGCGAATCTGAACGACGAAAGCGCGCTCAAGCGCGCGCTCGCGGGCGTCGAAGTTGTGTTTCACGAGGCCGCCATTCCTAGCGTGCCGCGTTCGGTGGAGCATCCGCGCGAGACGCACGAGGCGTGCGTCGAGGCGACGTTCGCGCTGCTGCTGGCGGCACGGGACGCGGGCGTGCGCCGCGTCGTCTATGCGGCCTCATCGTCCGCTTATGGCGATCAGGAGACGCTGCCGAAGGTCGAGACGATGCCGCCCGATCCGCTCAGCCCTTACGCGGTCGCCAAACTCGTCGGCGAATACTATTGTCAGGTCTTTACGCGCGCCTACGGTTTGGAGACGGTCGCGCTGCGCTACTTCAACATCTTCGGCCCGCGCCAAGACCCAAGCTCACAGTATTCCGGCGTCATCTCGCGTTTCATCAGCGCGCTCATGCGCGGCGAGCAGCCTGTCATTTTCGGCGACGGCGAACAGTCGCGCGACTTTACATACGTGGCCAACGCGGTCGAGGCCAATCTGCGCGCCGCCGAAACCACGCGCGGCGTCGGCCAAGTCATCAACGTCGCCAACGGCGAGCGCGTCACGCTCAACGAACTGCTCACCACGCTAAAGCACCTGACGGGCCGCCCCGACGCGCAAGCCGAATATCGCCCGCCCCGCGTCGGCGACGTGCGCCACAGCCTCGCCGACATCACGCGTGCGCGCGAACTGCTCGGCTACGAGCCGCGCGTGGGGCTGGAAGATGGTTTGCGGCAGACTATCGAGTGGTGGCAACAGAGTCGCTTTGCCGCGACCGCTGACAGTTAACGAAACCTGCCTGAGTTAGCCTTTAAACAACTGCTGCAAGCTGTTCGTGTAGGGCGCACGCGCGACGCCTTTGTCGGTGATGATGGCGGCGACGAGTTCGTTGGGCGTCACGTCAAAGGCGGGGTTCTGCACGTCTATGCCGGCGGGCGCGAGTTGTTGCTCGCGTATGTGCGTGACTTCGCGTGTGTCGCGTTCTTCGATGGGAATTTGCGCGCCGGTGGGGATGGCGAGATCGATGGTCGAGATGGGCGCGGCGACGTAGAAGGGAATGTCGTGTTGGCGCGCGAGCACGGCCACCATGTACGTGCCGATCTTGTTGGCCGTGTCGCCGTTCGCCGCGATGCGATCCGCGCCGACGACGACGGCGTCCACCTGACCCTGCTTCATCACGTGCCCGGCCATGTTGTCCGTAATCAGCGTGACCGGGATGTTGTCTTTATGTAACTCCCAAGCGGTCAGACGCGCGCCTTGCAGGAAGGGACGTGTCTCGTCGGCGATGACGGCGATGCGTTTGCCGGCGTCGCGTGCGCCGCGTATGACGCCGAGCGCCGTGCCGTAATCGCCGGCCGTGGCGAGCGCGCCCGCGTTACAGTGCGTCAGCACGGTCGCGCCGTCCGCCAGCAGTTCGCCGCCAAAGCGACCGAGCGCGCGGTTAGCCTCGATGTCGTCGGCCAAGATCGCCTGCGCTTCGGCGATCATGTGCTGCTTGATCTGATCGGCATCGGAAGTTTCGGCCAAGGCCCGGCGGAAGGCTGCGCGCATGCGCTCGATGGCCCAGAAGAGGTTGACGGCAGTGGGGCGCGTGCGGCTCATTACGTCGCACATGTAGTCAAAGTCGCTTTGGAGATCGACGCCGGTGGTGGCCACGGCCTGTTGCAGCCCGACGGCGAGACCCAGCGCGGCGGCGACGCCGATGGCCGGTGCGCCGCGCACGACCATCTGCTTGATCGCTTCCGCGACCTCTTCGCACGAACGAAAGATCAAATACTTCTCTTCAGTTGGCAGCAGCCGCTGATCGATCATCCGCACGCCTTCGCTCGTCCACTCGACCGTCTTGATCATGTAGTAACGCTACCCCCCTCTACGTCCACGCCGCACGTTATGATAAGTGACCCGTTATCGCTTACGGCCGAACAAGCCGGCATCTTACTCGACGTGGGCCAAGCGCGGCAAACATGCATATTCTGACCGGGTCTTTGGGCGGCGCGCAGTACGAAAGGCGAGCCGCCGCCGGTTGCGGTTGCTCGCCTGTGCGTAACTGCAAGCTGTCGTGGCCCGCGCTAGGGCTTAGGTTCGCGCGTCCCGCGTGACATCGGCTTTGGTCAGAAAACCGCCGATGAGGAACAGGATGCCGAGCAGAATGTGGATGATGTGATCCATCGTGCCGAGGTGCAGTATGCCCGCCACGTTGAACATGCGGTCGGGGTCGCTGCCGAGCAGGAAGCCGGCGATGCCGAGCAGCCCGTACACGATGCCGAAGATGATGCAGAACAGGCGCGCACCTGAGAGCGAACCGGCGAAGCCGAAGTAGAGCGCCACCGCACCAGAGATGATATGCACCAGATTGTGCGGTAAGTTCAGGTGTGCGCCGAGCAGGTTCGGCATGATAAAGCCGCACAGCCCGACCAAAATGAACACGACGCCGAGTATCTTCGCAATCGTCTTTGCCATAACCTTAAGTCGCCTCCTTCTGGGGAGAAAAGATGGATGAACAAAAGCGACCACGCAGGCCCCACGTAAATAACCGGCCGGCGTCATCGCCTACTCAAAAAGCGTCTGCAAGGTGTAGCCGGATTCTATTACAAAACTGCTTCTCTGGGGCCATAAAATTTCACCGCGCGACCTTATTTCATGCGCCCGCAGCCCCGGTGCTATACTCAAGCCAAAACAGCCACAGGGACAGAAAACCGGACGTGGACAGGCGAGGAGCAGCTATGCAAACAGAGAGCACAGGCGGGTACGCGCGGCACGTAAGGAGTATGCGCGGGCTGGCGCTGCGCCTCGGCGGCGCGCTTCTGCTCGCCGCTTTGCTCCCCTGTGCCGCGTCCGCTTATACCATCATCATGCGCGGCGGGCGGCGCGTCGAAGCCCCCGCCCACTTCGTCGTCACGCAGACGGCCCTGACCTATGAAGCCGCGCCGGGCGTTCAGGTCACGCTGCCGTTGGCGCACATAGACATCGCCGCCACTGAGCGCGCCAACAACGAGCAGCCCGGCAGTCTCCTGCGGCGCGCAAGCGCGCCCGCTACGCCCGCGTCCGTAGCATCAGCGCCAAGTCGTCGCGCCGCACGCACTTTGACCAACCGCGAACTCGAACCCGTGCGCCGCGCACGTTTGGAGAGCGAGCGCGCCTATGAACGCCACCGCAAGGAACTCGGTCTGCCAGCGCCCGAAGACGCGCGCCAGAGCGACGAGGCGCAGGCGCAGGCGCTCCGCGAGATCGCGCGCCGCCACGAAGCAGAGCAGACGCAGGCTGAAGACTACTGGCGCGGGCGCGCCACCGTCCTGCGCACAGAGGCGGCGGCGCTCGACGCCGAGATAGACTATCTGCGCACGCGCATGGCGGACACGCCCGACTATTTCGCGCCCGGCTACGGCGCGATCATCACGAGCGTCAGCCCCTTCTTCGTGCCGCGCCCGTTTATCTTCGGCGGGTCGGAGGGCAGCATCAGCACCAGCCGTTCCAGCACGCGCACGCAGTTGGGCGGCGGCGTGACCATCGGCGGCGCGACGCGCGGGCGCATCTTCTTCAATCGACAGAGCACGAGCGGTACATTTCAAAGTCGCAGCCACGGCGCAGCGCGCTTCTACGCGCCGCCCGTCGCCCTGCTCGCCGTGCCGTTCAACTACGCAGACGCCGATGCGGCTGCGCTCCGCGTCCGCCTCGCCGAACTCGAAGCCGCCCGCGCCGGTCTCAACGCGCGCTGGCAGCAACTCGAAGATGAAGCCCGGCGCGCTGGTGCGCTCCCCGGCTGGTTGAGACCCTGAGAGGAACTAGTCGGTATGTCAGTAGCCGGTAGTCAGTAGTAAATGCTGACGGCTCGTTGCTGGCGGGGAAAGAATGAAACTGCATGAGAGACCTACTGACTACTGGCTACTGACTACTTATGAAAAATGGTTGGGAAGCCGTGATCGGCTTAGAGATTCACGCGCAACTGAATACGGAGACGAAGATCTTCTGCGGCTGTTCGACGCGTTTTGGCGATGAGCCGAACGCGAACACCTGCCCTGTCTGTCTGGGTCTGCCCGGCGCGTTGCCCGTGCTCAACTGGCGCGCGGTCGAACTCGGCGCGCGCGCGGCGCTCGCGTTGGGGCTGCGCTTGAACGAGCTTTCAATCTTCGCGCGCAAGAACTACTTCTATCCCGATCTGCCGAAGGGTTATCAGATTTCACAGTACGACCAGCCGTTCTCGGAACACGGCGAGTTGGAGATCATGACCGCGCAGCGCGACGAATCGGGGCATGCGCGCGACTGGCAACCGATGACCGTGCGGATCACCCGTCTGCATCTGGAAGAGGATGCCGGCAAGAACGTACACGAGGGTCTGCCGGAGACGGAGCGTTACTCGTACATTGATCTGAATCGCGCCGGCACGCCGCTCGCCGAGATTGTGACCGAGCCGGATTTTCGCACCTCCTGGCAGGCTTACGATTACGTCAACCATGTGCGCCGCGCGCTGCAATGGGTCGGCGCGAGCGAGGCAGACATGGAGAAGGGCAATCTGCGCTGCGAGGCGAACGTCTCGGTGCGGCGTGTGGGTACGTCTGAGTTCGGCACAAAGGTCGAGTTGAAGAATTTGAACTCGGTCAGGTTCATGCAGAAGGCCATCGAGTTTGAGATCGAGCGGCAGATTGAGTTGATCGAGGTGGGCGGGCGCGTTGCGCAGGAGACGCGGCTGTGGGACGACCGGGCGGGCGAGACGCGCGTGATGCGCTCGAAAGAGGAGGCGCACGACTATCGCTATTTTCCAGAGCCGGACTTACAACCGCTCGTGCTGGCCGCAGATTTCATCAAGCGCGTCCACGACGAACTGCCGGAACTACCCGAAGCGCGGCGCAAGCGTTTCATGGCCGATTACGATCTCAGCTACAACGATGCCGCCCAATTAACTGCGGAGCGCACGCTCGCAGATTACTACGAGCGCGCGGCGCAAGCAGCGGGCAACCCGCGCGGCGCGGCGAACTGGATCAGATCGGAGCTGGCGCGCGAGTTGGAAGCGGCGGGGCGAACGGCGGCCGAGAGTCCCGTCGCGGCGGAAGAGTTGGGCGCGCTTGTACGCCTGATTGACGAGGGCCAGATCAGCGGCAAGCAGGGCAAAGACGTGCTGATTGAGATGTTCAAATCGGGCAAGACTGCCGCCGTCATCATCGCAGAGCAGGGGCTGGCGCAGGTGAGCGACGCAGGCGAGATCGAGCGTCTGGTCAGGGAAGTGCTCGCCGCGCATCCGGCGCAACTCGCGCAATATCGCAGCGGCAAGACGGGGCTGATGGGCTTCTTCGTCGGGCAGGTGATGAAGGCGTCGGGCGGGAAAGCGAATCCGAAACTCGTCAACGAAGCGTTGCAGGCGCAGTTGAACTCATAAAACAGAGGCCAGGGGGGCAGCATGAATCTGAACGGGCAAACGGCCGTTGTGACAGGCAGCACGAAGGGCATCGGGCGCGGGATTGCCGAAGCGTTGGTGCATGCAGGTATGAACGTGTGCTTGAGCGCGCGGCGCGAAGACGAGGTGGCGCGGGCCGTGGCGGAGTTGAGCGACGTGGGCGAAGGGCGCGTCGCGGGCGCGGTCTGCGACGTGCGCGACGAAGCTGAAGTGCAGGCTCTGTTCGCGCACGCGGTCGCAGAGTTCGGCGGCGTGGACGTGCTGATCAATAACGCGGGCATCGGGCTGTTCGGGCGGGTGGACGAGATGTCGCCGGCCGATTTCCGCGCCGTGTTGGAGACAAATCTATTCGGCGTCTTCTATTGCTGCCGCGCGGCGCTCCCGCTCATGAAAGCGCGCGGCGGCGGCTACATCATCAACATCTCTTCGCTCGCGGGCGCAAACCCGCACCCGCAGATGGCGGCCTACAACGCCTCGAAGTTTGCCTTAAACGGCTTCAGCGAGGCGCTCATGCAGGAAGTTCGCCACGACAACGTCAAAGTCAGCTACATCATGCCCGGCTCGGTCAATACCTACTTTGGCGGGGACGAACCGGACGCGGCGCAGAGTTGGCAACTGCAACCTGAAGACATCGCGCGCGTCGTGCTCGATCTGCTGCACCACGACGAGCGCAGCCTGCCGAGCCGCGTCGAAATCCGGCCGAGCCGGCCGCCGAAGAAATAGGCGACGGCGCGCATGCATTGTCTGTGGCCTGTTTCATGCACCACGTAAAATTTCGTCCGGCGCTAGCGAGATAAAGATGCGGGCCGTTTTGCAGCGAGTGACGCGGGCCGAGGTGCGCGTCGCAGGTGAGCGCGTCGGGCGGATTGACGCCGGCCTCGTCGTGCTGCTCGGCGTGGCACGCGACGACGCGCCGCAGGATGCCGATTATCTGGTCGAAAAGATCGCGGCCTTGCGTATCTTTGACGACGCCGAAGGCCGCATGAACCTGTCGGTTGCGGAGACGCACGGTGCGCTCCTCGTCGTTTCGCAGTTCACCTTGCACGGCGACGTGCGGCGCGGGCGGCGACCATCGTGGTTTGAAGCGGCCGCGCCCGAAGTGGCCGAGCCGCTCTATGAATACTTCGTCGCGCAGGCGCGGCAAAAAGTGCGACAGGTCGAGACGGGCAGCTTTCGGCGCATGATGGAGGTCGAACTCGTCAACGACGGCCCCGTGACGATCCTGCTCGACAGTCGCAAGCTGTTTTAAGTTCGGTTCAGACGAAACATGGAGTGTGCTTGAGGATGGGTGTAAATAATCAACGGCGCTTGGTCGCTTCGTGCTTAAGCCTGCTCGTGGCGCTGCTCGTGGCTTGCAGCAGGGGCGGGGAACAGAAGTCCGTGGACTTCGACGGCGATGCGGACGGAGCGACGAACGCGAACGTGCGGAAGAACGTCAAGCCTGAAGCGGACGCGCAGGTCGCTGTGATCGAGACGGACTACGGGCGCATCGTGCTGGAACTTTATCCGAATCTCGCGCCGCAGATGGTCGCGCGCTTCAAGCAGCTAGCCAGCACAGGCTTCTACAACGGCACGACCTTTCATCGCATTGACCCAGACCTCGGCATCATTCAAGGCGGCGACCCGCGCTCGAAAGACGACGATCCCGATAACGACGGCACAGGCAGTTCGCCCGAACCCAACCTGCCGGCCGAGTTCACAGACATTCCTTACGAACGCGGCACGGTCGGCGCGGCGCGCGCCACCGACATCAATTCCGCCAACTGCCAGTTCTTCATCACGCTCAAACGCCAGCCCGCATTCGACCAGCATTACACCGTCTTCGGCAAAGTCATAGAGGGTCTCAATAACGCCGACATCATCAGCCACGCGCCCGTCCGCGAAGGCACAGAGCATCCCGCCGATCAGGTCACGATCAAGAGCATCACGCTCGAAGCGCGCCCGCGCTGAGCGGCGACGGATAATTCGCTTGACTTATCTGCGGCCCGCGCTACAGTAGAGTTGTCTGTCCAGCCCCCAAGCCTCACACGTTGCATTAGCTCGTTATTTCAATTCAAGGGTGTTTTGTATGAGGCTGATCTGCTCGCGCTCCGGGCGCAGCGTTTCGGGTGCGCGCATGTCCGCGCACGGCCGCGCGCGGCTCTGGCTCTTGGCCGCCTGTGCTGCTCTGCTCCCCTACGCGGGGGTGTGCGCCAACCCCACGTTGCAGAGCGAGGCAGGCACGACGCGGGCGTTGGCGCTTGAATCGGTGACGTGGAAGCGCGAACCGTTTGCGCCGACGGCCGCCATCCCGTTCGCCCCCGATCCGCGCACGCGCGTCATGCTCTTGGCCGCGAACCTCGATCTGCTGCCCGGCGAAAACGCTTCAGCCGTGACGGCCGAGTTGGAAGACGGCACACGCAATCGCTACCCCGTCACGGTCGAATACGTCGGCCTCGTGCCGGGCTACAACTGGCTCAGTTCGGTGATTATCAGGCTGCCCGACAATCTGGGCGATGCCGGCGATGTGCTGGTCGGCATTACCTTGCACGGCTTGGCGAGCAACCGCGTGCGCTTTGGCGTCGGGCACATCGGCGGCGGGCCGCCGGACGATGCCGTGCAACTGCCCGATCTGGGCGTCGGGGCGAGCCTGCACGGCAAGCGTCTGTTCCCGGCCGACAACGCCTGGAACGCAGATGTATCGGCGCTCCCGGTCGATCCTAATTCCGCCAATTTGATCGCCAGCATCGGTTTGAACGCCGCGCTCCATCCGGACTTCGGCACAGTCTACAATGGTGCGCCCAACGGCATTCCCTACGTCGTCGTCTCGGGCGCGCAGGCGCGCGTGCCGCTCGTGTGGACGGCTTACGGCGACGAAAGCGATCCCGGCCCTTATCCCATCCCACCCGACGCACCGATTGAAGGCGGCCCGACTGCAACCGGCGACCGGCACGTCCTCATCGTTGACCGTGACAGCTGGCGACTCTACGAACTTGGCTACGCTTTTCCCGTCGGCGGGGGCGCAAGTTGGCGCGCAAACTGCGGCGCTGTCTTCGATCTCGATAGCAACGCCCTGCGGCCCGCCGGCTGGACTTCGGCCGACGCGGCCGGGCTGCCGATCTTTCCCGGTCTCGTCCGCTACGACGAAGTCTTCGAGCAACGCGAGATCGCGCACGCCCTGCGCTTCACCGCGCAGTTCACGCGCCGCGCCTACGTCGCCCCCGCGCGCCACTTTGCCAGCAGCGATACCAGCCCCAACCGCCCGCCGATGGGCATGCGTGTGCGCCTCAAGGCTTCGTTCGACCTCTCGCGTTTCTCGCCCAACATGCAGGTGATCCTGCGCGCGCTCAAACGCTACGGCATGATCCTCGCGGACAACGGCAGCAACTGGTATCTAAGCGGCGCGCCCGATCCGCGCTGGGACGATAACGAGTTAAGCACGCTGAAGGCGTTGAAAGGTTCTGACTTTGAGGTGGTGCAGATGGGGACGGTCGTGACGCAGTAGGGGGCCCTAATCTTCTGCCAACCTACGGCGTGTTGCTTGTCTATCAAGCAACACGCCGCTTGCGATCAAGCTCATTAAATCGAGCCGTCTTCGGTCTTGGAGCGCGGGTCTAGCTCGAAACGCTGGCGGTCGCGGCGGTCGATCTTATCAATAAATTCGAGGTCTTCGTTGTCCTCGAAATTGACGCCGACGGCGTGTGCGTTCTCTTCCACGTCGGACTGATCGGGCGTCGGGTTATCGCCGGAGACGGACTCCGTGCCGCTATCGTTCACGTCCTCCCACGAAGCGTCAAGGTCGCCGCCCGCGTCGGCCGGCGAGGCGGCCGTGTTATTGCGTAGCCGCTGCGCGAGTTGATCCGGGTCTTTCGGCGCGCGCGCGATCTCTTCCTCCATGAACTCTTCGATCTCAGGGTCTGGCACGAAGTCAGGATTATTGCTCAAGTATTCAAACTCTTCCGGTTTCTTCTTCGGCATTTTTCACCCTCCACGTTTTGACACCATTGCAGACCTGAAATCGCGACGCCTCAGACCTACGCGCACCTGTCATTTGTCGGCTGCTATCTAAAGTGCGCCCACTATAACAAATCACGCGCGACCCCGGCAAACAGCATGCCGGATGCGCCATTGACTTCACGGCCAACACAATCATATCGTGCCGATGAGTTCAACTAATCCTCTGTCTTCACCGGAGCGGCCCGTTATGGCGAACCCGCAACATCTTGAAATTCTGAAGCAAAGCGTTGAGGCATGGAATAAATGGCGGCCAGAGGCGCTTTACGTCGCCCCGCAATCCATCCTCGCCTATCTAATCCCGGCCGACCTGAGCGGCGCAGACCTCAGCTAAGCTGATCTGAGCGGCGTCAATCTTCAGCATGCAGACCTCAGTAGCGCGAATCTCTACGACGCACATCTCTACGGCGCACAACTGCGCGGCGCGAATCTCGGCAAAGCCGATCTTGGCGCTGCGCAGGTTGATCCGCGACTTGAGAGCGTAGGCGCAGCGCTCGATGCTCGCCGGAAACCGCTTGCTTGACGATTCAGTTGTTGCCACCTAAACTTAAAGGTACTACAAAGTTGTCCAGGCAAGTCAGTTTTAGGTCTGCGATTCGCGGGCGTTAATCCGCAACGCGGATCAGGGTGTGTCTGTACCCTAATGTGAGATCGTAAGGCGAAATCTATATGGCTCATAATCTCTTCAATACGCTGCAAACATTCGACGCGGGCGCGGGGCGCGCGGGGCAATTTTATTCACTGCCGCAACTGGAAAAAGAAGGTGTTGGCCCCGTCTCGACACTGCCGGCCTGCATACGCATCGTGCTTGAATCCGTCCTGCGCAACTTCAACGAGCAGACGGTCGAAGAATCTGACGTGCGCACGCTGGCCAACTGGGGCGCGAAGGCTGAGCGCACGGAAGAGATACCGTTTGTGGTCGCGCGCGTGCTCTTGCAGGATTTTACGGGCGTGCCGCTCCTGGTCGATCTCGCGGCGATGCGTTCGGCCGTGGCGCGCATGGGGCGCGACCCGAAGATCATCGAACCGCTCGTGCCGGTCGATCTGGTGATTGATCATTCGGTGCAGGTTGATTTTTGGAGCAGCGCGGACGCGCTCCGGCTAAACATGGAGACGGAGTTTCGGCGCAACCGCTCGCGTTATCAATTTCTGAAGTGGGGCACGCAGGCGTTCGACGGTTTCCGCGTCATCCCGCCCGGCATAGGCATCTGTCATCAGGTCAATCTCGAATATCTGGCGAAGGGCGTGTTGGAGAAAGAGGGCGTCTATTACCCGGACACGCTCGTGGGGACGGATTCACACACGACGATGATCAACGGGTTGGGCGTCGTCGGCTGGGGCGTCGGCGGCATCGAGGCGGAAGCGGCGATGTTGGGTCAGCCCGTCTACTTCCTGACGCCGGACGTGGTCGGCGTACACCTGTCTGGAAGCCTGAGCGAGGGCGTGACGGCAACCGACCTTGTCTTGCGCGTGACGGAGATGCTGAGGAAGGCAAAGGTCGTTGGCAAGTTTGTCGAGTTTCACGGTGCGGGCGCGGCGAGTTTGCCGGTGACGGATCGCGCGACGATTGCCAACATGGCCCCTGAGTACGGCGCGACGATGGGTTTCTTCCCCGTCGATGAAAAGACCTGCGAGTATCTGCTGGCCACGGGGCGCGATGAACAGCACGTGGAAACCTTCCGCCGCTATTTTCAGGCGCAGGGTCTATTCGGCATGCCGGCGCGCGGGCAATGCGAATACAGCACGCTGCTCGATCTCGACTTGGCAGAGATCGTGCCGGCCTTAGCCGGCCCGAAGCGACCGCAGGATCGCATCGAGTTGTCGCAGTTAAAGGATAAGTTTCTAGACCTGTTGCAGAAGCCGGCCAGCGAGAATGGTTACAACAAGTCGGGCGGTGAATTGGAGAAGCGTTACCGTGCGCGGATCGGCATCAACGCCGCGTCCGTGGCGCAGGCGATTGCCGGGGGCGGCGCACAGGAGCAGGAATCGCAGCCGATGGGCGCAGGCAACACGAGCGAGAAGAACACGAGCCTGCTGACCGAAACCGAGATGATGAACAACCGCCCGACGCCCGACCGCGTGGTCGAGATTCCGGCGGAAGAGTTCCCGCAGGCGAGCGTCGATCTCGGTCATGGCGACGTGGTCATCGCCGCGATCACTTCATGCACCAACACCTCGAATCCGAGCGTGATGCTCGGCGCGGGGCTATTAGCGAAGAAAGCGGTCGAGCGGGGCTTGCGCCCGCGCCCGTCCGTCAAAGCGTCGCTTGCGCCCGGCTCGCGTGTCGTCACGGAGTATCTTGAGCGTGCGGGGCTGCAACCGTATCTTAATCAACTCGGCTTCAATCTCGTCGGCTATGGTTGTACAACCTGCATCGGCAACTCCGGCCCGCTCGACCCGCGCATCGAAGACGTGATCACGCAGAACGATCTGGTCGCCGCAGCCGTACTCTCCGGCAATCGCAATTTCGAGGCGCGTGTGCATCAAAGCGTCCGGGCCAACTTTCTCGCCAGCCCGCCGCTCGTCGTCGCCTTTGCGCTGGCAGGGCGCGTCAACATCGATCTCACCAGTGAACCCATCGGGCAGGGCGAGGACGGCACGGACGTTTACCTGAAAGACATCTGGCCGACGCTCGACGAGATCGGCGCTCTGCTCGGCACGGCGACCGACCCGGCCACCTATCGCAAACTCTATAGTGAATTCTCCGAGCAGAATCCTCTGTGGAATGAGATCCCCGCGGTGACGGGCGAGGTTTACGATTGGGACGAGCATTCGACCTACATTCAAGAGCCGCCCTACTTCGAGCGTTTCAGCATGGAGCCGGGTCGCTTCACCGACCTCAAAAACGCGCGCCCGCTCGCCATCTTCGGCGACTCCGTGACGACCGATCACATCTCGCCCGCCGGTGCGATCAAGATGAAGTCGCCCGCCGGGCGCTACCTGCTGTTGAAAGGCGTCAAGGTCGAAGACTTCAACTCCTACGGCGCGCGGCGCGGCAATCATCAGGTGATGGTGCGCGGCACGTTCGCCAACGTCCGCATCAGGAACCTGATGCTGCCCGGCACGGAGGGCGGCTACACGCTGCTTGAGCCGACCGGCGAGCAGATGCCGATCTACGATGCCTCTGTCCATTATCAAGCGGCTGGTTGCAGCCTCATCGTCATCGCCGGACAGGAGTACGGCACGGGCAGTTCGCGCGATTGGGCCGCGAAGGGCACGCGGCTGCTGGGCGTGCGCGCCGTCATCGCCGAAAGCTTCGAGCGCATCCACCGCTCGAACCTCGTCGGCATGGGCGTGCTGCCCTGCCAGTTCGAGGAGGGCACGAACGCGCAGACGCTCAAACTCAATGGCTCGGAGACGTTCGACCTCGTTGGCCTAGAGAGCGGCGACATCAAACCGCGCATGCAGGTGACGCTCGTCATCCACCGCGAAAACGACGAGACGGAGGAAGTGCCCGTCACCCTGCGCATTGACACGCCGATTGAGATTGACTACTACCGGCACGGCGGCATCCTGCCCTTCGTGCTCCGCCAACTGCTCGCGGCGCAGACGCAATAGATAAAGAGTAGTCAGTAGCCCGTAGCCAGTAGTCAGTAGGAAGCCAGAAACAATGCTGCTTGCTTTGCTACTGACTACTGACTACCGGCTACGGGCTACTTTTGTATGAACGCTTTCTTGCTGACTGCCGGCGGCGCGCTGCTGTTGTTGTTCGTGGTTTATGATGTGTACGCCACGATCCTGCACGCGCGCGGCCGCTCCGGCCCGCTCGGCGAGACGTTGTATCGGACGGTCTGGCGACTGGCGCGCGCCGTGGCCAGTCGTCGCACGCGAGTGCGCGGGCATCATACGCTCAATGCCGTCGGGCCCGTGCTGCTGCCGCTCGTCTTGGTCGCTTACATCTTCCTGCTCGTCATCGCCTTTGCCTTCATCTACCTGCCGCGCATGCCCGCGCAGTTCGTCGTCGCGCCGCAATCGGTTACAGACCCCTGGTTGGACTCTTTCTACTTCAGCGGCATCACGCTCATCACCGTCGGCTATGGCGACATCGCGCCGCACACGCCGTTGATGCGCGTCGTCGCGCTCTTTGAAGGCGCGAGCGGTTTTGCGCTCATCTCGCTCGGCGTCACTTATCTGATCACGGTCTATAGCGCGTTGGAGCGCAAACGCATCATCGCGCTCTCGTTTTATCATCAAGCGGAAGAGGGCGCGGACGCCGCCGGCTTCATCGCGCACCACTTCGTAGCGGGCCGTTTCTACGGGCTTGAAGCCATCCTGCGGATCGCCGCCCGCGATCTACAGGAGATGCTCGAAGCGCATTTTGAGCATCCCGTCATACATTTCTTCCATCCCGTACAGGTGCATAAGAGCTTCCCGCGCGTGCTGTTTCTGCTGCTCGAAACCTGCGCGGTCATCCGTGCCTGTCTGGACGAGGAAGCTTACAGCGAGTTGCGCGACCACCCGGAAGTCCGCACGCTTGAAGCGAGCGGCCGGCACGTGCTGGAACAACTGGTCGGGGCGCTCAATCTCAAACCTGATAAACGTGTGGGGCACGAAACGCCGGCCGCCGAGGTGCAGCGCTGGCGGCGCAGATTCGAGCGCACGCTCAAACAACTCGCTGCGAGCGGCATCGAGACGCGCCGCGACGTGGCGGCGGGTTGGACGAGTTATCGCACGCGACGCGAAGAGTGGGAAGCGCAACTGCACGCCTTCGCGCGCTTTCTCGGTTACGGTTGGGAAGAGATCACGGGCGACCGCGATCCGCAAGGGGGCAGAGAAGAGGATCAGGAAGCGCAGCCGGAGCGCACGGCTTCAGGTTGAACCGGCAAGGTGCGCGCGCTTGGTGGCCGGGCCGCCTTGCTTTCGGTCTGCCGGCCGTTGATGCTAAAGTACGATGGTTAATCGCAAATCGAACAATGCGCCAGTTTAATTTCTAACAGGCAAAACATAAGGAGTGTGTCTCTAATGTCATCCACGCAAGCAGCTACTGACGCGCCGCGCCGCTACCAGCTTTTCATCGGCGGCGCGTGGGTGGACGCCGAATCGGGTCAGACCTTCACGACGCCGAATCCGGCGACCGGCGCACCGCTCGCGGAGGTCGCGGCCGCGGACAAGGCCGATGTTGATAAGGCGGTCGCCGCCGCGCGCAAGGCTTACGAAGGGAAGTGGGCGAAGACGAGCGCGCGCGAGCGCGGGCGGCTGCTGAACAAACTCGCGCAACTCGTCGAAGCGCACGCGAAAGAATTGGCCGCGCTTGAGACGGCCGATAACGGCAAGCCGATCCGCGAGTCGCTCTACGTGGACGTGCCGCAGGTCGTCGAAAACTTTGAATACTTCGCCGGCTGGGCGACCAAGATCGAAGGCGAGACGATCCCCGTGCCCGGCCCCTTCTTCAACTACACGCTGCGCGAGCCGGTCGGCGTCTGCGGGCAGATCATCCCTTGGAACTTTCCGCTCCTGATGGCCGCCTGGAAGATTGCGCCCGCGCTCGCCGCCGGCAACACCGTCGTCTTGAAACCGGCCGAGCAGACGCCCGTGACGGCGCTCGAACTGGGCAAACTGATTCAAGAGGCCGGCTTTCCCGAAGGCGTCGTCAACATCGTGCCCGGTTTTGGCGAGACGGCGGGCGCGGCGCTCGCCGCGCACCCCGATGTGGACAAGGTCGCTTTCACCGGCTCGACCGAAGTCGGCAAGCGCATCGCCCACGCGGCGGCCGACAATCTAACTAAAGTCTCGCTCGAACTTGGCGGCAAAGCGCCGAACATCGTCTTCGCCGACGCAGATCTTGAGCAAGCCGTCAATGGCGCGATGATGGCCATCTTCTACAATCAAGGCCAAGTCTGCACCGCCGGCTCACGCCTCTTTCTGGACGAGCGCATCAAGGATGAGTTTCTTGAACGCTTCAAAACGAAAGCCGAGCAGATCAAGGTTGGCGACCCGGCCGACAAGACGACGCAGATGGGGCCGCAGGTCTCGGCCGAGCAACTGAACCGGATCAAGGGCTACGTGGACATCGCGCGCGGCGAAGGCGCAACCGTGCTGACGGGCGGCGCGCCGCCTGAGTTGGCCGAAGAGTTGCGCGGCGGCTATTTCTTCCGCCCGACCATTTTCAGCGAAGTACACAACCAGATGCGCGTCGCACAGGAGGAGATCTTCGGCCCCGTCTCCTCCGTCATCACATTCGCGGACGAGAAGGAGCTAATCCGGCAGGCGAACGAGACGATCTACGGTCTCTCCGCCGGTCTCTGGACGCGCGACATTACGCGCGCCCATCGCTTCGCCCGCGAGATCAAAGCGGGCGTGGTCTGGATTAACACCTTCAACATCTTCAACGCCGCGTCGCCCTTTGGCGGCTACAAACAGTCGGGCTACGGGCGCGAGATGGGTCGCCACGCCCTCGAACTCTACACGCAGGTCAAGAGCGTCTGGGTCGATCTCTCAGGCAAACCCATCGGCTGGTTCGGCAACTAAGGGCAGGGGATGAGGGCCGGAGGGTGAGGGATGAATAAGAAAGCGCGCGTTATTCTTCTTTCATCCTTCACCCCGCCGCCCTGCGCCCTGCTTCCGCTCTCCCGCATTTCAGTTGAAAGAAGGAGAAGCTATGCGTTCATATCGCACAGTCGGGTTGTTATCCCTGACGCTCTGTAGCGTGCTGTTGCTGACCGCCTGCCCGGCGCAGACAAACATCGGAAAAATTAACCGCGACCCCGACCGCTATCGCAACAAAGAGGTCGGCATCGCAGGGAACGTGGTTGATAGCTACGGCGTCGCCATCGTCGGCGGGGCGTACAAGGTGGACGACGGCACAGGTTCGATCTGGGTCGTGTCGCGGGGCGGCGGCGTGCCGGCGCGCGGCTCGCGCGTCGGCGTGCGCGGGCGCGTGCTGAACGGCTTCAATTTCGGCGGGCGCAACTTCGGCACGGTCATCGAAGAGTCGGAACACCGCACCAGATGAAGCCGGGCCTCGTTGCTTCATCGGTTCAGCGCGCCATTGAGCATGAGCCGGTGCAGGCCATGAACTGATGAATCAATGAGGCAATTGCTCGCCACGCTCGACGCGCAGTTTACGGCGCTGCACACGAGCGCGTTGACGCTCGTGCGACGCGTGCCGCCCGATAGGTTGTACTGGCAGCCGCGCGCGGCGCACGCCTGCCCCGTCTATTCGTGCGGCGAACACCTGCTGCGCGCCGCCGCGTGTGTAGAGCAGACGTTCGGCGGCATCACGGCGAACCTGTGGGACGACCCGTTTGAGTGGACGCTGCCTGAAACGCTCACCACGCCGGAGCGCGTCGCCGCCTATCTCGGCGAAGTCGAAGCGACGCGGCTGCGCGGCTGCGCGCTGATTGAGTGTGATGCCGAGTTAACAAAAGAGATCGCCGTGCCCGCCGGTGAAATGCAGACGCTCGGTGCGCTGCTGATCGATACGCTCGTCCGCGCGGCGCATCATCAGGGGCGCGCCTACGCCACGTTTCGCCTGTTCTCCGACGAACGACTTTGAACGTCGGCGACGAGAAACAGGCCGGAAGATGAGCGATGAACTTAAGAACATGCGGCTGGCCTTCATCGTACATCTTTCGTCGTGCATTCGTTTGGAGGTCTCCTCAAGATGTTTTGTCCAAAGTGCGGTCAGCAGCAAGCTGATCAGGCCCGTTTCTGCTCGCGTTGCGGTCTGGGGCTGACGAGCGTAGGCGAGTTGATCATGCGCGGCGGGCAACTGCCGGTGTGGGCCACGGCGGAGTCGGGCGACGGCGGGCCGGCGCGACGCGAGTCGCCGAAGCGTAGGGGCATCAGACAGGGCGCGCGGATGATGTTTCTCAGCATCTTCCTGATCCCGATGATCGCCATCATACACAGGATCATCGGTCTGCCCGCCGAGTTCATCCTCTTCGGCGTGCTCCTGTTCATGGGCGGCTTGATGCGCCTGCTCTACTCGCTCGTGTTCGCGGAAAGCGCACCCGCGCAGGCGCGCTCGCCGCTGCCCGCTTACGCGCCGCCCAACTTGATGTCGCCGCTCGGTGCGGCGCGTCAGGACGCGCTGCCGCCGCCACAGGGCGCGCCCGTCTACGACTATCGTCCGCCACAGATGCACACCGCCGAGATGCAACCGCCGCCGAGCGTGACGGATCACACCACGCGTCTGCTCGACAAGCAGAACGAGCCTGACCGGCGCGACTCTTAAGGCGCTTCAACGCATGACCGACCCCGCTCCACTCGCCGCGCGGCTGCGCGCACGCATCACCCGCGCCGGGCCGCTCACTTGCCACGAATGGATGACGGCGGCGCTCTACGATGAGCACGCCGGCTACTACAACCGCGCAGACCTCGCGCGCTGGGGGCGCGCAGGCGACTACCGCACCAGCCCTGAACGCAGCCCACTCTTTGCCGCCACCTGCGCGCGCTACTTCGCCCAACTCTACGCCGAACTCGGCGCACCCGACCAATGGACGATCATCGAAGCCGGCGCGGGGCGCGGCGATTTCGCAAAGGGCGTGCTGACGACCTTCGAGCGCGAACATCCGGACATCTACGCCGCGACGCGCTACGTGCTCGACGAGCAGAGTGCCGACGCACGCGCGCGCACCCGCGCACATCTGGTCGCGTTCGCTGAGCGCATTGAATTCCGTCCGCTGGCCGAGATAGGCGCGCCCGTTGGTCTCGTCTTCGCCAACGAGCTACTCGATGCCTTGCCGGTGCATCGCGTGGTAGCGCGCGGCGGCGAGTTGCGCGAGTTGTGCGTGGGTTTGAATGCGGCGGGCGAATTCGTTTGGGTGGAATGTGCGCCGAGCACGCCGCATCTGGCGGAATATTTCGCGCGGCTGCACGTTTCGCTGGCGGAAGGTCAGACTGCCGAAGTCAATCTTGCGGCCGACGACTGGCTCGCACGCGCGGCGGGTGCGCTGACCTCTGGCTATCTCATCGTCATTGACTACGGCGCGGACGCGCCCGCGTTGTACGACGCGGCGCAACGACCCGCAGGCACTCTGCGCGCGTTCCACCGACATCAATTGCAAGCTGACGTGCTCGCCCGACCCGGCGCACAAGACCTGACCACGACCATCAACTGGACACAGATCAAACTTGCTGCTGCCGCCAACGGTCTGCAACCCGTCCTCTGCGCCCGGCAGGACGAATTCCTCATGCGCGCCGGTCTGCTCGCCCAACTCGAAAGTATGAGCGCACGCCTCGAATCTGAAGCCGAGCGCACGGCGCTCCGACTGTCGGCGCGGGAAATGATCCTGCCCGGCGGCATGAGCCAGAGCTTTCAAGTGCTCGTGTGGCGCAAGTGAGCGCGCCGCGCAGTTCGCCTCTGCCGTGCGCTTTCAGCCGTTAACGCTTCAACTTCGCCAAAAACTTGCTGCGAAACTTGGCGACCTTGGGCGCGACCACGGCCCGGCAGTAAGGCTGACCCGGATTTCGCTCAAAGTATTCCTGATGATAAGCCTCCGCCGGGTAGAACTCTGCCGCGGGCACGCGCTCGGTCACGATGGGCGCATCCCAGACCTTGTCGGCGGTCAGGCGCGCGATCACCTCTTCGGCGGCGGCCTGCTGCGCGGGCGTGTGGTAGAAGATGGCGGAACGATATTGCGTGCCCACGTCCGCGCCCTGCCGGTTCAGCGTCGTCGGATCGTGGATGGTGAAGAAGACTTCGAGAAGTTCCTGATAAGAGGTGACCTGTGGATCAAACGTGATCTGCACGGCTTCGGCATGCCCGGTCGTGCCCGCGCAGACTTGATCGTAAGTCGGATTCGCCTTGTCGCCGCCCGTGTAGCCCGACACGACGCGCTCGACGCCGCGCAGGTCTTTATACACTGCCTCCAAACACCAGAAACACCCGCCTGCGAGCGTAGCGATCTCTGCGCGCTGCTCTGTTGACATAATCTGTTGTGGCCCTCAGTTCGTAAAAATCTGTCCGCACAGATTATCAACTCTGTGCGCGCGGAACTCAACGCCGGTGCGCGCGATTTTTCCGTTCAACCTGCGCGGGCGGTTTACATCTGCAACGCGCCAGTTGCTGCGCCTGCGTCGTTTTATAGCAGCAGCGTCTCGACGCGGTGCGCGTGTACCATCTCTTCACACGGCGACCAGGCAAAGACTGTGAAGCGGCCATCCTGCGAAGCAACGAGGGCGACCGCGCCACGTTGATCATGTACGAACTGCGCCGCCGACAGGTGGCGTGTGCCGCCGAGTTGGATCGGGTGGACGACCGAAGCCGCGCCGCCTATGATCGGCTCCGTCACGATCACCTGCTCGACCTGCGCGCTGCCCCGCCGACGCACTATCTTCGCCCCGAACGCGAGCAGTTCATACTGGTCTGTGAGCAGGGCCGCGCCGTCAACGGCCGTCAGCCCGCCGATGGCGTCCACCACCTGACCGAAAGCTTCCTGCCATAGCTGCTGGCCCCTGACGCTCGCGCTGGCGCGCATCAATTCGGCCAGTTCAGCGTAGGCCGGCTCGACCGCGTAGAGCGCGGGCCACACGATTGACTCGCGCCACGCCTCGGAGTCCTGCGGCACGACGAGCAGCGCCCCACCGCGCCCATGCGCGCGCATGGAGACGGCCAGTTGCACGAGCACGTTGACCTCGTTGACGGGTGCGGCGGGCGAGCCGAAACTGAGCAGCGATTCCAGCAGCGACGGGCAATCGGCCAGACTCGTCCCTTCCTCGTCCACCACTTTGATCTGGTCGCCCTTCAGTATGACCACGTTGACGAACTTGCTGGGGTCTTGATCGCGCCGGTACTTGACGACCAGCAGCCCCGGTTCGATCACTTCCAGCACGAAACAGAGCACGGGAATCTCGTGCGTCGTGCCCCACACGCATAACTCGTCCGCATCACGCCAGACGCCGAGGTGTATGCCCGGCCGCTCGACGGCCGGGGCGAGGCGCGTCAGGGCTGGCGGCGCGAGCCTTAGTCGTTGGGCAAAGGTCAGCGCCCGCCCGCCCTGATTGGGCGGCAGGTACGCGAGCGATATTTTCGGCGCGTAACCTTCCTCGCGGCGCAGGCTGGCCCAGAAGGCCGCGTCAATCATCGCTTCGATGGTTTGTGCGTCGGGCACAGACACCAACTCCTGCTGCCCGCGTCGCGCTGCCGCCGCCAGTTGCCGGGCGAAGTGCTCCTGCACCGTTTCCGCCACCGCACGCGCCGCCGGATATGCCGGTTCAGTCATAACTCGATCACCAGTTCGGACAGTTGCGCGTCAACTCTCAACGCCAAACTCTGCGCGCCCGCGCCTTAACATCTAGTTGGAACAGAGTGCCACCAAAGGCGTGAAATGGCCTCGGAGCAGTGTCGGGACACGCGAGAGGAGAAACTATGAAACGGACGACGATCTGCCTGAGCTTGAGCATGTTGGTGGCCATCTGCGCTTTCGCCCAGCGGACGAACAGCCGGAGCGGGGCGGCGAGCGATGCAGCGACCACAGAGAAATGGGAGTATCTGGTCGTGGCCGGCGCGAACAGTAATCTCAGTTCGACGGGTAACTCCAGTATGCGGAAGGAGCCGCCGGGGCCGTTCGGGCGTGAGTCCTTCGTGCTTGAGCAGGACATGGACAAGCTAGGAGCTAAGGGCTGGGAACTGGTCTCGGTCGCCGGTGGTGCGAACGACCCCATCTACTATTTCAAGCGCCGGAAGTAGCTACGCCGTGTCGGTTCGCTCCGGCCCGCATCAGAGGATCGATGCGGGTAGTCAGTCTTGGGCCGGCAAAGCGGCATGGTCTTAACCGCACGGCGCTGGGGCGAGCGGGTCTGGCCACGCTTGAGGTCTGCCAGCGGCTGCGGCGCGTGCCTGCGCAACGCTCACGCTTTTACGCTCGTCAGGTAGTCGGCCACGCGTCAAGGGCCATCCGGCTCGCGTTGAGCAACTGCGAACGCGAAGCATGCAGCTATAAAAATCATCATATAACGATGAAAGAAAGCTGTCACGCCGGGCTTGCTTTGAGCGGCGAGTGGGCGCGTTTCCCGGCGCGTGTTCTGTAGTACAATACGCCGCTTGAGGGTGATCATTCGTTAGCGCCGGCCTCACCAAGCGCCGACCGCCGACCGGTCGCGCGGCCGGCAGCACACGACCCTATACTTTCCGGCGAGAAGAAAACATTATGCTTACGATACGTCAACGCTTGCGCGCCCTCGTTCTGCTCTGCGCCATCTGCGCGACGGCGCACAATGGCGCGCGCGCGCAGGATAAGTCCGCCCCGCCCGCCGCGCCCCCGCCTCAACCTGCGACCGCTGTGCGCGGCCCGCAAAAGATCGTCACGCAGGGGGTCGAGGTCGAGTTCACGATTGATCCGGTCGCGGTTGGCGACAAACAGCCGGCGACCTTGATGGAGGGGCAGGACGCGCTCGTCCGCCTGCGCGTCACCGACACTACGACCAGAACGCCGCTCGCCGGAGTCAAGCCCTCCGTCTGGCTGACGCAGCGCGAAGGCGCTGTGGCCCCAGACCTGAAGGGCTGCCGCGAAAAGATTCAGTCGTTCCTGCAAGGCAGCCTGCGCGCGCGCCCCGACGTTGATCTGAACAGCTACTATCTGCTCGCGCTCAATCAAGAGCCGAACATCTCCGTCATCGATCCGCTGCTCGGCTTCGGCGGCAGCAAACTCATCACGCTCATCATGCTGCGCAGCCCCGGCGCTGATTGGGTTATCACACAGGATCAGAACCGGCTCTTTGTCAGCATGCCCGAAGTGAATCAGGTCGCCGTCGTGGACACGAACACGTGGAAGGCCATCGCTAACATTGACACTGGCGCGCGCCCCTTGCGCGTCGCCTTGCAGCCGGATGAAAAATATCTCTGGGTCGGCACGGACGAAGGCGCGGAGAGCGGCGTGACGATCATTGACACGGCCAGCCTGAAGGTCGCGGCGCGCATCCCGACCGGCGCCGGCCACCACGAACTCGCGCTCAGCGACGACAACAAATTCGCCTACGTGACCAACCGCGACGCGGGCACGCTGAGCATCGTTGACGTGCAGAAGTTGGCGAAAGCGGGCGAGGTGAAGACAGGCGCAAGGGCCGCGGCCGTCGCCGTCTCGCCGCTCAGCAAGTTCGTCTACGTCAGCGACGAAGCGAGCGGTCAACTCGCCGTCGTAGACGGACGCACGCAACAGGTCGTGACGCGGCTTGCGCTCAAACCCGGTGTCGGGCGGGTGCGTTTCGCGCCGGGCGGGCGCTACGGCTTCGTGCCGAACCCGGCCGACTCGAACATCTACATCTTCGATGCCTCGACCAACCGCCTGCTGCACACGCAACCCGTCGGCAAGGGGCCGGATCAGATCACCTTTACGCGCGACTACGCCTACGTGCGCTCGGCGGGCGCGGTCGAAGTCACGATGATTCAACTGAGCACCATCGGCAAGCAACTGAACATGGTCACGTTCCCCGGCGGGCAACTCACGCCGGGCGAGACGCGCGCCCCGGCGAGCGCAGCCGACGCCATCGTGCCCGCGCCCGAAGGGAACTCCGTCATCATCGCCAACCCGGCCGACCAGCAGCTTTATTACTACACGGAAGGCATGGCCGCGCCGATGGGCAATTTTCAGAATTACCGCCGCGACCCGCGCGCAGTGCTCATCGCCGACCGCTCGTTGCGTGAAGTCAGAACGGGCGTCTACGAGACGGTTGCGCGTCTGCCCAAGAGCGGCATTTACGATGTGGCCCTGCTGCTCGACTCGCCCCGCGTGACGCACTGCTTCGAGGCGCAGGCGGTTGAGAATCCCGCGATCCAGCACGAGCGCGCCCTCGCGCTCCGCGTCGAATATCTCGACCGCACGAAACCTCTGCGCGTCGGCAGCGACTACAAGCTGCGCTTCCGTCTCTTCGATACGACGACGAACAAACCGAAGGACGGCCTGAAGGACGTACACGTGCTGACCTTTCTCTCGCCCGGCATCTGGCAGACGCGCGCCTTCGCGCAGGGCATCGGCGACGGCATCTATGAACTGACCATCAACGTGCCGCAGACCGGCCCCTACATGATCTTCATCGAGAGCAAGTCGCAGTCCGTCACCTTCCGCCAGTTGCCCTACCTGATGCTACAGGCGACACAGACCGCCGCGCCGACTAAATAACGATACGATTTACGGGAGGTTTCATGCACAGGCTCTTGCTGTCAACGCTCGCGCTTCTCATCTACTCGGCGGTTGCCCTCGCTCAACCGGGCCCGACCGTGAAGGCCAGCCCCACGCCCGCAGTCGCCACGCCGAACGCTGCGCCGGACTGCGGTTGCGAGTCCGCCCCACTGCCGGACGTGCTGGCGGTCGTCAACGGCGTGAAGATCACCAAACAGGATTTAAGCGCCGAGACGCAGGCCCGCATCGCCGAGCTACAGGCGCAGGTCGTGGCCGCGCGCAAACGCGAACTCGATCTTCAGATCAACAGCCTGTTGCTCGAAGCCGAAGCCAAACGACTCAAGCTCAGCACCTATCAACTGCTTGAGAACGAGGTCGTCGCCAAAGCGCCGGAGCCGACCGAAGCCGACGCGCAGGCGTTCTACAACCAGAACAAGGCGCGCATCAGCGGCGAGTTTGCCAGCGTGAAGGGCGACATCATCGGCTACCTGCGCGACGAGCGTCAGCGCGAACAGGCGCGCAAACTATCGGAGCGGCTGCGCGCCGCCGCCAACGTGCAAATGCTCGTCCCTGAAGCGACGCCGCCGGCAAGCGCCGCCGAGCGGGCGCGCGTCTTCGCCAGCGTCAACGGTCAGCGCATCACCTCGACCGACATCGAAGACAGCCTTGCGCCGCTCATCTTCAGCGTGCAGGCGCGGGTCTATGATCTGCGTAAGCAAGACCTCGATCTCAAGATCAATGACATACTGCTCGCCAGCGAGGCGCAGAAACAGCAGGTGACGAGCCGGGCGCTCCTTGACCGTGAAGTTGAGACGAAAGTGCCGGCCGTGACAGAGGCGCAGGCGCAAGCCTTCTATAACGAGAACAAGGAGCGCATCAACGGCGAGTTCGCGCAGGTGAAGGATCAGGTTATGCAGTACCTGAAGGAGACGGAGATGCAGCGTTTGCGGCTCGCCTATGCCGAGCGGCTGCGGCAGGCGGCCGCCGTGCAGGTGTTCCTTGTGCCGCCTGTGCCCCCGACCTACAAAATCGCCACCGACAATCAGCCGGCGAAGGGCAGCGCGAACGCGGCGGTCACTATCGTCGAGTTCACGGATTATCAGTGTCCGAGTTGCGCCGAGACGCAGCCCGTGTTGGAGCGTCTAGTGGCGGAATACGGCGACCGCGTGCGGCTCGTCGTGCGCGATTTCCCGCTCGCGCAGCATAAGCAGGCGTTCAAGGCGGCTGAGGCGGCGGAAGCGGCGCGCGCGCAGGGCAAGTATTGGGAATATGCTGCGCTGCTCTTTGCCAACCAATCGGCGCTCGAAGTCAATCAACTCAAGGAGTACGCGAGTCGGCTGCAACTTGATCGAGCGCGGTTCGACGCGGCGCTCGATAGCGAAGCAGTAGCCGAAGAGGTGCGCCGCGACCTGCGCGACGGCGACCGCGTCGGCGTCGCGGGCACGCCCACGATCTTCGTCAACGGCCGGCGCGTTGCCGACCGTTCCTACGAGGCGCTCAAAGCCGCCATCGAAGCCGCGTTGAAGACCGCCGCCACGCGTTGACAACTTAAGGGACGCGCACGCCGACCATAGCAAGAGGGCGAGCCTGTGGAGGCTCGCCCTCTTGTCTGTCTAGCGCCGGCAGTAAGTCTGTCGGTTGCCGCCACCGCCTGCCGCTTACGGCACGCGGAAGATGCCCCAGATACCGCCGTCGAAGGTGAAGGAAGCACGGTCGCGCCACAGGTAGTCGCCGATCACTCGGAAGCGACCGCCCGCGCCGTAGAAGATGTCCACGTCGAAGTGGTTCGACGGCCCGTGCCCGTGCTGTATGCCCTTCCATTCAGACATCGGGTTGTTGCCGATCTTCGTCGAGTTGTTGGTGTAAGGTTCTTCTTCCCATTCGTGCCCGTGCAGGATGAACGCCTGATTGCGCGCGTGCCCACCCGGATGCAGCACGCGGAAGCGAACCGGCGTCGTGCGCGACGAAGAGAAGACGGGCGTGACGGGGTCGCCGCCGACCTGTATGTTGGCGAGCGAATTGGTGAAGTCCTTCTTGCGTGTTTCGCTGAACTGTAAGTCCGGCTCGTAATTCAGCCGCTTCCACATCGGCTCGGTGCGATAGTTGACCGCTTTCTGCCCCGTATCCTCCGAGTCGTCTTCATCGGCGATGTTCGGCACGGCCATCAAGTGGCCGAACTCCGTCCGTTCACCGAACCGCATGTTGATGTCGTTCTGATAGAGCAGCACCTTCTCCGCCAGCGACGGGCGGAACGGGTTGAACTGCAAGGTGACCTCTGCGTGCGAGCGCAGGTTGTCCTGCCCCGCCGTGTCGAAGGCGATCTGCGTGTCCGGCGGTTCGATGATGAGCGCGCCAATCGCGCCCTTGTTGGAGTGTTTGATCGGATCGGCGGGCGACAGGTTCGTCGCGCCGAACTCAATCGGCGTGTAGACGGGCGCACCGGTGGTGTCGTCAATCTTCACGTCGCCTGCGTACCAGACGTACTGCACGGTCTGGCCCGGATTGGCCGTCTGCACCGGATTGAAGCCCACGTTCATGCCGTCGCCCTTGGTCACATCGTAGAAGACCAGTTGCGGGTGCAACCCGACCTTGGCCGAGGGCATGATCTGGTTGGCGTTGAAGTTATCGACGATCATCGGCAGCGAGTTGTGCCCTTCCAGATCGAGGGCCTCGGGCAGATGGTTCGTCAGGTTAACCGTGATGCAGTCGCCCGCGTTGGCGCGCAGAATGAGCGGCTCAGGCTTGTACATCAGGTGGAGTTTCCCGGTGGTCGGATCAATGTCGTCGTCGCGGACGTACATGATCGCGGTCGGGTCTTCGAGCCGCCCGCCCTGATTGGTGCGCGGATTATAGATGAGCGTCCCTTCCGTCAGCAGATCGCGCGCGAGATAGGCGGAGACGTTCCATGTGGTCGGGCGTGCGCCGGTCGGACAGACGGGCAGACCCGCCGTCGAACTACCTGCGAGCGAGGCCGACCCCGAACTGGGCGCTGCGGTTGACGAGGTGGACGACAGAGTTGGCGAACTGGCCGCGCGCCCGTCCGGATTACTCGGCAAAGGCAGGAGCGGCGGGCTGGCCGACCCAGGGGCCGCTTCGTTCATGAGCATACTGCTGCCCTGTGCTTGCTGCGGCGACTCAGGCTCGGAGCCGCGATACGCACGCAGGATGCCCCACAGTCCGTTCCATTGATCGTCCACGGCCACGCCCGGCGCGTAGCGGAAATCGTAGAAGGGCGGCGACACTTCGGTGGAGTTCTGCGCCGGCATCGGCAAGACGGGCACGTGGAACTCGAAGTGCTCGCTGATGCCCATCATCTGCGAGTTGCGATAGCCGGTGTTGTTGACGGCTGACGGGTCTTCGGGCGTGCCCGGCTCGAACAGCCACTTGATGCCGTTGACCGTGAAGTTGTGCCCCTCTTCGTGCGCGCCGACGAGGATGCGTATCTGTACGGGGTCGTTCTCGTAGGCGCGCATGAGCGGCGTAAACGGATCGCCCGGCTGCACGCCGAGCGTGAGCGGCGGGTAGAAACCGGGTTGGACGTTGGTGCGCGGATCGACGCGCGTGATGTCCGAGCGATAGACGTTCGCCAGATCGCCGGGTTCGCCGGGCGCTTGCTGCGGGTGATCGTTCGGGCCCGGCTCAGGCGTCGTGCCGTTGTAGTTCCAGATGCGATGCGGGATCGGCTCGTTGCGATAGTTGACCACCATCGTGCCCACGTCGGCCGCGGAGATGGCTTCGGGGCAGGGCGGCGCGAAGTTTGTTTCGGGGCAGACCTGCATCTTCTCTAACAGCACGAACGGCGGTTGGAAGTCGGCCTCTTTACGGGCCGGCGGATTGATGGCCTTGTCCGGGTCGGGCACAGGCTCGCCCTCGCCGTTGACGCCGCCACCGGCGCGATAGGCGAGTTGGAAATCGGCGAACTCGGCCAAGAACTCGCGGAAACTCTGCGCCGGGTCGGGCGGGATGATGTCTGCGCGCCAACTGGTCGGGCCGCCGTCGAAGCGACCGCCGAAGGTGATGCCCGTTTCAGGATCACGCCAGACCGAGCCTTGTTTCTCCGCGACCAGGCCGGCGTAGAGACCGGCCTGCTGGTGCGTCGAAGGCCCGAAGTGGTCGTGCGTGAAGACGGTGCGGAGCGTGCGGTCGAAACCGTGATTGTTGAGCACGTCGTCGGCGAACCAACGCTGGACGGTGATCTGCGCGCCGGGCGTGCCGAAGAACGGGTGCGGCTGCGGCGTGAGCATGACGGGCGTACCGCCCGCCGCCGGGATCATGCCGTGCAGCGGCCCGTTGTTGATGGCGTTGATGCGATCAATGACTTCGTCGGGGCTGAACGTGCCGTCCTCGTAGTTCCAGCCGTTGCCCGAACCGTCGGACGAGGTCACGTCGAACTTGACGAGGTGGATGTGCTGCCCGACCACGTCGGTCGGCGTGCGTACCTGAAAATCATCGAGCACGTAGACGCGCGGGATGAGATTCGTGTGTTTGTAGACGACGCAGTCGTTGGTGTTGGCGCGGAAGAACAGCGGCTCCGGTGGGCGCGTGCCGTTGATGGTCGGTTGCACGTCGGCCCACAAAGCGAGTATGCGCTGCTGCGGGAAGTGCCAGCCGGCCTTGTTCAACTTGATGTCGAACTGGAAGGCCGCCGCCTTGTATTCGATCAGCCGGTTAAAGGCCGGGTTGCCGTTGTCGTCCACGCAGGGGTCGGCGTAAGGCGCACCCGGTTGGGCGGGCGCACCGTTGAGCACGAAGTTGGCCACGACGCCTTCCGGCGTAAGGCTTGGATGATTTCGCACGGCGTGGTAAGCCATCGCCGCTTGCTCTAAGGCCGTGCCGTTCTCCGGGATCTGCTGCGCTATGGCGGTCTCAAGCGTCTTGTCGAAATCGAGCCGCGCCTTGTTCAGATCGAACGCCGGCAGGCGCTCCTTATGAAACGCGGGCACGCCGTCCACGATGATGTGGCGCGGCAAGCCGCCGTCAAACTCCGTGTCGAGCGGCGGGTGCGAGACGCGATGCCCGGCCATGCCCGCGACGAAGAACGGATAACCGGGCACGGCCGCCGTCGGCATCGGAGCCATAGCATATTTCGGGATCGGCACGAGCGCCGGGATGGGCGTGCCGGCCGCGATCTCGCCGTCGGGCAGTGCGCGCGCGCCCGGCAAGGGCGTGCCGGTCATGTCGAGTTGCGTGCCTTCCTCGAATACGTCGTGCGAGCGCCACAACTCCCACATGCCCTGTGCGAAGTGCGGATAGAAGTGGCAGTGGAAGATCGAATCGCCCACGACCTTGTTGCGATTGCCGCTGCCGTTGTAAGTGATCTCAAGCGTGAAGGTCGCGCCCGGCGAAATGGCCTGACTGTCGAGGTAGGTTGAGTTGTCGTCGTTCGGCGTGTGCAACCACTGGTGCGCGTGCAAGTGGTGTATGTGATGCTCCTTCGGCCCGGCATGCACGATGCGGAACTTGGTGTGGTCGTTGATGTAGCTGTGATGTACGTTCGTCGGGTCTTCAGGGAAGAACGCCTTCGTCGCTTTTGGCCCCGTGATCAGGTTGCCGTTCATATCGCGCGCGTTCGCGGGCACGTCCACGATCATCGCGGGATCGCCGACCGTCCACGCGCTCAGGAAAAACTCTTCGTAGTTGCACTCAGGACAATGGTGCATCGGGCCGACGTTGAAACGATTGGCCAAGACCTCCGCGCCGATGCCGCCCGTCCCGTAGTTGATGGCGAAACCGTCGCGCACGCTATGCAGCGTGTGTGCGAGCGGGTTGCCCGGCGTGTCCTCCATCTGCGGGAACGCCTGCACGGCCACGATCTCGTCGTGATAGACGACGGAGAACTCGCGGAACGCGCGGTTGCGCTGCGGCTCGGTCGGATTGTTGGGATAAGTGTTCGGCGCGAAATCGCCCCGGTTCGGCCCAGTGATGATCGCGTTCAGGTCGGTGTGGAAGATTTCGTTGCCGACGGTCATGCGGAGGATAGGCTTGCCGGCAAACGGATGCCCTACGGGATAGACCGCATCGTAATTGATCTTCGGTTGCCCCGTCGGCCAACGCAAGCCGCCCGAAGCCCACTGCATCTCCTCGTAGGTCAACTGGCTGCGGTAATACTCCGCGCCGGCCGGTTCGACGTTGACCACGCCGAACAGACCGTTTGCCAGCGAGCCGCCGTCGCCTTCACCGCCCGTCGTCGCGGCGGTCGAATACAGCAGGTTCGCGCCTTCCTTGTCGGCGTAATAGATGTATGTGGCCACGCCGCCGGGCGCGACCAGACTGCTCGGATTCGTGCCCACAAACGAGCCGTCGCTCAGGATGCTGCTGACGAGTTGCAAGCCTTGCACGTGGGCGGAAGCGGTGCGCGTGCGCGGTTGATCGCAGCGGCGCTTCTGCTCAGGCGTCGCAGGGTTTTCACAGTCGCCCTCGGCGTTGTCGTCATCGTTGTCGTCGGGCGCAAGCAGGTTCTGGAAGTTGATGCGCAGGCACTCGCCTATGTTCATGCGCAGCACGATGGGCCGCGCGCGTTTGCCGTCGCGCAGTCGCACATTGCCGGGCGTCAACCCCTTGTTTGAATCAATGGGCACTACGTCGCGGTTGAGCGCATAGATCATGCCGCCCGGGTTGAGCGCGCCCAGCCGGTTGTAGAAGAAGACCTGATCAAAGGCCACGATGTTCGCTATCTTACATTGAGCGGGCGGGGCGGGCGCGCCCGTCGAAAATGGTGGCTTGACCTGCACCGTGACAGGATCGGACGTGTAGATGGGGCCAGCCGTGCTGAACGCCTTAGCCGTGAGGGCGTAATTGGTAGCTACCGTGATGCCTGCGCCCGCGTTCGTCCAGACAATGTCGTAAGGCGCGCTCAGGTCTGTGCCAATCAAGACGCCGTTGGCGTAGAACTCGACGCGCAGCACCGTGCCGACCGAGCCGGCGACGGTTGCCGAGACGGGCACATCAACTGGGACGCGAAAGATAGTGCCCGCCGTCGGCGTCGTGATGACGACATCCGACGTAACGGCCGCACTCATAACCGGCACGATCCCGGCCGCCGCCGCCAAAGGAGCCAGCGTCGCAAAAGACTGCGTCTCGACAGTCGCTGCGGGCGCGTTCATCGCATCTGCCTCGGCGGGCGTCACAGGTGCAGGCGCGTCGCTCGCGCGGGCGGCGCGCTCATCTTTGGCCGCGCCTTCATCGCTGCCAGACGGCCGGGCCGCACTGACCGTCGGCGGGCTGCTGGCGGAGACGCCGGTTAGCACGCCTGTGCCGCCCGTCGGGCGGGGCGCATCGGCGGGCGCACTATGCCAGCGCAACAGCGGCGCGCGCGTAACGCGCGGCGTCTGCGCGTTGTTGATCTGCCCCGCCGCATTTTGCGTTTGGCCGATGAGCAGCAACAGGAGCAGAACGAGCATGAGACGATATGGGTGGGTTAACATTGAGGATTACTCCTTGGCAACTGGTTCATGTAAGCTGCCGCGATTAAGGTCGCAGCAACGAGACCCGATCTCTAGCTGGACGTAACTAGGGATATAAGATGACACCTCCGCCTACGGTTCAGGCGCGCCGTAAGAGCGGGTTCCCGCGCTAAAAGGGAATTTGCGTTGTAACCGTAAAGGCGTTAGACAGGCGCGCAAACTCCTTTATAAATGCGCGACCTTGCGTGAGTATCCTTATGCGTGCCGTAGCACCGGGCGTGCTGCGCCGCATATTTGGGCTGTCGCTAAGCGAGGCTCGACGAATACGAGGAAATTCATCGACGCAAAGGCGACATTGGTGGACGACGGATTAAGCGAAAGGAGGGGGACTTCCGCAGTTCTAAAGTTCAAAAGGGAAGCCCAAAATTATTGCAGTTTGCATAAAAAGTCAATACAAAATTTTTGCATGAAAATTCCACGCAAGCATACTGACGCGCTTTAACGTCAATAACATATCTTTAAGCGGGATATTAGGAATGGCAGCAGTCGGGGGCCGTTAAGCAGTGAACCAGCAGGCGCGCGCGGACGACTGCCACAGGCAAACAGTCCTTAGCCAGCGCGCCATGTCTCTTTCACCGAGAGATAATTTATTGGTTAGATAGGGACTTTATTATTCGCAAACACAACCCGGCGCGGACGATGCTGCTACATGCGTCCAGACCGGCGTCAAAGGCTTTCGAGCAGCCCTTTATCAGCCCAGTCGCATAACCAGCCGCGCCCCGTCTCGGCCGTCAGCGCGCAATCGCAGGTTGGCTCGCTGCGCCGCAGGGCTTGCCCCATCGTGCGCCGTCCGTCGAGGTTATGAAGCAGCGCGTACTCGCTTCGGGACACCTCATAAATAACAACGCGGTAGTCTCTGCGGGTAACGACTGCGAAATTATCTTTGGGCATCGGCAGCGCCGGCCGCTCTCCGCGCCGTGCGGCCGAGAGATAGGCGCTCACCGGGTAGCGGAACGCGAACAGGCGCAGACAGGGGACGAGCGCGGGGCGCGCGTCGAGCAGAGTTCCGAGGGGAAGCGCGAGGATGTGTCGCCCGCTCGGCAGTTGGCGACCTTCGACGCCGGGGCCGTCGTAGACCTGCATGAAGGCCAGTTCGAGCGCCGCCAGATTGATGATGAAGTCGGGCCAGCTTTCCCTGTCGGCCAGTGCTGCGTCCGCGTCCGGGCGCGTCCCGGCGAGGTGTTCCGGGAAGGCGTCTGCCAACTGACTCAGGGTGTAGCTGCGCGGCGGATGGGCTTGCAGGTAGTCCAGTGCGAAGCGGTTAAAGAGGTCTTCGCCCAAAGCCTGGAGTAGCGCCGGGAACATTGCCTGAAAGCATTCGAGCAGGCGCGCATGATAAGACCTGTGATAAATGGCCAGGCGCTCTAAGCCCGACAGGGTAGAAGAAGGCGACACCACCTCTTCCAACATCTCGATACTCGCCGCGCGTCCGCCTCGCTCTGCCCCACGGCTGACCCCGATGAGGTCGCCTGCCGGGCGCGTGACGACCACCTGCATCATCCTTTGGATGCGGCTAAGTTCCATCTCTCTCTCGTCCTGCTCGCCTGTGCTCATGAGTGCTCTGTCAGTATCAGGTGCGGCGGATGAGCGCCGGCGAACGATTCTTGCAGCGGGGTCGGCAGGGGCGCGCCCCTGCGGTCGGAACTCTCCGTCGGCGTCCGCGCACCTTCGGTCAGATGGTTGCGCGCCTTGAGTACCTCGGCGTGCAAGTCGGGGAACGACGGAATCTTCGAGTCCCACTCAAGGAGCGTCGAGACGCCAGCGGTGCGACTATAAGCCAGCCGGTAAAGCTCCCACACGTCGTCTGTCACCTGCCCATCGTGTGTGTCAACGATGTGCGTGCCGCAGTCGGTGTGCCCGGCGAGGTGGATTTGGACGACGCGCTCGGGCGGCACAGACTCGATGTACTCGAAGGCGTCGAACCCGTGATTAACGCTCGACACGTAAACGTTGTTCACGTCGAGCAGGAGGCCGCAGTCGGCCTCTTCCGCCAGAGCCGTGATGAACTCCCACTCGTTGAGCGTGTCGCTGCGGAAGGTGAGGTAACTGCTTGGATTTTCAAGCACCAGCGGTTGTTCCAGAAAATCCTGAACGACGCGGACGCGGCCGACGACGTGCCGCAGCGTCTCATCGTTGAGCGGCAGGGGCAGAAGGTCGTGCGTGTTCTGCCCCTGCACCCCCGTCCAGCACAGGTGGTCAGAGATCCAGCGGGCCCCGATCACCTGTGCCAGTTGCTTGAGTTTCCCGAGGTAGGCGAAGTCGAGCGGGTCTGTACTGCCAATGGAGAGCGAAACGCCGTGCATGACGAGCGGGTAGCGCTCGGCGATGCGCTCAAGCACATGGCGCGGCCATCCCCCGGAGTCCATGAAGTTCTCCGAGATGATCTCGAACCAATCAACCTGCGGCTGACGGCTCAGGATGTAGTCGAAGTGGACGCTCCGCAGGCCGACGCCGAAGCCGAGGTCGGGCAGCCCCATTCGTGGTCGTGTCATTACAGCACTCTCGGTCAGGCGGTGTCGCCTTCGCCCGACCCCTGCCCGGCCCCGCCGGTCGAGGTCGCCTTGGTTGAGGTTGCCGGGACGTACTGCCGCCGCTCGCTCCCGTTATAGATGACGTTATCGCTCGACCCTTGTTGCGAGTTGGCGGGAAGCTGTTGTGCGCTTGCAAGGCCGAGGCTCGACGCCAGAAGATTCCGTGCCTCATCCCACACCGGCGTGTTCTTCAGCTCGGTGAGGCGGCTCACTATCGCCGGCGGCCAGTCGGACGGGAACGTCGCGGTAGGGTCGAAATACTGCCCGGCAGAGATGGGCGTCTGGCAGCCGCCGGTCGTGACCGGCTGCGCGGGCGGCGCGCAGGAATTCTGACCCGGCACCCACTGTTCGCTGGGCGATAGCTGGGACGAAATAAAGCCGCAGCCGCCCTGATGCCGGCACGAGTTGCCGCCCTGACAGGAATGGAAGTCGGCCGTCGCGCACGCGCCGTCGCCGGGCTGCGTGGCTAGCTCGCCCCACCCTTGGGTCGCGCAGACGTTGAGACCCTGACAGGCGTTGAGTTGATAGGTCTGTTCGACTGTCTTCCCGTCCGGCAGCGTGGCCGTGTAGGTTTCCTGCTGCTTGGCCTTGGCGCGGAGGGCGGCCGTCTGCGCGTCCCAGTGCATGAGGCAGTAGGGATCAATCTGGTCGAGCGCCGTCTGCACCTGAGCGGCCGTGATGCCGGACTGGTAGGTGTAGGCGGGGCAGTTACCCGTTTGCCAGACGAGCGGGATGATGTACTTGAGGGAGAACATGGCCGTGTAAAAGTCGGGCGGCAGGTCGAGCATCCCGCCGTTGGAGCCGGCGGCTTTCGGCGGCGCGACCGTGGTCTGTATCGTGTCGATGAGGAATGACCACGCGTAGCTGAGCGCCGTCTGAAAGAGCGTGGGGTCTATCTGCTGCGCCCAAGCGGGCAAGTCGGTGGAGGGCTGGCCTGCCTGGTAGAACACCGTGCCT